>NZ_JAMPNQ010000011.1:0-90510 GCF_028479445.1 Providencia sp. PROV210
CGACTCTATTCCTTATGGAGTTCCCTCTTTACTATAAAGAAGGAACTTAAATTAAAGTTGTTATCGATAAAAATCGATTATTTAGCGTTACGAGCTTCGATTACAGCTTGTGCAACGTTGTTTGGCGCTTCATTGTACTTCAGGAACTCCATAGAGTATGAAGCACGACCTTGTGTCTGAGAACGCAGGTCAGTAGCATAACCGAACATTTCGGATAATGGTACTTGTGCACGAACAACTTTACCAGTAGGTAAGTCATCCATACCTTCAATCATACCACGACGACGGTTCAGGTCACCAATTACATCACCCATGTAGTCTTCAGGTGTTTCCACCTCAACTTTCATGATTGGCTCAAGCAGAACTGGTTTCGCTTTTTTGAAGCCGTCTTTAAATGCCAGCGATGCTGCCAATTTAAACGCCAATTCTGAGGAGTCGACATCATGGTAAGAACCGAAGTGCAGACGAACACCCATGTTCACAACTGGGTAACCAGCTAATGGACCAGATTTCAGCTGCTCTTGGAGACCTTTATCAACCGCAGGGATGTATTCGCTAGGAATCACACCACCTTTAATGTCGTTGACAAATTCGTATTCCATGTTGACGCCGTCTTTGTCTGCCTTGTTCAGTGGGTACATATCGATAACGACATGACCGTACTGACCACGACCACCAGACTGTTTCGCGTGTTTACCTTCAATGTCAGTCACTTTCATCGTGATTGCTTCACGGTAAGCAACTTGAGGTTTACCAACGTTCGCTTCAACTTTAAATTCACGACGCATACGGTCAACCAGAACGTCCAAGTGCAATTCACCCATACCAGCGATGATAGTCTGATTAGTCTCTTCATCGGTTGATACGCGGAATGATGGATCTTCTTGAGCCAAACGGCCAAGTGCGATACCCATTTTTTCTTGGTCAGCTTTAGTTTTTGGTTCAATTGCAACAGAGATTACTGGCTCTGGGAATTCCATACGCTCCAGGATGATTGGTGCATCGATAGCACATAAAGTATCACCTGTAGTTACGTCTTTCAGACCGATAGCAGCCGCGATGTCACCAGCGCGAACTTCTTTAATCTCTTCACGCTTGTTAGCGTGCATCTGAACGATACGACCAAAACGTTCTTTCTTAGATTTAACTGGGTTCAGTACAGTATCACCTGAATTAACAACACCGGAGTAAACACGGAAGAATGTCAGGTTACCAACGAACGGGTCAGTTGCAATTTTAAATGCTAAAGAGGAGAACGGCTCATCATCACTTGCATGACGCTCAGCTGGAGTATCTTTACCATCATCCAGAATACCGTTGATTGCAGGTACGTCTGTAGGTGCTGGTAAGTACTCAACAACTGCATCCAGCATCGCCTGAACACCTTTGTTCTTAAACGCAGAACCACAAGTAACCAGGATAATTTCGCTTGCCAGAACACGTTGACGAAGTGCAGCTTTAATCTCGTCTTCAGTCAGGTCTTCACCGCCCAGATATTTTTCCATCAGATCTTCTGATGCTTCTGCTGCGGATTCAACTAAATAGTTGTGCCATTCTTCAGCTAAGTCTTGAAGATCTGCAGGGATATCTTCGTATTCGAAGGTAACACCTTGGTCTTCATCGCTCCACTTGATCGCTTTCATTTTGATCAGGTCAACAACACCAGTGAAGCCTTCTTCTGCGCCTACTGGAATTTGAAGTGGAACTGGGTTAGCTGCTAAACGCGTTTTTAATTGCTCAACAACGCGTAAGTAGTTCGCACCCATACGGTCCATTTTGTTAACGAACGCGATACGTGGAACTTTATATTTGTTAGCCTGACGCCATACAGTTTCAGACTGTGGCTGAACACCACCAACCGCACAGTAAACCATTACTGCACCATCAAGAACACGCATAGAACGTTCTACTTCGATTGTGAAGTCAACGTGTCCTGGGGTGTCGATGATATTGATACGGTGTGGCTCGAACTGTTTTGCCATACCAGACCAGAATGCCGTAGTCGCAGCGGAAGTGATAGTAATACCACGCTCTTGCTCCTGCTCCATCCAGTCCATTGTTGCAGAACCTTCGTGAGTTTCACCAATTTTATGGTTTACACCAGTATAGAACAGAATACGTTCAGAAGTTGTGGTTTTACCGGCGTCGATGTGTGCACTGATACCGATATTACGATAGCGTGCTATGGGCGTTTGACGGGCCATTTTTTCCTCTCTCGTGGGCGTTCAATTTATCATATAAAGGGTAGCGAAAGGCTACCCTGAGATACATCACTAATATCAGTAAGAAATTACCAACGGTAGTGTGCGAACGCCTTGTTAGCTTCTGCCATACGGTGAACGTCTTCACGTTTCTTAACAGATGAACCTTTGTTCTCAGCAGCGTCTGATAATTCGTTTGCCAGGCGAAGTGCCATAGATTTATCACCGCGTTTACGAGCAGCATCAACGATCCAACGCATTGCCAGGGCATTACGACGAACCGGGCGAACTTCAACTGGAACTTGGTAAGTTGAACCACCAACACGGCGAGATTTAACTTCGACAGTCGGACGCACGTTATCCAGTGCTAATTCGAATGCATCAAGTTCAGTTTTACCAGAACGCTGAGCAAGGAGCTCAAGTGCGTTATATACGATTGCTTCAGCAGTAGATTTTTTCCCGTCTACCATCAGGATATTCACAAACTTGGCCAGTAATTCTGATCCGAACTTAGGATCTGGAAGAATTTTACGTTGACCAATTACGCGACGACGTGGCATGGATATTACTCCGTTGTTAATTCAGGTTTGTCCAAAACTCTACGAGAGTATTTTGACATTAAGATGAAAATGTTTGGCCTTACTTAACGGAAATCCATTAAGCCTTAGGTTTCTTCGCGCCGTATTTAGAACGAGCTTGCTTACGGTCTTTAACACCAGAACAGTCCAGTGCTCCGCGAACGGTGTGATAACGCACACCTGGCAAGTCTTTAACACGACCGCCACGGATCAGGATTACGGAGTGTTCCTGCAAGTTGTGGCCTTCACCACCGATGTAGGAAGAAACTTCGAAACCGTTAGTTAAACGAACACGGCATACTTTACGTAATGCTGAGTTTGGTTTCTTTGGAGTGGTAGTATATACACGAGTACATACGCCACGTTTTTGCGGGCAAGCTTCCAGTGCTGGAACGTTGCTTTTAACAACTTTCGAGCTACGAGATTTGCGTACCAGCTGATTAATAGTTGCCATTATTAAAAAAGCTCCTGGTTTTTTTGCTTCGTAAACACGGATTTTGACCTCGTTCGCCAACATGACGATACACGAGGACGCGAAATTTTATTGCCGACTGGCTCAGGTGTCAAGAAATATACAACTTTTAGTGACTTTATAAGGCAAAATGTTGCTTATGAGCCTCAGTCAGTGTCACAAAACCTTGATATGTGATGATAGAAACGTTGTCAGAAATTTTTTTCTGCAATCCTCTGGCGTTAATATCAACATCTAAGGCGTAAATTTGAGCACCGCTGTTTTGTAATTCAGCGAGGTACTTTGAGTGCGCAATGGCGGCGACAACCCCATCTTGCATCAGTAGAACAGCGTCATTGTTTGTTATTAACCGCAATATAGCGGGAAAATCACATTTAAACGGGGAGGTAGCGATTGTGTATAGCATGGACGGGATCCTACTACAGATCAAAATTTGAGCGCAAGCTTAAAATTTAAGCACGACATCGCAAGATGACAATTTTTCTTTGATTTGCTGCGCCGTTAAAAACTCCGGAGGAACAACCCATTCATTTTGTTGGCTAATGCCTCTTTCCTGTAATGAGTCCATACATATGTAAATATTTTCGATGTCATATAGAGGCAAAATTTTAAATGTCGAGATATAGTCGCGCGCCAGAATTTCTTTAGGTTGTTGATATCCGAGTAGCTGGCAAACACCATCAGAAATAAAGAAAACACTGATATCGTCACTCAATGCAGATGTTGCTAACAATGCATCTAGCCCTTCTCGCCCACTGGCACTTCCATGAGGTATGGTGGTAAAAACAAAGGCAATTTTTTTCACAAGATACCTTCAATAAAATCGCAGCTTAAAACTGGATAGTGCGGTCAGTTGTTAACATAGCTTCAGCAAGACTGCCTAAACCACTCATGATGAAACCGTCCGATAAATTATGTGTAGGTAATGATAATGAGGCTGCTTGCTCTTTATCAATAATTCCACGACGTAATCCTGCGGCGACACAGATATGCATTTCACAACCAGATTCTTGTGCTAACTTCCGCCATGCATTGACTAAATCGAATTCATCCGTAGCCGGTGAGGTGAGCACGTTACCGTTGAGAACCCCATCTTGATAAAAAAATAGGGTTTTCAAAATATGCCCCGCTTTCAGTAGAGCTTTGGCAAACTGGTAGGCACTCGCAGCTTGCGAAGTGCCATAAGCAGGTCCAGTGACTAATAAGCAGTAAGTTAATGGGTTTGGCTTACTCATTCACCACTCTTAAATTGGCGGATATATAAATAAACGGTGTGCTTAGAGATGTTTAGGCGATCTGCAACTTGGTTAATCGCATCTTTAATATCGAAAATACCTTTTTCATAAAGGTTGAGTACAACTTGCTTGTTCTTCGCGTTATTCGATACGTTGCGATCATTACTCACTTCTTCAATGGTGTATTCCAAAGTTTGTGCAACAAGATCATCAACAGACGATGCAAAGTTAACATCAGATGTAATCTCTTGCTTTTCTTCTGGCACAAAGCTTTTGATAATCTCAGAGAAAGGAACATCTAAGTTCATATTGATGCACAATAAACCAATGACACGCTGCTTACGATTACGAATCGCAATAGTGACCGATTTCATTAAATCGCCACTTTTTGCCTTAGTAAAGTAAGCTTTTGATACATTGGATTCCGCATCAGCCATATCGTGTAGCATTCTTAACGCGAGGTCAGTAATTGGTGAGCCAATTTTACGACCAGTATGCTGACCATTTGCTATTCTCACCGCTGAACATTTTAGGTCTTCCAAAGAGTGAAGAACAATTTCACAATGCTCACCAATTAGCATAGCGAGTCCATCAACCGCAGCTTCATAAGACTTTAAAATTTCATGGTCTGTCTCAGTAAAAGGTTGGTTATCTAAAATATTGATATCACTGAGATCATGGGATTGTAATGCATCAGACATTTCAACTTCATCCTTCTAAAGTGTATAAAATTCATCACGTCGGCTAGCAAGGCATTCATTATTCGACTAATTTGCCTTCATTTTATTGCTCATAGCTGACGTATATGATGATAAAAAATAAAAACGAATCTATTGAAGTTAAAACTACGAGGCGCTGCCGTCAAGAGAATGAATGCAAGAGAGTATGTTTTATCACAAGTTTCATGCAATTTAAGATTTTTAAATACAAATTTTCTCTCAAGGCTTATACAAAACTATTTTTTTCGTCTCGTATTGACCATTGAATACAAAAAAACCCAGAACAAGTCTGGGTTTCATCAATTTTGTCTCATAGAGAAAAATTATTTTGCAGCTGGTTTGATATCTAATAATTCAACATCAAAGACCAATGTGGAGTTTGCAGGGATACCTGGAACGCCATTCTCACCGTATGCTAATTCTGGTGGGATCACTAACTGAATTTTTCCGCCTTTTTTCAGGTTAGATAAACCTTCAGTCCAGCCTTTGATCACTGAATTCAATGGAATTGTCAGTGGCTCATTACGTGCATATGAACTATCGAATTCAGAACCATCAACTAAAGTTCCTTTATAATGAACAACAACAGTTTCATCTTCTTTAGGTTTTGCGCCTGTACCATCTTTTTCAATTTTGTATAGCAGACCTGATTTCGTTTTTACTACGCCTTTTTCTTTAGCGTATGCAGCACGGTAATCAGCGCCTTTTTTCTCATTAGCGACAGTTTCGTCTTTAATTTTTTTCTCAGCAGCTGCTTTTACTTGACCTTCAAATTGACGTAAAGTTTCTTCAACTTCAGCATCTGTCATTTTGCTTTTACCGTTGAATGCATCTTGAACACCGGCAAGCAGTTGAGCTTTATCCAGGTTGATACCAATGGTTTTTTGCTCATCTAAAGAATTCTGCATGTAGCGGCCTAAAGAGGCACCTAGTGCGTAAGCATTACGCTCTTCTGCATTTTTGAATGCGCTGCTTTGCGCTTTTGCTTCTGCTGCCATGACTTGCGGTGCCGCAAATGTCAGCGCTAATGTCGTTGCTAATAGACTTGCCTTAAACAGTGATTTCATCCTAATCTCCGATAGCTATTATTCGAGTCTTTGAGACTCACTTTTATTGATAGCTGTTCCTTTAATTTAAAAAACAAGCTGTCAGTTAACACAATTAATATAAGAATATCTTAGACCACATTAACAAAAAGAGGTTTCAACGCCTATACCTTTAAGTAAAACTTATCTGTTGATTTGTAATGTTCGGTTATTATGATGTTTTTTTATGATGAGAACCCATAAGGAGAGTCTAAAATGGATGCATCAGATACTTTTGAACAACGGTTGGAACTTTTAGAAAGTAAAGTTGCTTTCCAAGAATTGACGATTGAACAACTTAACCAAGTGATCACAGAGCAACAAATGCAACTGTCAAAAATGCAAGAGCATCTCCGAATTGTCGCTGAAAGATTAAAAGCATCACAATCTTCCTATCTCGCACGTCCAGAGGAAGAAACTCCGCCACCACATTACTAATGTGGGCTAAAACGAGAAAAGGAAAGCATAAGCTTTCCTTTTCTACAAACAGTTAAGGCTTAGTGGCAGCCGCAACCACCTTGTTTTTGACCGTGTCCGTGACCTTCGCCACCGCCACAGCAACCGCCTTCAGAACCATGGCTATGACCGCCACCGCCACAACAACCACCTTCGTGGTCATGATCGTGGTCGTGACCATCTGCACCATGAACATGTCCATGAGCGATTTCTTCTTCTGTTGCTTCACGGATAGCCATGACTTCAACGTTAAATTTCAGGTTTTGGCCCGCTAACATGTGGTTACCATCAACGATAACTTCATCGCCTTCGATTCCAGTGATTTCAACTGGAACAGGACCCATATCAGTGTCAGCTAAGAAACGCATGCCCACTTCTAACTCATCAACACCCATAAATACATCTTTTGGTACGCGTTGAACTAAGTTGTCATCATACTGACCATATGCATCGTCTGAAGCGACTTCAACATCGAAATGTTCACCAACTTCACGGCCTTCTAATGCTTTTTCCAGACCAGAAATTAAAGAACCACGACCATGCAGGTAGTCCATTGGCGCACTGGCTGGGGACTCATCAACTAAAACACCGTCTTCTGTTCTTACTTGGTAAGCTAAGCTCACAACCAAGTCTTTTGCTACTTTCATGACATCTCCTACGACCCGTAAGGGAAAAATTTTTGCCAATTGTACCGGAAAACATGTGTGCTGTATTGAGAATTGACAAAATTCTCTTACTCTGGATTAAAAATACCGATTACTTTTTCTTGTTTTCTAACATGCTCCGTTGCATCACCCTCAACTTGTCGTTGTTGATCGCCGCACTTCACACATTCCACTACATCAATTTTATCTTCACGCCACATCATCAAAGTATCTTGGGACTGGCATTTAGGGCAAGTAGCCCCCGCAATAAAGCGTTTACGTGTTGACGCCATTTTTCTACCTTCACTGTTCGCGATTCCAGCTATGAGGCTGGCGATTTTCTCTTTGCATCTCTTTTTCAAAAAGCTCGTTTAATTCACGGCGAGCTTCTTTAATACGTGATATTTGGCCACTGTCGCTATTTTCATTTTCAGGAACGACATCCCTTAGCATACGCATATCTAGACGACGGAAATGCTGTTTCGCTCGATAAGCTTGGTGAGGATGCATTCCTGTGCTGACTAATGCTTTGCTTCCCATCTCTAAAGCACTGGAAAAAGTTTCACGGCTAAAATCTGTCACACCACTATGCAGTAATTCGTGAGCTTCTAAACGCCCTTCAGCACGAGCAATAATATGTAAATTAGGGAAGTTTTCTTGGCAAATTCGGACTATTTCCATCACTTCTTCTGGAACATTGCTAGTGATAACAATCGATTTTGCTTTATCTGCCCCCGCTGAGCGTAATAGTTGAAGGTCTCTAGCATCCCCATAATATACGGTGTAACCATAGCGGCGCATGGTACTAATTGCGGTGACATCTTGCTCTAATACGGTAATTTTCACCTTATTCGCCATGAGTAAGCGACCAACAACCTGCCCCATTCTCCCAAAACCAACCAAAATAACATGGGGATCATTATCCTCAACAAACGGTTTTTCTGTGGAAAAAGGTTGTTGATTATAGCGACGGTTCAAATAAGCATCTATCAGCTGCATCACAAGTGGGGTTGTCATCATGGATAATGTCACCACAACCAACAGTAAATCCATCTGCACCTCGTTGATAACACTCGCTCCAAATGCTGTCGCGTAAATCACAAATGCAAATTCCCCACCTTGACTGAGTACCCCAGAAAATTGAGCCCTTGCGCCATTGCGTAAACGAGCTGCAAAACCTAACCCATATAAAACCAACGCTTTTACAGCCACCAAAGCAACCACGGCAATTAAGACCTGTGGCAGGTAGCTCCATAGGACTTGTAGGTTAAGGGACATACCCACAGAGATAAAAAATAATCCCAGAAGCAGCCCTTTAAATGGATCGATATTGATTTCTAGCTCATGGCGGAATTCCGTTTCTGCTAGCATGACCCCCGCCATAAACGTACCGAGCGCCATTGAAAAACCTAAGCTTTCCATCACTAGTGCTGATCCGAGAACCACCAGTAACGCAGCTGCTGTGAAAATTTCATGTACACCAGACTTAGCCGCTAATCGGAATAATGGACGTAATAGATAACGCCCGACAATCCATAATCCAGCGAAAGCGACAACTTTCAAGCCAATTTTATACCAGTCGCTACTCCCTGTATCCCCTGCGAGGAGTGGGATCAACGCCATTATTGGAATAACCGCCATATCTTGAAAAAGTAAAACAGAAAAACCGAGCTGCCCACTTTCTTGCTTAGACATGCCCTTTTCATCCATTAACTGCAATGCCATTGCCGTGGAGGACATTGCCATACCGAGCCCACCAACAACCGCCGCTTGCCATGAAAATTGTGCAAGAATTAATAACCCAGCCATAATCGCAGCAGTGACGACAACCTGAACTGAGCCTACGCCAAAAA
Organism: Providencia sp. PROV210; assembly: GCF_028479445.1. Lineage (NCBI taxonomy): Bacteria > Pseudomonadati > Pseudomonadota > Gammaproteobacteria > Enterobacterales > Morganellaceae > Providencia > Providencia sp. PROV210. Next base: position 9,244 of record NZ_JAMPNQ010000011.1, read on the forward strand.
TTGATCGCCGAAGTTCCCAAAGCTTAGAGGGCTTTAATTCCAACCCAATCAGGAACATTAGAAAAACCACACCCATTTCGGAAAAATGCAGAATATCGTCGACATTGTGAATAAAACCGAATACAAAGGGCCCAATCATGATGCCTGCTAGCAAATACCCCAGCACCGCTCCCAAACGAATTTTTTGCGCAATCGGCACCATAACCACACCCGCGCACAGAAATATGATCACTGACTCGAAAAGGTTCAGTTCATCCATTTGGATTTCCTCCGGTACTTAAGGGTTGCTGCATCCATTGTTTATATTCATCAATCATTTGCTGTAGTCGTTCCCCCTCCAGCCGACGAGCAGAATAAATAATACTTGGCGATAACCACTGCATGTCGCACATCAATGCCGTCAATTCAAACGGACGAAGTATTTCTAATAATGGATAACGGTTGTATCCACCATGCTGGTAAGCTGTAGCCGGTTCCCCGGTAGTAATAATCGAGCGCCAATATTTTCCTTTTAGTTTTTGGTAGCCCTGATCTGTTGCAAATCGCCGAGTTAGCACTTGGTCAAACCACTCTTTCAGTAAAGCGGGACAACTATAAGTGTAAAGAGGATGTTGAAATACAATGATGTCATGCTGACAAAGAAGCTTTTGCTCAGCCGTGATATCAATAAAAAAATCGGGGTAGGTCGCATATAAATCATGAACCGTAACATGCTCAAAATCACGTATAGCATTCAGTAACTGACGATTAGCAACAGATTCATTTGGATATGGGTGAGCATAGACTACGAGCACTTTCGGTGTATTTGACATCTTTCCCTCCTCAAAGGCGTGTCAGACGGATAATTTTCCGTTACCATGCAGCCTCAAAAATGTACTTTAAGCTTAATATATTTCTGTAATAACTTTATTACTCAAATATATCCAACTCGATAATTTAACATATTTTCAATAGACGGTTTCTATGATTGTTTTCTCTTCATTACAAATTCGCCGAGGTGTACGTGTTCTGTTGGACAATGCAACTGCGACTATCAACCCAGGACAAAAAGTTGGGTTAGTGGGTAAAAACGGCTGCGGGAAGTCAACACTGCTGGCACTCTTAAAGGGCGAACTGCAAGCAGAGGCAGGATCAGCAACCTTTCCAAGTAATTGGTCAATGGCGTGGGTAAACCAAGAAACTCCAGCCCTTGATATCCCTTGTATTGAATATGTGATTGACGGTGACCGAGAGTTCCGTGAATTAGAGCGTAAGCTACAACACGCCAATGAAAAAAATGATGGTCATGGGATTGCCGTGATCCACGGTCAATTAGATGCTATCGATGCGTGGACGATCCGCTCAAGAGCCTCTAGCTTGCTCCACGGTTTAGGTTTTAGCCAAGCCCAGCTACAATCCCCAGTAAAATCATTCTCCGGTGGATGGCGTATGCGTTTGAACCTTGCACAAGCGTTATTGTGCCGTTCAGATTTGTTGCTGCTCGATGAGCCGACGAACCACTTAGATTTAGATGCAGTGATTTGGTTGGAAAAATGGCTTAAAAGCTATTCTGGCACCCTGATTTTGATTTCCCATGATAGGGACTTCCTCGACCCAATCATCGACAAAGTGCTGCATATTGAGCAAGAATCCATGTTCGAGTATACCGGCAATTATTCATCGTTCGAGGGGCAACGCGCGATGAAGCTTTCACAGCAACAAGCTTTATATGAGAGTCAACAAGTTAGAGCTGCACACTTACAAAGTTATATTGATCGTTTTAGAGCGCAAGCCACTAAAGCAAAACAAGCTCAAAGCCGGATTAAAATGCTCGAAAAAATGGAAATGGTTTCTCCAGCACATGTAGATAACCCCTTCCATTTTTCATTCCGTAAACCCGAAAGCTTACCAAACCCATTATTGAAAATGGAAAAAGTCAGCGCAGGTTACGCCGAAAAAGTGATTTTAGAATCCATTAAATTGAACCTAGTTCCCGGTTCACGTATCGGCTTACTAGGCCGTAACGGAGCAGGTAAATCGACCTTGATCAAGATGCTTGCGGGTGATTTGCCTCCATTACATGGGAAAATCTCGCTCTCAAAAGGCATCAAGCTTGGGTACTTCGCTCAGCATCAATTAGAATATTTGCATGCAGATGAATCGCCATTACAGCATATCGCCCGCCTTGCACCTGACCAAACCGAGCAACAACTGCGTGATTATCTAGGTGGTTTTGGCTTTAAAGGCGACCAAGTCACGGATCCAACGGGCCGTTTTTCTGGTGGTGAAAAAGCGCGCTTAGTTTTAGCTTTAGTGGTATGGCAGCGCCCTAACCTACTGTTACTCGATGAACCGACTAACCACCTTGATTTAGATATGCGTCAAGCACTTACTGATGCGCTAATGGACTTTGAAGGGGCATTAGTGGTGGTATCCCATGATAGGCATTTATTGCGCTCAACAACGGATGAATTTTATCTGGTTCATGGCGGTATGGTGGCTCAATTTGATGGTGATTTAGATGATTATCAACAATGGCTAGCTGAGCAAAACAAACTCGAGTTACAACAGACTCGCGATCTGCTAGAAAAAGACAAACCAGCCAGCGCATCAACCGTGACGGCACAAGATAGAAAAGACCAAAAACGTCGCGATGCCGAATTCCGTCAACTGACCCAACCTATCCGTAAAAAAATTACGGAGTTGGAAAAAAAGATGGAAAAATATTCGACGTCTTTGAATGAGTTAGAAGCCAAGTTATCCGATCCTGCAATTTACGAACAAGACAAAAAAGCAGAGTTAACTGACTGTTTGAAAAAACAGACAGAACAAAAATCCGCACTTGAGGATGTTGAAATGGAGTGGATGGACCTGCAAGAGCAATTAGAAACGATGACCAGTGAGTTTGAAGCGGGTTAGCTCTGCGGCTTAAGCTTTTAAATCGATAGATGTAGCCCTAGTTATTAACTAGGGCTTTTTATTGTCTATACATATGACACACCTAATTTAAGTCCAATTACACAAGTAAAAATGGGATATCTAGATATGAAATATTAATTAGTAATAAAAATCTTATATTTCCATCAATTTACATATGTTTAACAGCACTTAATTATAATTGCTGGTCTGATATTTCATTCGATAGCAATAAATGAGTATTTTTAACTAAATAAAAAATCAAAGAATATTAAAACATTCTTTATTATTCATAATATTACGTTCTAAAAAATAATCGCTTAAATAAGCTATTTTTTCCATCGAAAGAAAGCCTTTATAATATTCATAATTGCACACATTAAAAATCATCCAAGTGAGAATTTAACTATTCTTATTTTGATATTATTTCATGGCTGGTATTCTATGATCTATATAATAACAATGCTTTACGGAAGAGAAACGGCTAAGCGATATTTTTGGGCTATTCTCACAATAACATTATTTGGTGCTTTAATTGGCATCTGCTTTTTTTTATTACCTTTTTTCGCCGATCCCTATGAATTTATTATCCTCCTCTGTATTCCTATCTTATTAGAAGCTATCCGCTCATTTTTTTGTGCAGCCTATTGTACTGGAGCGGCTAGAGGGCTAAGGATCAGCCGCGGACTTGTTTTACTGTTTATGGTCTATGTCGTTTTATTTTCTAAAATTCATGCTTGGGAAACCGTATTATCCGGTTTTATTACCGGCTTATATTTGATGGTGAGCTCTGTTTGGAAGATGTCAAACAGCGTCGTGCTTAAGTTTAAACGCTGGAAACTGATGTTCGCTGTTTCCGTTCTTGAATTCATGATAGGACTGTGGAATTTTATTCCATGGTCCTTTGATTACTCGTCTCGTCAAATATATTGGGATGTTGGGACTCTGATTTTAATTTATTCTCTTGATTCATTTTTTGTTTATTACTTCGTCACAAGTAGTCAGTTAGCGGATATTGATAGCCTAAAATCAAATGAAAATGAGGCTAATGAAGAGAATGAGACTAATAATAAAAATAGAGAAAAAGCGGTTTTGCATGTTTGGACAACCACAGGGCAATTACCACTCTTTTTTAAACTTATTCAACGCTACATTGTCTCTCGCAATTCATTAGGGGTGATCAGTACAGGCCACGTCGCCTTTGAACTTGATGAGGTTTATATTAGCCATTACCCAGAAAAAGATATTGAACGCGATACCTCTCAATTCTTGAAAATTTTAAAATCGACTGAAGAAAATAACGATTCTGGCGTTTTCCAAATCAGTTATAACGACGAAATGAAAATCGCACCACCCTCTAATTTCACAATCCCAATCGACGGTGTAAGCAAAGAAAAGTTAGACGAATTTTGGAATGAATATCGCAAAGATACCACTTACAATCTCACTAACCGAAATTGCTCAACTGTGGTCTCTCTTGCATTAATAAAAAGCACCGAGGGTTACTTTACTGAGAAGCGTGGCGGATTTATGCTCCTCCTGAAGCTGCTATTTAGCCCTGAATTATGGGTTATGTCCCAGCTAAGAAAACATGCAAGTATCATGACATGGACTCCAGGGATTGTTTTAGATTATTCCCGAGCGATGTCTGTACTATTAAAAATGTAACTTTACGGTCAGTCTATGAATCCAAAAGATGATTGGAGAACGGAATATCGCTATAAACCTCATATGGAGCTTAACAGTGATACCGCTGAAATAACGATCCACAATTTTAGGTCCTTTCAGTTTTTAGATGAAAATAAATATATTTGGAATACAAAGAGCTACAATCTTTCCGATTTGCGCAGTGTGGATTTAGTACAGTCCCATTGGACAGGAAAAGTGATCGCCCATGTTTTTCTTAGTTTTGGTTTTGCCAATGGAGAATATGTTTCTTTCTCCATTGAAACACGGCGAAAATCACATCAAGAATTTTCTGTTTGGAAAGGATTTTTCTATCACTATGACATTATTTATGTCGTGGCGGATGAACAAGATTTGATTGGTACAAGAGTCAATTTGCGTAATGAGCAGGTTTATATCTATCCTTTAAACCTAGATCACGAGCTAGTCACGTTATTATTTTTAAACTATATGCATAAAGTCAATGAGCTCAAAGATACGGATGAACGATATCATTCCATGTGGAATAACTGCACAACAAGTATCTATAAAATTGCCAAGAAAACTTACCCAGAATTTAAATTTAACTGGAAATTATTAGCTAGCGGATATGCGTTTAAATATTGCATTCAGCTGGGATTTATTGAAAAGGAACAGTTTATTAATAAGCAGCAAATTCCGATTATTGAATTAATCGATAATGAGTTTTCAAAAAAAATAAGAAATTAGATTCTACATATAAATCAAGTACGCAAAAAAATAGAGCCCTATATTTCCATATGGGACTCTATTTTTACTTAAAATTATTTATCTAACGATATAAATTTATTGACCCTTCACGCACATCACATGATATTTCCCATCAATTTTTTCTGTGCCTTCGGTTTCATGTTCAAAACCTGGGAACTCGCTATCCCATGCCTGCAAACTACGTAAATAACCGATGTGAGGACTATGGGTTTCCCCAAAACTTTCACCCGATAACAACATTGGAATACCCGGTGGGTAAGGAATAATCGAGTTAGCCGCGATACGTCCCGCTAACTTATCGAGAGGAACGGCTTCCACGCGGTTAGCGACAATCTCTTGGTAGGCATCTCGTGGGCTCATCATCACTTGCGGTAATTCAGAGTAGGCTTGGTTCAACTGGCTTCCCGGATTATTGCGCTGTAAATAGGCAAACATTTTATCCCCAAGATCACGCAGCCCCATATCTCCATAAATCTCAGGAGCAACCTCCACCACTTCCGGAAGCACTTTTTTCAATTGCGTATTGGTGTCGTAATGGCGCTTAAAGGAGAGTAACGCATTCACCAGCGTTCCCCATTTACCTTTGGTAATTCCCATAGAAAACAGGAACATAATTTGAAAATCTGTCGTTCTTGTTGGGACGATACCATAATGATTGAGCCACGCCGTCACCAATGCAGCGGGAACACCAGAATCTTGTAATTTACCATCATCTCCCATGCCTGGAGCCAAAATACTCACTTTAATCGGATCTAGCATCGCCCAATCAGCAGGAATATTTTTGAAACCATGCCATGTATCTTCAGGATTCATCACCCAGCAACTCTGTTCTTTCATCAGCAGAGGAACCGGCGCAAATTCAAAGGGATAAACTTCGCCTGTTGCAGGGTCTTTTACTGTCTCCTGATTCCACGGTTTGAAAAACCACTCGCCATCATTTTGGAATTCTTTATACAGATACCCCAAAGATTGGCGGAAGTCGATGGCTTCGCGGATCACTTCATCGGTTAAAGAGCGACCACTGTTACCGTCCATCATATCGGCAGCAATATCATTTGATGCACAAATCGCATATAACGGCGATGTGGTCGCATGCATATGATAAGCCTGATTAAAGCGATTAAAATCTATGGCATTACGCCCATTTCTGATGTGAATAAATGAGGCTTGGGAGAGAGCATTAAGTAATTTATGTGTTGAGTGAGTAGCAAAGATAGTGGGGTCATCTGCTTTTCGTTCCTCATCACGCATCGCAAAATGGTCACGATAAATAGGGTTAAAACGTGCGTAGCCATACCAAGCTTCATCAAAATGAATACGATCGAGGGATTTATCCAGTAAATCTTGAACCTTACGCGCGTTGTAGCACACCCCATCATAGGTACAGTTGGTCACTACGCTATAAGCAGGTTTTTTGCCTACTTTATCTTTTGTTAATGGGTTACTTGCCACTTTTCTTTGAATCGCCTCTGGAGACATTTCAGTTGGGTAAATTGGGCCGATAATCCCATAACGGTTACGACTTGGGACCATATAAACAGGTTTTGCCCCTGTTAAAATCAATCCTTGCTCGATAGATTTATGGCAATTACGGTCAATCACCACCACATCATCATCGGTCATACACGCCTGCATAATGGTTCGGTTCGAGCCAGAGGTTCCTACCACCACAGAATAGGACTGGTCGGCACCAAAAATACGTGCGGCATTTTTCTCGCACTCACCAAATGCGCCAGTATGATCCAAAAGCGAACCTACTGCGACTCGTTCGATACCGATGTCAGTACGAAACAGATTTTCACCAAAGAAATCATGATAGATACGTCCCGCAGGCGTCTTAGTAAAACCCACGCCCCCTTGATGTCCCGGTGCAGCCCATGAATGTTCATGCACATCACTGTATTTAATCAAGCTTTTCATCAGAGGAGGTAGTAATTGAGCTCGGTAACGGATTATCGCAGCCAGTACTCGCCCTGCGATAAAGTCAGCAGAGTCTTCAAGGATCCACGCAAATTCATCCACTTGCTCCATCATTTTTCTATCAAAGGCAACAAGGGCTTCTTCACGATCGCTTAATAGGAAAACGGGGACATCCTCTTGGCGACGATGCAATTGCGTGATTAGCCGATGGGCTTGTGCCTGCTCTTCTTTATCGGACATATCCCGTCCATAGAGCAGGCAATCAATACTGGAGTTTGAGCGAATATATGCCAAACCATCTTCAAAATCACGAATAATGACCGTTTCCACATGCTCATCGTTTAATTCACTTGCAAGCCTAGCGACTGCATGGCTAATCACGGAATCTTCATCAGTTAACTCAGTATAAACAATGAGCGCTCTCATCAATAATACCCTTTCAAATAGTAAATAAAAAAATCATTACTCTATTCTTAACTCAGATTAAGCATTATTGCAAAATTGAGCGTTAATGAATGTATTATCTATTCAGATAATGAAGAATCTGTTGTTTGCCCACGATAGAGATGGCGAATAATTTTATCATCCTCAAATTCTTCTCGTTCATGGAGCACTCGCCGGTTATCCATAATAAGCAAATCACCATTTTCCCAATAGTGTTTATAAGAATAACGAGGCTGTTTTATAAATTCGGCTAATTCAGCAAAGAATTTTTTCGTTTCCTCTTTAGAAAATCCGACAATACGTGATTCCCAATTAGCTTGTTGACCGTCATTAAAAGGGAAATAAATCAGCATCTGCTCTATCCATCCCAAATCGGTAAAAACAGGATAATTGCACCATCCTTCCTGTTCCATATCGAACCACCCATCCACTGAAATATCAATATTACAACCACGATCCAATGCTCGGACTTGGAAGGTTTCATGTTTGAGTATTTTAATTAAATGAGGAGGCGCTTCTTTTAATGCTAAAACTTGATCACAAATGATTGTTGCACCATGAAACTTCATATTTTTAATTTCGTTAGCATACAAAAATATCTGATCGACTGGTGATAACAATACGCCACCATCCGCATGAAAAGGAAGCTGATTACGGCCAGTTAATAATCGGTCTTTTTTACCATCCAGTTGCATCACATCTCGGCATTCAGGCTCCGCTTCTGTATGTTGTTCAACTCTCTCAACGATTGAACCAAACTGGGTATACATATCCCGAAACGCAATCACATCAAATTTTAGTTTATTGATAACTAAGAAACCTTGTCGCATTAATAATTTTTTAATGTTATTTGTGTCTGCTTGCATAAAATCATTGGCAGACATCTTCGCACCAAATCCCGTTGACATCATTGGTTGCCATTTTATCGTCGCGTTCATGATATTCCTCACAATGGATATTAAGATAACATTTGAGAAGAATATATTTACCGGAAAAATATAACCACACAACATCAATTGTAATTTAAGGATTAACAAATAATATCAATTTAATTAAATTGAATATTATTTAACTTCATTTATTAAAGCAAAAATACCAAATTTAAAAAATAAAAATGTATTCTAATACCGTTATTTAAATTATGAATACCTGCATTTTTTAATTAAACATATCATTATTTATATTAAAATTTTACTCATCCAATTGATTGATCATGACCTTTGCATTCATCACCAGAGCCTTGGCTTTGTCTTCACGTTTTTGTAGTAACGCCATAAACAATAAATCGGTTAGGGTATTTTGCGCCGTCCTTGAAGAGATGGAAGAACTGCGCCATTCATTCTCTTCCGCCATACTTTCTAATACGTAATCAGATAACTGTGCCAAAGGGGAATCTTTAGAGCGCGTAATCGCAATCACGCAAGCACCATTATTATGACCAATGTTAGCAGCCGTTAGCATATCTTTTCGCTTCCCTGAAAAGGAAATTACAATTTGAACATCTTTGGGGGTAAGCGTAAGTGCAGCCGCAATTTGCACATGATGATCAGGTTCCACCAGCGTCGTAATGCCTATTTTTTGCAATTTATAGCTAAGATCTTTCGCCGTTAAGCCTGAACCGCCGATACCAACAATCTGTACACGCTGGGCGCTATCAAGGATCTCAACAATTTTTTCAAACTGATTAAAATCAATACGTTTTGTCGTTTCTGTAATTGAGTTATTTTTTTCCAATGCTAATTTTTGCGCCACCACCATCAAGCTATCGGTTTGAGCAATCCGATTATGTAACGCCATATGTGGGCTAACATGCTCCTGCTGTTGACGCCCAATGATTTCACTCAATGCCAATTTCAGCGCAGGATACCCCTTTACACCCAATTTTTGGCTAAATTTCACAATGGCAGATTGGCTGATACCAAGCTGTTCCGCTAACTGCTGAGAAGACAATTTCAGTACTTTTTGTGGATTCTCTAAGATAAATTGTGCAATTTTCTGTTGGTTCTCAGCAAGCCGAGGTAATAAACAGGTCATCGTATCGAGTAAATTCATAGCGCCCTCAGAAAAGAGATATCCGTAAATTATTGACCATTTACAAATAAATTATTCCAACAATAGAAATATCATGCCAAGAGATTATTCCTTTAAATTCAATAATAAATTAGATTATTAAAGGGACAATTAACAAAATTATTCCTATATATTGGCAAGCTAGAATAGATAACGCCGTGACATTCATCACATCGTAGGAATAAAAAATTCCATAGCATACTGCCATGATAAAATTTCGGAGCAATTTTTATGACAATTGATTTAAGCAAGATGGTAACGGAAAGCCGTAATACTGCGAGCATGGATATTGACCAACTGTCCACTATTGAGATGCTGAAAGTCATCAATGATGAAGATAAAAAAGTGCCTGTAGCGGTGGAAAAAACCTTACCACAAATAGCTCAATTAGTTGATAAAGTTGCCGAAGCTTTCCTTAATGGTGGTCGCTTAATTTATTCTGGTGCCGGAACATCTGGTCGTTTAGGGATCCTTGATGCCAGTGAATGCCCACCGACTTACGGAACGCCACATGAACAAGTGATTGGCTTAATTGCGGGTGGTCATCAAGCCATTTTTCGGGCGGTAGAAAATGCCGAAGACAAGCCAGATCTTGGCGAGCAAGATTTAAAAGATATTCATTTCAATTCAAAAGATATTCTCGTTGGTATAGCAGCAAGTGGGCGAACGCCTTACGTACTTGGTGCACTGAAGTATGCATATTCTGTCGGTGCAACCACGGCATCCATTAGCTGTAATCCTGACAGCCCAGTATCTCAAGCCGCTGATATCGCCATCACGCCAGTAGTTGGTCCTGAAGTTGTTACGGGCTCCTCACGAATGAAAGCGGGTACTGCCCAAAAACTGATCCTCAATATGATTACAACGGGCGCCATGATCCGTATCGGTAAAGTTTTTGGCAATTTAATGGTCGATGTTGAAGCGACTAACGCCAAATTAATTGAGCGCCAAACTCGCATCGTGATGGAAGCGACTGAGTGTGATCGCAACACCGCAGAATTGGCATTGCAACAATGTGATAGACACTGTAAGACCGCAATTTTGATGATTTTATCAGGCTTAAATGCGGATGAAGCCCGTCAACTACTCGCTAACAATAACGGCTTTATTCGCACTGCCCTCAACATCGCAAAGTCTGTCTAATCAACGGACACTTATGAGAAAAACAGTATGTCTAAAATAAATAATGAAATGATCCAGCAGATCCTGCAACTGGTGGGTGGCGGTCGTAACATCAAACAGTGTGGTAACTGTATGACTCGTTTACGACTTACATTAAATGATGTTCAACATGTAGATAAAGCGGCGATTAAAAAAATTGCAGGTGTGCTGGGCGTCCTCGAAAGTGATGACCAACTGCAAATTGTTCTCGGACCGGGGAAAGCGCAAGCTGCCGCTGATTTAATGAAACAAATGCTAGAAAATGACGAAGCAAATGAGATTCAACCTAATGCACCACAGGATCTGAAGGATATCGCCTCCGCTAATAAACAACAGTTGAAAAAGAAACAAACCAGTGGCATTCACCGTTTTTTATCAAAATTCGCGACCATCTTTACACCACTAATCCCGGGTTTTATCGGAGCGGGTTTACTGATGGGGCTTGCATCACTGCTGGCACTATTATCCGCTAACCAAAACTTATTCCCCGCAGATTCCAGCCAGCTTGACTCACTGAAAAGTTTAATTGCTTATATGAGCGTGTTTGGTAAAGGATTATTTACCTTTATGGGATTATTAATCGGCTATAACGCCCAAAAAGCATTTGGAGGAAGTGGCGTTAATGGAGCGATTATCGCTGCACTATTTATTTTGGGTTACGATCCTGCTGCAACCAAAGGCTTTTATTCCGGAATGACGGATTTCTTTGGCTGGTACATTGATCCACGCGGAAATATTATCGGTATATTAATCGCCTGTATCTTTGGGGCGTGGGTTGAAAAGCAAGTACGTAAAGTCATCCCGGCTAGCCTAGATATTATTTTAACCTCAACTATCACACTGCTTATCGTGGGCGCCGCAACCTTTATCTTCATCATGCCAATAGGTGTCTGGTTATTTGATGGGATGTCATGGCTATTCATGCATTTAAATGGAAATCCTATTGGTACAGCTATATTAGCCGGTCTATTCTTAATCGCAGTGATGTTTGGGGTACACCAAGGATTTATTCCTGTGTACGTGGCATTGGTTGAAGCCCAAGGCTTTAACTCATTATTCCCAATTCTTGCCATGGCGGGAGCAGGCCAAGTTGGAGCGGCTTTGGCTCTGTATGTAAAAGCAAAAAAAGGATCTGTGACTCGTAGTCAGATTGGCGGAGCATTGTTCCCGGGCTTCTTAGGTATCGGTGAGCCACTGATTTATGGCGTTACATTACCTAGAGTAAAACCATTTGTAACCGCATGTCTCGGTGGTGCAGCCGGTGGGTTCTTTGTCGGTACCGTAGCTTGGATGGGATTACCCGTTGGTTTGAACACCGTTTTCGGTCCTTCCGGATTAATTGCTATTCCATTAATGACATCAGCCCAAGGCGTATTACCCGCAATGGCGGTATATGTAGGCGGAGTCTTGGTCGCTTATCTTTGCGGATTTATCTTTACATACCTGTTTGGTAGTAAAAATGTAGATTTGGATTAATAGATTTAATTTTTGAGTAAAAAGGCACTTTATCAGTGCCTTTTTCTTTTTTATTCGTTGAATGCTTATTCCAACCAAATTAGGGGGACACAAGCGGCTGTCAGTAAGCCCATTACGAGATTAAAAATAAACCATGCACGGCGGCTACGTAAGAATGAACCGATCAAAGAGCCGAATCCCATCCAAATTAAACCTGCTGTAAAATTCACAATCACAAAAGCAATGCTCATCACAATAATCGATTGTGAAAATAGCTCTCCCGGTAAGCTAAAGCTCCCTACAGCCCCTAATCCCATCATCCAAGCTTTTGGATTCAAGAACTGTAATAACCCCCCCTGAAACCAATTGATACTCTTTGGTGCTTTGCTATCTGTTTTTAAAGGTTCATAATTTGCCATGGTAGTTTTCCATGCCAACCATAATAAATAGAGGCTACCGATAGCTTTCAGTACAATATGAATTGCTGGATACAATAATAGTAATGCCGCAATGCCGAATGCAGACAGATAAAGAATAGACTGCATACCAAGCATTATTCCTAGTAATAATCCTATGCTACGACGAAATCCATAGTTAGCTGCACATGAGGTCAATAACATATTGTTAGGCCCTGGAGTGACGGCGGCAATGAATAAAAACGTAAATAGTGAAAAAATTAGCCCCAGAGTCATTTATAATTTAAACCTCAACCTAAATATGTTTACTTGCATCACAAAAAAATAACAGTATGTTATGTGACTCACAAGAGTCCCCAATAAATAAAATATAAGGCTATGTCAGATAATTTCCGTCCAATGAGCTGGGCTAAAAACCCACATCTCCAAACCTTACTGCCAAGGATATTTAGGCGTACCCCAAGAATAATCCCGACATGGCAAAGATTAGAATTACCCGACGGTGATTTTATTGATCTTGCTTGGAGTGAAAAACCTGAACACGCGAGCACCAAGCCGCGTTTAGTTATTTTTCATGGATTGGAAGGAAATTTTAAAAGCCCCTACGCTCACGGGATGCTAGAGAGTGCCCAAAAACAGGGTTGGCTCGGCGTGATCATGCATTTTAGAGGTTGCAGCGGTGAGCCTAATCGCCAAAAACGAATCTATCACTCTGGTGAAACCAGTGATGCAGGCTATTTTTTACATTGGCTGAAGCAGACATGGGGAGATGTACCAACCGCCGCAGTAGGCTATTCTCTTGGTGGTAATATGCTGGCATGCTATCTGGCAGAACAAGGTGAAAACGCAGATTTGGACGCGGGTGTCGTTGTCTCTGCACCTTTAATGCTAGAAGCCTGCTCCCTGAAAATGGAAACTGGGGTTTCCCAGTTGTACCAACGCTATCTCCTTAATGGCTTAAAACGTAATGCAAGCCGTAAATTAGTTCGCTATCCAGGATCACTTCCTCTGAATCTCTTGCAACTAAAGCAACTGAAACGAATTCGAGAATTTGATGATGTCATTACGGCTCGTATTCATGGGTTTGACGATGCGGCAGACTATTATCAAAAATGCAGTGCATTACCAAAACTGTCACATATCACCAAGCCTACGCTGATTATTCATGCCAAAGATGACCCTTTTATGGCCCCTGAAGTCGTTCCTGACCTCAGCCAATTGCCTCACAATATTGAGTACCAAATGACTGAACATGGAGGTCACGTTGGTTTTGTGGGAGGCAGTTTCCGTAAACCTCAAATGTGGTTAGAAACGCGTATCCCATTATGGCTAACGGCTTATTTAAATGAGAACAAATCATGATTATTCCGTGGAAAGACTTAGCACCTGAAACCCTCGAAAATCTGATTGAAAGCTATGTATTACGTGAAGGCACCGACTATGGTACTCATGAAAAAAGCTTACAAGACAAAGTGAATGATGTGAAACGGCAGTTAGTTTCTGGGGAAATTGTGCTAGTCTGGTCTGAGCTACATGAATCCGTAAATTTTATGCCTAATAACCAGTTTCGCCCGTAATCCCGCTTCATTCGCTGTTTATTGAAATAGTGGTCATGAGCGTAAAACAGGGAGTCCACTATGTCGAAGAAACACCCTATCATTGCCGTCACCGGATCGAGTGGCGCAGGAACGACCTCTACTAGCCAAGCTTTTCGTAAAATATTCCACCAACTAAATATTCGCCCTGCAACCCTTGAAGGGGATAGTTTTCATCGTTATACCCGCCCAGAAATGGATATGGCAATCCGTAAAGCCCGTGAACAAGGTCGCCATATTAGTTATTTTGGTTCCGAAGCGAATGATTTTGCTCTGCTAGAACAAACGTTGATTGATTACGCTAAAACAGGTCAGGGGCAATCTCGAAAATATCTGCATACCTATGATGAAGCCGTACCTTATGGTCTCCAACCGGGAACCTTTACGCCTTGGGAGTCTCTGCCAGAAAAATCCGATGTATTATTTTATGAGGGTTTACATGGCGGTGTCGTGACACCTGAGCATGATGTTGCCAAACATGTAGATTTACTGGTCGGTGTTGTCCCGATTGTCAATTTAGAGTGGATTCAAAAAATGATCCGCGATACGACGGAAAGAGGACATTCCCGAGAAGCGGTGATGGATTCCGTAGTGCGCTCTATGGGTGATTATATTAACTATATTACTCCGCAATTTTCGCGCACACATATTAATTTCCAACGCGTTCCAACCGTCGATACGTCGAACCCATTCTCCGCTAAAGCTATCCCATCACAGGATGAAAGTTTCATTGTGATCCGCTTTAGAGGGTTAGAACAGATTGATTTTCCTTATTTGCTTTCGATGGTTAACGGTTCATTTATCTCGGCGATGAATACCATTGTGGTACCTGGGGGAAAATTAGGGCTCGCAATGGAGCTCATTATGATGCCATTAGTTGAAAAGCTAATTAAGCAGCGAAGTGAATAAAGCCATATCAAATTAAATGAATACTTACATAGATACTTACCTTCTTTGAAGATAAGTATCTAATAACATAAAAGTAATTAGATATTTTTAATTTCGAAGCTATGGGTTACTTTTACTGTTTTTTCTAACATAATCGCGACTGAGCAATATTTTTCAGCCGAAAGTTGTACGGCTCGCTCAACCACTTTTTCGGTTAATTCACGACCGACAACAATAAAGTGCAAATTGATGTGCGTGAAATAACGAGGGGCTTCATCACGGCGTTGGGATGTGAGTTTAACTTCACAGTCGGTAATATCGTAGCGACCTTTTTGTAAAATAGACACCACGTCTATCGCGCTACATCCACCTGCTGCCATCAAGACCATTTCCATTGGGCTAGGTGCTTTATCTCCAGCATTACCATCCATCATGATTTGATGCCCAGATGCTGATTCACCTAAGAAAGAGAGCCCTTCAACCCACTTTACGCGTGCTTCCATTTTTGTTCCCCTTGAAAAATGTCGTTATTAAAGGCTACATTGTTCCATATATCTGAATAATGTTATATCAGCATTATTAGGCTGAAGCGATACAGGGAAGACTTTCTGTATTGGATATGATACAAACAATGCTTAGTTGATAGGATTAAGATCAAAACTCAACGATTCAATTGATTATATTATACAATTGATATTAACTTGCTTTTGACCTATAACGAGCATTAATTATGGGTAACTAACGCAACTTAGTATGCCAAGCTAGAAATTTTAAAGTCAGCCTTTCACCTTAATTTTCTGAAGGGTTGCAATAACATACAGAGGATAACGCTAATGGTTCTCGGCAAGCCACAAACAGACCCTACTCTTGAATGGTTTTTGTCACACTGCCATATTCATAAGTATCCATCCAAGAGCACTCTAATCCATCAGGGTGAAAAAGCAGAAACCCTTTACTATATCGTTAAAGGTTCAGTGGCTGTTTTAATCAAAGATGAAGAAGGCAAAGAAATGATTCTCTCTTACTTAAATCAGGGAGACTTCATTGGTGAACTTGGGTTATTTGAAGAAGGGCAAGAACGTACTGCGTGGGTTCGAGCTAAAGTTGCTTGTGAAGTCGCTGAAATTTCTTATAAGAAATTCCGTCAGCTAATTCAGGTTAATCCAGATATTCTGATGCGCCTTTCTGCGCAGATGGCAAGCCGCTTACAAACTACATCAGAAAAAGTCGGTAACTTGGCATTCCTTGATGTGACTGGTCGTATCGCTCAAACCTTATTAAATTTAGCAAAACAACCTGATGCAATGACTCACCCAGACGGTATGCAGATCAAAATTACTCGTCAAGAAATTGGTCAAATCGTTGGGTGTTCACGCGAAACTGTAGGTCGTATTTTAAAAATGTTAGAAGATCAAAATTTGATCTCTGCACATGGTAAAACGATCGTCGTTTACGGTACTCGATAATTTTTATTTTGGTCCAGTAATATTTACTGGGCTTTATATAAACAGCTGTATATATCTCATATATGGCTGTTTTTCATTCCTAATATTGCCCATCATATACTTTCTGTTCAAAATAGCAGCGCTTTTTGATATTAGTCTAACAATCCTTATATATAAAATACTGAATAATTAGCCAGCAATCATTTAGGATTTTATTTATGAAACAGATTAATAATTTAACACCATCAAACTACATCTACCATGCCGGTACAACTAAGAGCGGTAATAACCAAACTTTTTTACAGCGTCAGGCATTCTTTGAACGCTTACAATCAGCGAATTCGACCCCAAAAAAATTTCCAATTTTAGTAAAAGAATCAACTACTCAAGCTAAAGAAACTCGTGTACCTCATTTTATATCTTCACTCAAAATTGGAAGCTTAGTTCCTAATAATCAACCCACACAACACTCATTTACACCTAAAGCAAAAGTTATTTTTGGTACTCCGTTTAACAAAAATATTGATACGCATTTTATTGGTTTTAATAAGAGTTTTGCATTTTTTAAAAACTTATCTAATTAATTTTATTTATTCGCCACGTCTCAATCCTACAATCGATATGCCACCCCTTTAGCCTAACGCGTATTTGTTAGGCTTTTTTTTATCAATTAGCTAATTATTTAATGGAATCGATTTTTTATATCAATTCTATCTAAAACTCCTATAGCATTGAAATAGATAAATAATTAGGAGAAGCAATCATGATAGGCACAATCATAAATTCACCGAATGTTAGAAATAGTACCCCATCGACATTTCTACAATCTGAAAAAAAGTATCTATTTCTGAATAAGGTTATTGAAACAAATTCATCTCCAAAAATATTTCCTGTTATCGATTTTCATAATAGAACGAAGTCATTAAATGAAAATAAAAAATTCCAAAATATGTGGGATGAAGCGATTAAAACAACCAAGCTAAAACTGAGGGATTGTAATAAAGAAAATACTTATCAAAACTTACACCCGGTAATTAGAGAGACCAATATAAAAATTGAGGCTTTACAACGGTTGCTTGGGAAGAGTGATCATCTCTTCGAAAATACCTATGTTAAGAATGAAAAAAACGTAAAAAAAACCGCTAAAGATAATACCCCTCAAAAAATTACTGTACTCATTGATAGATGTAAAAATTTATTAGAAAAAACGACTAAAAATTCACAACATATCGCTACATTAGATGAGCGAGTGAGAGTAACATTAGATAAAGCAGATCTTGACCACACACTGCTCAATCTTAAAAACACAGAATTTCCTCCTACCGTATTTTATACAAAGCCTGAACTTAGTGACGCTGAAAAACTCAATATTATAATTAATTTTCAATTACCTAAAGAAATAAAAAGAATTAAAGGAAGTAAAATTCCACGACAAATAAAAAATACAAATCCAGTAGATAATCAATATTCTAATCATAAAACTCATGATAAAGACATGATGTTGAAAAATTCCAAATCCGATTTCAACACAATCAGAACAAAAAAAATTAACGGGAAAAAAATTGAGCTTTACACATCAGGGAAAACAATAAAATCAACGGAACATACCCAAAATCATCAAAATATAAAGATTGAACGCACACCCAGTAAAAGTACAAAATTACACAATGCATTTAAATCTGTCCAAGAACAAAACAACTCCAATACTCGATTACAAAAACACAGAATAAGAACGCCAGATAACATACGAGCTCAAGACTCATTCCTAATGAAAATTCATCAAGAAATGGAAAGAAATTCAAAGAAAATAGATAGCTTGAGAGAGGATATTAGCGTAAAAAAACAAAAAATGGATATGATAAAAGATAGAATTCTAGCCCGAAAATAATACTGACACTCAAAGAGGCTTTACCTCTTTGAGTGTTTATCTGATCACTTCGCTAATAATGTTTCAATCGCTGTCGCTAATTTTTCCATTCCACTGTTTATTTCTTCTTCAGAAATAATCAAAGATGGCGTAAAACGCAATACGTTGGAACCAGCGCTTAACATCATCAAGCCTTCATCCGCACTAGCTTGCAAAATATCTTTCGCACGGTTGAGCAATTTCCCATCTAATTCCGCACCAATTAATAGACCCATGCCTCTAATTTCAGCAAAAATTCCATATTTATCATTGAGCTTATTCAAATGAGAAACAAATAATTCGCGACGTTTTGCAACGCCATCTAACACTTCATCGGTATTGATGATATCAAATGCAGCATTTCCTACCGCACACGCTAATGGATTACCGCCATACGTCGTACCATGAGACCCAACTTCCATCGCTTGAGCAATCTCATTGGTCGTTATCATGGCACTGATAGGGAAGCCACCACCGAGTGCTTTTGCCGTCGTTAATACATCCGGCGCAATACCATAATGCATATAGGAGAATAGCTTGCCAGTGCGCCCCATACCACTTTGGACTTCATCAAATACCAGCAATGCTTTATTTTCATCACACAGTTGACGTAAACCTTGCATAAATTCTGGTGTTGCAGCCGTCACACCACCTTCCCCTTGCACAGGTTCTAATACCACAGCGCAGGTATTTTCATCAATGACAGCTTTGACCGCATCAAGATCATTAAAAGGAACATGGATAATATCGGCAGGTTTTGGACCAAAACCATCAGCATATTTGGCTTGACCACCCACAGAGACAGTAAAAAATGTACGTCCGTGAAAAGCCTGCTTAAATGCAATAATTTTGGTTTTATACGGGCTATGTTTGGTAATGGCGTAATGACGAGCAAGTTTAAAAGCCGCTTCGTTCGCTTCCGCGCCTGAGTTAACAAAGAAAACACGATCGGCAAACGTTGCATTGATCAGCTTCTGTGCCAGTGTGAGTGCTTCTTCATTGGTAAAAATATTGCTCACATGCCAAAGTTTTTCACTTTGCTTACGCACCGCTGCAACAAGACTTGGGTGACAATGACCCAATGCTAATACGGCAATACCACCAGCAAAATCAATGTATTCTTTGCCCTGTTGATCCCAAACACGGCTACCTTGACCTTTAACTGGAATAAACTCTGCTGGAGAATAAATAGGCAACATGACTTGGTCAAATGTCTGCCGATTTACCGCTTGATGTTGTGTCATACCCCTCACCTGCTCTTTACTTAATGCCTAAGTGAAAATATAAGCATCAAATATGAATAAAAAATCAAAAAAGAGCAATAGCAAAGGGGCAAATATGCATAATTAAATTGAAAGAGTGCTAAATCCAGAGATTAATACTTGAGAAAATTATTCAGTAGCTCATGCCCCTGCTCGCTCAAAATACTTTCTGGATGGAATTGGACGCCTTCAATAGGCAGGGTTTTATGGCGAATTCCCATAATCTCGTCAATATCACCATTATTTAGTGACCATGCAGAGACATCAAAGGAAGCAGGGAGAGTTTCCGCAGCAATCACTAACGAATGATAGCGGGTGACCGTCAGTGGCCGATTAAGCCCCTTAAATACCCCTTGGTGATTATGGTGAATTGAAGACGTTTTGCCGTGCATCACTTCACGGGCTTTCACCACTGACGCACCAAAAGCTTGTCCAATCGCTTGATGTCCCAAGCAAATACCTAGAATAGGTAACTTCCCAGCAAAATATTTTATCGCTTCAAGAGAAATTCCGGCTTCATCTGGTGTGCAAGGACCTGGTGAGATCACCAAGTGTGTAGGAGCCAGTTGTTCAATCTCTTCGAGGGTAATTTCGTCATTTCGTTTCACAACCACTTCCGCACCGAGTTCACAAAAGTATTGGTAGAGGTTGTAAGTAAATGAATCGTAATTATCAATAAGTAAAAGCATAGTAGCCTATCCGACTGATTTTTATCATTATAAATTATTTCTCATACATAATTTATGGAGGTTGGCAATCAGAACACCACCCAAAAACCATACATTTTTATGAGGGGCGGCTATCATAGCACAGCCTAGTCAGGAAAATAGCCTATTTAAATCAAGTAATCCCTTTTCATTTAGAAAAATCCATATAAAAATCATGGGATTATATTCACATTCTCATAACAACATTAATGCGTATAAAAAATTGTTTTAAATACAATAAAATAAGAATATTAGTAAGTTATATCGCGAATTGAGAATAAATACTGAAGAAAATACAGAGGAGAGAAATTAAACATAAGGTGGGCAATATTGAATAACTTACCCACCCGCTAACAAAAGTTAAGGTTTTTTAATCACTTCCGCAGAAATAATTGTGATAGGTTCTACAGGCACATTTTGATAAGGGCCTACGTTCTCCGTTTTCACCTTCGAGATCTTATCTGCAACGTCCATTCCTTTTACCACTTTACCAAATACGGCATATCCAAAGTCACGTTGGCCATGGTCTAAGAATGCATTATCTGCGACGTTAATAAAAAATTGACTGGTTGCGCTATCTTTATTTGCGCTGCGAGCCATTGAAATGGTTCCACGCAAATTACGTAATCCATTATCAGCTTCATTTTTAATTGGTGCGCGCGTTTGTTTTTGCTGTAGTTCTTTATTAAAACCGCCGCCTTGGATCATAAAGCCCGGAATAACACGATGAAATGTCGTGCCATTGTAATAACCTTCATTAACATATTGAACAAAGTTTTCGGTACTAACGGGTGCTTTTTTACTATTTAGCTCTAATTCAATATCACCAGCCGAAGTCACTAATTTAACGTAAGTTTCACCAGCCGCTAATGCGAGGGAGGTCGTGCTCATTGCACAGATAGCCAATAATGGCACAAAAATTCGTTTCAACATTCAAGGTCCCTTTTGTTAATACCAAATAACATATTAATGTTCCAATTCTAGAGCGAAGCGCAGTGGATTGCTAAAGATTTACCTTTATTTACGCCAAATCATTTCATTTCGCTAGAGATACCTAATTATAGTGTCATTTTGCTAAAAAATAGCTCCAATAATGTTGTTCTAAAATAGATATCACCTCAAATAGACGTAGTTTGTTGTTTGTCCGCTATTCAATCGCTATAATCCCCCCAGCCTTTTGAGGCTACTCAGGGAGAACCACCAATGGCAATTAAAAACCATAACTACCACATGACAAAATTTGTCATCAGTGCACCCGATATCCGTCATCTACCGAAAGATACTGGAATTGAGGTTGCTTTTGCTGGCCGTTCAAATGCCGGCAAATCAAGCGCACTAAATGCACTAACGCAGCAAAAGAGCTTAGCGCGTACAAGTAAAACACCAGGAAGAACCCAGCTCATCAACTTATTTGAAGTTGAAGAAGGCATCCGCCTAGTTGACCTTCCAGGCTACGGTTATGCCGAAGTTCCCGAAGAGATGAAGCGCAAATGGCAGCAAGCTCTCGGTGAATATCTGCAAAAAAGGGAATGTATCAAAGGATTAGTGGTATTGATGGATATTCGTCATCCACTGAAAGATCTTGATATGCAAATGGTCGAATGGTCTGTTGCAATGAGCATTCCAGTCCTCGTGCTGCTCACTAAGGCTGATAAGCTCGCTTCCGGTGCCAGAAAGAAACAGTTGATGGACGTTCGCCAAGCATTGGCTCCGCTAAACGGTGATATTGAAGTTGAATATTTCTCTGCGCCGAAAAAGATTGGTATCGATAAGCTACGTATCAAATTAGACAATTGGTACAGCACTGCCGCGGAATAACCTACCTATATCTTGTACGTCGATGTTGGCGTACAACGGCTCATTGTAATAAATTCACTAAAATTTAGGCAAAAAAAATGCTCCAGTCAAAAACTTTGACTGGAGCAGCTAATATTCAGCTAAATCCGATTACGTGAAGTAAAAGGTCTGAAAGATAGAACATCTTACCTCTGTACCCTACGCCTGATAATGTACTTTATTTTTCGCTCGAAAAAAAGACTTTTTGTAGTTTTTTTTCAAAGCTTACTACGATTCAGCTCGCATAATCGTCCGTTAAAATCATAAAAATGTACTTTTACTACATATTTATGAGATCTGCATCGCATAAACATATCCCCCCAAATCTAGCCGATATTTTTAAAATTCAGTGTATTAACCATGAATTATCTGCAATTTAAAGGGAACAAAACGCCGCCAAATTTTGCGTAAATACCACTAAAAAAATACGCCAAACATAAAAAAAGCACCCCAAAAATTGTCGCCAACCTTTGGGATGCCTTAACATTATCTTTCTGCTTCGCTTAGCTCTTAATTTTTCGTTTTTGCTTCTAAAGCTGTTTACCTAATCAATATTCTAAATAGTTCATGTGTGGCAAGGCCGTGAACAAAGACAGCTTGGGGAGCATACACAAGTATGTGACCCAAGTGGCTATGTGAAACCAACACAGCCACAGCGTGAAATATGACGAGTATTGCGGATTAATGGGCTTCATCCCAGTTAAAGCCAACACCAACTTCCACCTTTAGAGGAACATCCAACTTCATGCTCTGCTCCATCAACTCTTGCACTTTCGCCTGCACCTTCTCTAGTTCGGATTCTTTCACTTCAAACACCAATTCATCGTGCACTTGCATTAGCATGTCTGCTTCTGGTTTTTCTGTTTGTAGCCAGTGATCCACTGCAATCATCGCTTTTTTGATGATATCTGCCGCTGTCCCTTGCATTGGTGCGTTGATGGCTTCGCGTTCAGCCGCTTTACGACGCATACCGTTACTTGATTTGATATCTGCCAGATAGAGTCGTCGACCTTCTAAGGTCTCAACATACCCCTGTTCTGATGCCTGCAAACGGGTATTTTCCATATAACGCAGAACACCCGGGTAGCGTTCAAAATAGAGATCCATATAGCGCTGGGCTTCTCCACGCGGGATCCCCAATTGACGCGCTAAACCGAATGCGCTCATTCCGTAGATCAAACCAAAGTTAATCGCTTTTGCACTACGACGTTGGTCGCTGGTCACTTGGTCTAACGGTACACCAAACACTTCTGCCGCTGTCGCTTTGTGGATATCTTTCCCTTCTGCAAAGGCGGTTAATAAGCCTTTATCTTGGGAAAGATGCGCCATAATACGCAGTTCAATCTGTGAATAGTCCGCTGCCATCACTTTGTAGCCCTTGCGAGCAATAAAGGCTTGGCGAATACGGCGACCTTCTTCCGTACGCACTGGAATATTTTGCAGATTAGGATCACGAGAAGATAAACGACCTGTTGCAGTGACCGCTTGGTGATACGAAGTATGCACACGCCCCGTTTTTGGGTTGATCATCAACGGTAACTTATCAGTATAAGTAGATTTCAGTTTGGCTAAACTACGATGTTCCAACAGTAACTTTGGTAATTCATGATTGAGAGCCAGCTCTTCAAGCACTTCTTCATTCGTTGAAGCTGCACCACTTGGTGTTTTCTTGATAACAGGCAATTGAAGCTTTTCAAACAAAATAGTTTGCAGCTGTTTCGGGGATGCCAGATTAAACTCTTCACCCGCTAGTTCAAACGCCTGTTTTTCCAGCTCAGCCAGACGCGCCGTAATGATCTTAGATTGTGCCGCCAACGTTGGTGCATCAATCAGGACGCCTTTACGTTCCATTCGCACCAATACTGGCACTAATGGCATTTCTATATTTTTGAATACGTGGGCTAATTTCGGTTCTTCTTCAAGCTGAGGGAATAGCGCTTGGTGCAGTAATAAAGTGACATCTGCGTCTTCAGCTGCGTAATTAGCCGCTTGCTCTAATGGAATTTGGTTGAATGTCAGCTGTTTTTTACCTTTGCCTGCGATTTCCTCAAAACTCACTGTTTTATGGTTGAGATGACGATCCGCTAGGCTATCCATATCATGACGTCCCATGCCCGCCACACTATTCAACACATAGGATTCCAGCATGGTATCGAATGCAATGCCTTTCAGTTCAATACCGTAATTTTCCAGTACTTCTGCATCGTATTTAAGATTTTGTCCAATTTTGCCAATCTTTTCGTTCTCAAGAATTGGCTTCATCACAGCGATAACATCATCAAGTGATAGTTGAACAGGCGCATCCAGATAATCATGACCGATAGGTAAATAAGCGGCATGCCCCGCTTCAATCGCGAATGACATCCCCACCAAGCGAGCTTCTTGGGTATCTAAACTATCGGTTTCTGTATCAAACGCAAACAGAGAAGCTTCACTGAGCTTTTTCACCCACAGTGCTAACTCCGCTTTGTCTAAAATAGTTTGGTAGTTTTCGGCACTTAAAGTCGGTGCAGTCGGTTTAGATTTTGCGGCGGGCTTATTTTCTGGGGCGCGATAACTTTCAGCTGCTTTGCTCGGTTTTACGCCTTTAGCATCCATCCAGCTGCCATTTTCAACATCGACTAACCAGCGTTTAAATTCATAGCGACTAAAAAGCTGATGGAGTTTATCTGCATCAAGTTCAGCCACTTTTAATTCTTCACACGGCTTTTCTAACTCAACATCCGTTTTAATTGTCGCCAATTGGTACGATAAGAACGCTAATTCGCGGTTTTCAGCCATTTTTGGTGCAAGGGTTTTTGAGCCTCTAAAGCCTAATGGGGCGATCGCTTCTAAATCATTATAAATAGCTTCTAAGCTACCAATCCCTTGTAATAACGCTAATGCAGTCTTTTCACCAACACCGGGTACACCAGGAATGTTGTCTGAAGAATCCCCCATAAGCGCCAAGAAATCGATAATCAAGCTAGGTGGAACCCCGTATTTTGCTTCAACTTCTTCAGGACCTAAAATGGTATTGGTCATGGTGTTGATCAGGGTGATATTTGGCTCAACGAGCTGTGCCATATCCTTATCCCCTGTACTGATCAACACAGGCATCCCTTTACTGCTCGCTTCGCGTGCCAGCGTTCCAATCACATCATCAGCTTCAACCCCAGGTACCACCAGCAGGGGTAATCCCATCGCTTCAACCATTTCATGTAACGGTGCAATTTGTGCACGTAGGTCGTCAGGCATTGGCGGACGGTGTGACTTATAACTTTCAAATAGCTCGTCGCGGAATGTTTTCCCTTTAGCATCAAAGACAACAGCGACATGGCTTGGGCTATATTGCATGATTAAACTACGCAGCATATTAAGCACACCATACATTGCACCGGTTGGTTCGCCAGCACTGTTAGTTAATGGAGGAAATGCATGATAAGCGCGGTAAAGGTAAGAAGAACCATCTACCAAAATAAGGGGATTTTCAGCAATTTGAGCCATAGTCTGTCATCATCTTGTTTATCGGGAATGAATGGGAGATAGGATGCCACAATGTGGCTTTAGATACACCTTGAGATTCAATTTCCTACTCATCTGCCACCTGTTACCCACCTGAACATCCTGTGGATAACTTTGTGGGTAATTTTAGGTTGTCTAACAGATTCAACAAGTAATAAAATTGCAATAAGAAAACTAGAAAATAAAATCAATAAGTTAGCGAATATGATATTGATTTATCGCAAAGAATGGGATCTGGTCAAATTGTGGATATTGATAACGGACAGTCAGTAAATAAAAAGATAGCGGCAAGGTGCCGCTATCTTAGGTCACTACTTTTTATTGACTAAAAAGTTCACAACTTTTGAGTATTCTTTAGCATAATCTTCTGGATTATCGACTGAAATACCGTTGTTACGAATTTGGTATTTTCCATCAACAAACAGAGCTGGAACACCACGCAGTTTTAAGTCTTGCGCTGCATTTTGTTGTTTCGCTACCAGCGATTTTACGACGAAGCTATTCAGTGCTGCATCATATTCTTCACCAGAAACACCAGCTTTGATAAAGGCATTACGGATATCCGCGGCACTATTGATTGATTGGTTTTTCTGGATACCTTCAAACAAGATTGGCGTCACTTTATCTTCAATTTTTAGCACCATTGCCACCGCCCATGCTTGGGTCAGATCAGCACCTAAAGGCCCTAAAAAATCAACGTGATAACGTGCTTGCGTTACACCTTCTGGTAAGTTTTTCTCTACCGTTTGTGGCACTTTATACACACTTTCAAACTGATAGCAGTGTGGGCAGTAGAAAGAGAAAAACTCCACAACCTGTGGCAAGTTTTGTACCGGTGGTTTTACATCTGTGTACTCTTTACCTTCCGTGTAATTTGCTGCCGCTGCACCAAAAGACATGGCGATACCCATTAAAGCCAACATGATTCTTTTCATAGACAACTTTCTCCAAAAACAAAGTCTTAAATATTAATATTGCGGGTTCAACTGCAAAGGGGCATCCTGCAACCGTTTGGTTTGCTCGGCAAACTCAATGTGTTGCTGTTGCCAAAAATCGGCTGTTTGTAGCCACGGAAATGCTTTAGGAAAAGCAGGATCTTGCCAGCGGCGAGTAATCCATCCCAAATAATGCACCATTCGCATTGCTCGTAGCGGTTCAATCAGCTTCAACTCACGTACATCAAAATCACAAAATTCGTTATACGATTCTAATAAAGTATCGAGCTGGATAATTTGCTCTTGGCGAGGACCATTCAGCAACATCCATAAATCCTGTATTGCAGGGCCATTGCGTGCATCATCAAAATCAACCAACCACGCTTCATCACGCCACAAAATATTACCGGGATGGCAATCCCCCTGTAGGCGAATGAATGACTGTTCTACTGGCCAATGGGATTTAACCTGCGCAATCAAACCATCTAATGAGCTTAAAAATTTTTCTTTATCACGCTCTTTGATTAATGGGCTTGCTGCCAGAATCTTTCTCGGCTGGTCGAGATACTCATCAACACCGATAGTCGGACGAAATGCAAAGTTTCTCTGCTTACCTATTTGGTGTACTCGCCCCAATAGATGGCCGACACCTTCAAGCTGAAATAGGTTGTCTGTTTCATATTGGCGCCCACCAATGCTAGGAAAGACTGCAAACATAAATCCACCAAACTCAAGTACCGTTTGCCCAGCAAACTCTAATGGCGCAGCAACGGTTAAACCTTCCTCTTTCAACTCAAGAGTAAAGTCATGCTCTTCTTGGATTTGGGAACGGTTCCAACGTTCAGGACGATAAAACTTCACCACATAGCGTTGGCGATTCTCATCCTGAAACTGATAAACCCGATTTTCGTAACTATTTAACTCTGTTAAGCCTGACTCTGGATAGATCCCCGCTTCCATCAGGGCATCGAGGATCATATCAGGAGAGATCCCACCAAAATGGAAACTCGATTGTTCAATTGCATCCATGTTTATTTAGTCTTTTATAATGCCACGCGCGCGTAAAAGTGCGGTTTTAAAATCATCTTCATAATCTTTTTGAATTCCCGGGATCACCGCATTACTATCGGCGTCACGCATTTTCAGATGATAAATTAATACGTCATCAGTCAGTTCAGATAAACTGCCGGTAAAACCCGCCTCATCAGCCAGTTTCTGCAATAATTGCACTAAATTTAAATCTGAGTTGTCCTTCCATACTGGATGCAGAAGCTCAATAACTTCATTTAAGCGATGGCATTTCATGTTTATTCCTTATCACGAATATTCGATACAAGTTACCAATAATCATACAAGAGAAAAAGAGAACTGTTGTCAATCTAAGTAAAGTTTAACTATCTCTTGTATTAATATTCATTGATTTTATAGGAAAATAGAATAAATTTTAGCAATTACTATACTTAATAAATTTTTTAAGTTCGTTGAAACATTTTCGCTAAGATTTTCAGAGATATTGAACATGCCATTTCGTCAGTTAATCACAGGTGTGATCCTCGCAGGAGGCAAAGGTACGCGAATGGGCGGGCAGGATAAAGGGCTGGTTCCTTTACTCGGTAAGCCGCTATATCAATATATTGCCGAACGACTGCAACCTCAAGTTGGGCAATTAATGATTAATGCCAATCGCAACCAAGCACGTTATCGCCAAAGCCAATTACCGGTTTTTAGCGATCTTACTGAAGATTTTTCGGGTCCATTAGCGGGAATGCAAGCCGCATTACATCAGGCAAAAACTGAGTGGCTGCTATTTGTACCGTGTGACGTCCCCGAGTTTCCCCGTAATTTAGCGGAAAAAATGTTTCACGAAAAAGGGGAGCATCTTGCTTGCTATGCCTGTGATAGTGAACGGGAGCACCCAACCTTTGCCCTAATCCATCGCTCACTACAAAAACCGCTGGATAATTACCTCGCTCGCGGGGATCGCAAATTAATGCTATTTATGCGAGAAGTGCATGCAAAGAGCATTATGTTTACCTCTGAAACCGAAACATTTGCCAATTTAAATACACCGGAAGATAGCCGAAACTGGGAGCTGCAACAAAAATAACTATGAACCAGAATACCTTACCTCTCCTCGGGATCACCGCCTATAGCGGAACGGGAAAAACCACCTTATTAAAAAAAGTGATTCCGTTACTGAGACAGCGCAATGTACGTGTAGGTTTGATTAAACATACCCATCACGACATGGAAGTGGATAAGCCGGGTAAAGACAGCTTCGAACTGCGTAAAGCCGGTGCCGACCAAACCTTAGTTGCCAGTAATCAGCGTTGGGCGCTCATGACTGAAACTCCTGAATGCGATGAAATGGATCTCAATTACCTTGCCAGCCGGTTCGATCCAACATCATTGGATCTGATCTTGGTAGAAGGATTTAAAAGCGAACCGATCGACAAAATCGCCCTGTTTAGATCGGAAGTAGGTAAACCGCTAAATGGTTTAATTGATGAATTTGTGGTCGCAGTGGCCAGTAATGAAATCATCGATACTAACGTGCCACAACTTGATATAAATAACCCAGAGCAAATTGCCGACTATATCGTTTCTTGGTGGCAAAAAAGCCAATAACGCATCCGCAACTCATAAAAACGCCTAACCCTAGGCGTTTTTATCTATCCTCTCATTTTAGTGCTTTCGCGCACTTTTAATTCCGGAGCCAACCTCACCATATTGGGGCTATCTTCTGACTTCATCCAAATCCCTTCAAGCAAGGCTAATACGTGCTGAGCAATACCGTTCACTGGCTGTGCTAATGTGGTTAGTTGATAACCTTGCCATGCCGCCATCGGAATATCATCACACCCCACCACATTCAATTGTTGGGGAATAGACAAATTTAGTTTTTGACGACAACAATCCATCAGCCCCATGGCAAGTGAATCTGAAGCGCAAAATATGCCGTCTAACAGCATTAACGGTTCTCTTTGCTGCCAAGCCGTGTCAAATCCAGCTTGATAACTATAACTACCCGCCTGTAGGTAAATTGACTCCGTCACGCCTGCCGCCATCAAACACCGTTTAAATCCTTGATAACGCTCGTTGGATGCTTGTCCATCCTGCCTCCCAGCAAGAAATCCAAACTTTCTCAATCCTAAGCTCAGCAAGTGCTCCGCCGCCATTTCTCCCACTAACACATTATCCGTTTGTACTGAGGGAATAATCCCTGTGGTGTCTGAACGACCTAACGTGATGAGCGGTAAAGACAATTTCAAACACTGCTGAAAATGGTCAGCGGGCAGAGAACCAACGACTGCAACAACACCATCAATTTGATACCCCGATAGCCGTAAGATTGCCTCATCTAGGTCGTCCTCCAGCTTCACATTCAGTAGCATCGGCTGTTTTCCATGGCTCTGTAACGTTCGCGATAAAACCTCAAACAGATAGGATTCATACGGGTTCGATAAATCACTCACTAAGATCGCCACAATATTGGAGCGTTTTTTTTGAGTAGGCATACTCAATGTTCGAGCAAAAAAATTGGGTTGATAACCGAGTTGCTTGGCTGCCTCGAGGATTTTTTTCTGCTTCTGAGGATGGATACTCGCCCCATCCGTGAAGGCGCGAGATACCGAGGAACGAGAGACACCCGCAGCTTCGGCAACATCCTCAGCGGTTATTTTTTTACTGGGCATCATGGAGTATTTCTCCCTGCTCAGCCAATTGAATAAAATCATAAAGCACAATATGCTGGCTCAATTTTTCACGATAGCGCGGCTCAATGTGATACAGCCGCCATTGGCTATTGATTTTTGGTGTCTGGCACTGAAACCGCTGTTGTATGGAGTGCCACGAGCCATGGCTAGGGTGAGAATTTAAGGTTTCACATTCCAAAAATACCCAATCACTTTGCAATGCAAGCTGTTCACCCTGTAGGGATATTTCACCATCACCGGAATAAAATAATCGATGTCCTGAGCCGCTAGTAAGATGCAAACTTAAATTGCTGACTGAATGTTGTGTTGGCGACGTAGTGGCTTTCCAAGAGCCAATCGATTGAATCTCTTCACTATATTTTCTAATAATCTCAAACCCTAATTGAGGTTTTGGCCAGTGAGCAAAATGCAATAACGGCGCCAAGATTTCCCATTGAGCCTGTTGAGCGATGATAGTCAGTGGGCGTTTACGCCGATAACTATCCATCCAATTTAATAATGAGGTCAAGCCAAGGCAGTGGTCAGGATGGCAATGCGTGATATAAATCGCATCCAACTCATCCGCTTGATGCATTTTGAACATTTTCTGGGGTACTGTTGGACCACAATCCACCAACAATTTAAAACCGGACTCTTCCACTAAAATGCTGGCGTTAGTTCGTTCGCAATCATACGCATCGCCAGCTCCTACCACGGTTACCTGAAAATTAGGCAGCATCTGCATTCCTTGTATTAGTCAGTTCAATCCGTTGTTCCTGCTGATCAAATAAATGCAAAATTGAGCGCGACAAGCTGATGGGTAAAGCATCACCAACATCATAAATATGGTTGCTTTCCACTAAAAAAGGCGAGCCGCCCGGAAATGAACCATAGTACAGGCGAGAATGCCCCAAAGGTTCCACCACCGAAATTGGCATTAATACATCGGGACATTCGCTATCCACAACGACTTGATTTGGACGCACACCGATAACCGCAGTTTCTTCTGAAAAGATCTTGGTGATTTTTAATTCGCGTAAGGTTTGTGGATCGATAAAATTCATCACCGGAGAGCCAATAAATGACGCCACAAATTTATTAGCAGGCTGGTTATACAATGTTTCAGGGGTGCCAATTTGTTCAATACGACCTTGGTTCAGAACCACAATACGGTCTGCCAGCGTCATAGCTTCTACTTGGTCATGGGTGACGTAAATCATGGTCGCTTTCAAGGCCTGATGTAGTTTTTTCAAGTAGATACGCATTTCGCCTCTTAGCTTAGCATCGAGGTTAGACAGCGGTTCATCAAACAAAAATAACTCGGGATCACGTACAATGGCACGACCAATCGCCACACGCTGACGTTGTCCCCCCGAAAGTTCAGAAGGTAAGCGGTTAAGTAAATGCGTTAACTGTAAGTGTTCAGCGGTCGCTCGTACTTTTTGAGTGATATCCTCTTTACCGATCCCCGCCATTTTAAGTGGGAACCCCATATTTTTTTCCACACTCATATGGGGATATAGCGCATAGGATTGGAATACCATCGCCACTTTTCTCAAAGAAGGATGAACATCATTTAAACGCTGGCCATTAAGTCGTAACTCACCGTCGGTAATTGATTCTAGCCCAGCAATCATCCGTAATAATGTGGATTTCCCACAGCCCGAAGGTCCCACAAATACCACAAACTCCCCCGCCTCAATGGATAAATCAACCTGAGGGATCACCCGCTGTCCTGTGTAGCTTTTACCTAACTTAATCAATTCGAGTTTTTTCATGATAAATGCCTATTATTTCAATCCCATCGAAAAGCCACGTAATAAGTAGCGCTGCATGTAACCCGCCAACGCCAACATGGGTAATGACGAGACAATGCCAATTGCCATCATTTCTCCCCATGCAGTGCCGTCTTCGGTCATAAAGTTGGAGATAAATAATGGAATGGTGAATTTGTCCGGTGTGTGGATAAATAGCAGCGAGAATAAAAATTCATTCCAGCCGAGGATCATGGAAAAAATGGCGGTTGCCACTAAACCCGGGGCGCACAGTGGAAATACGATATAGCCTAATCGACGCAATAGATTTGCCCCATCCATCGCTCCCGCTTCCTCAATCTCGAGGGGAATATCACGAATAAAACCCAGCAACATCCAAATACAAAATGGCAAGGTATACACCTGATAAGACAAAATAAGTCCGATGCGAGTATTCAGTAGCCCAACTTGGTTCATTAACGAATACAGAGGGATAGCAATGACAATCGGCGGCATCATTTTGATAATCAGCACCCCGAGTAAAAACACGTTATCCAGTTTGGCGGGAAAGCGATATCGAACAAGCGCGTAGGCGCAAAAGAACGCCAATAGGATAGAGACCGCAGTAGCACCGGTAGAAATGAGCACGGTATTACCGACTAAACGCAGTAAATCGCCTTCAAAAAGTTTTTCAAACGCAGATAAACTCAGTTCCCTAGGCAATAAATTAGCTCCGGACTGCAAAATATCTCCAGGCGATTTAAAGGCCGTGCCAAACATCCAGATAATGGGTAGCGCCATCATCAATACCGCCAACCAAACAACAACAGTGTGTAATCTTGCTTTCATGGTCAGCTCCCTTTCATCACGTTGCGGGCATAAATCAGCGTCATTAGTAATGAAATAGCTAGCATCACTAATGCAGCTGCACTTGCCATACCCAAATCAAAGAAACGGAAGCCGTATTTATACACAAACATGGATAAGGTTTCGGTGGAGTTGCCCGGCCCGCCCCCCGTCATCACATACACTTTGTCGAAAAGCTTGAATGTGTCGATTGAGCGTAATAAAAATGCCAGCATCAGTTGTTTTTTAATCAGTGGCAATGTGATGTAAATAAAGGATTTCCAGCCTCTCGCACCATCCACCATAGCAGCTTCACCAATATCTTTAGGAATCGACTGCAACCCGGCCAAAATGATCAGAAATGCCATTGGCGTCCATTGCCAGGTATCCACCAATGCGATGGCATACAGCGCTAAATCTGGATTAAACAACCACTCTTGAGGAGGTAACCCCATGCTGACCAATACGCTATTTAAGAAACCAAAATCGTAGTTATACCAAGAGCGCCAAATTGAAGAGCACACCAGCGTAGAAAGCATCATCGGATAGATAATGATGGGTAATGCAAATTTGCGCCCATAAAACTGGCGGTTAAACAGCAATGCGAGCCACAATCCAAGTAAGACTTGGGCGATGGACGCGACCAACGTAAAAATAAAGGTATTTTTTATTGCGGCTAAAAAGAAGAAATCATCGAATAATTCAGAAAAATTCGCCCAGCCAATAAAATGGTAACTATCATCGATATAGTCCATTTGTCCAAAGGCGTTATACAGCACGGATACAATGGGATACAGGGTCAACAGTCCCAACATAATCAGCGCGGGTAACAGTAGCCAAAATAACTGTTTACGGTTTTCAAATAACATACTCAGCATCCATAAAGGCGCTAAAAGCTAGCGCCATTGAGGCAATTTTATTTTTTGGTGGTGCGCTCAATACGTTTCTGGGCTTGTTGCAAAGCTTGCTCTGAAGTCATTTGCCCCATCATTGCCATTTGAAGAAAATCCCCTAAGATACTTTCGACTTCTGCCCAGTTTTGGATACGCGGGCGTGCTTTGCCTGCTTGTAATGCGGCAGCTTGCTGTGGATACCAACGATATTTGCTTACCACTTGCGGATCAGCGTAAACACTTTGGCGAGTCGGTGGTGTCCCAAAATTCAGCGCTAACGCTTTTTGCATTGCGGCACTACTTGCAAAAGCTAAGAATTGTTCGGCTTCCGCTTTATTTTTTGCATCAGCAGGGATAGCCAGTTGCCAAATTCCGAGCATTGGCGACGGTTGCCCTGTTTGTGCTGGTGGCGCCATCATTTCCATTTTACCAACCACATTAGACACCTTGGCATTATCGAGATCGGGAACCCACGCAGGCCACACTTCAATGGCCATCGCCGCAGTGCCTTTTTGTAATGCATCGCGCACTTCATCAGCGTTATACACATCCACGCCTTTCGGCGCATATTGCTTCATTGCTAAGAAAGTCTCTAAAGCCTGTTTAGCTTGCGGCGTATTTAATGTTGGTTTGCCATTACTATCGACAACGTCGCCACCATATCCCCACAAAATTGGCAAAAATCCCGTCACGATTGGGTTGCCTTTAACGCCACGATAAACCACTCCATTGACCTTACCATCCTGACTAATGGTTTTTGCCGAGCTCAGAACTTCC
This sequence comes from Providencia sp. PROV210, assembly GCF_028479445.1. Lineage (NCBI taxonomy): Bacteria > Pseudomonadati > Pseudomonadota > Gammaproteobacteria > Enterobacterales > Morganellaceae > Providencia > Providencia sp. PROV210. Next base: position 44,063 of record NZ_JAMPNQ010000011.1, read on the forward strand.
GTCCATGTTTGTGGCTGTTTTAATTGGTATTGGTCAAACAAATCTTTGTTCCACGCAAACATCGCAACATTTCCCACCATGGGTAACGCATAAGTCGCTCCGCTACCATCAGGGTTACGTCCAATATCTAGAGTAGATTGAATAAAATCCTTATCTTCTAGCGAGTTAGGTAATGGAGATAACCACTTATTAGCGAGAAACTCAGGCGCCCAAGTATCATCCATTAAAACCACATCATAATTACCTGTTTTCTCTCGCATAGAGAGCACAATGCTTTCATACAGCCCTTTACTTGGGCGTTTTACTAACGTGATTTCCGTCTTTGGATTAATTTTTTTATATTCGTCCACCACAAACTGCATGGCATCACCGTAGCCACTATCTCGTCCTGCAATCACTAACTCGGCGGCACTGGCTCCAAAGGTGGATGCGATAAGAGCCGATGCCAATAATGTGCGCTTAACCATTTGCTTCTCCTAGTGTTTTTCTATCTTGTTATACGAGCTTTTGTTGGATGATATTTTTTGCACGCGCGTTCAAATTGCTATGGCAGGCTACGGCTGAAAGATGACAGTAAGATGAATGTACGGTGAAGATTTCGTGGAGTGCATATAAGAAGATTGGCATTAAAAAGCGGGTTTCTTTAGTATGGTGAGCTATTCACTGCATAACGTCCTAACTGAGAATTCCATGACCCGTACCCAGCGTTTATTGACACTATTACAAATCTTAAAAGAAAAACGCTATCCGGTGACGGCTGATTCTCTCGCCACCCAATTAAGTGTTAGCGTTCGCTCTATTTATCGCGATATCGAGTCATTACGGGATCAAGGTGCAGAGATCACTGGGGAAGCTGGCATTGGCTATCAATTAAAAAGTGGATTATTACTGCCTCCACTAATGTTCGATGAAAATGAGTTGGAAGCACTAATTTTGGGCTTACGCTGGGTACAAAGTAATGCAGATGAGGAACTGAAAAACTCCGCAATACGCGCGATTAATAAAATTAACTCAGTGGTGGCTAAAGAATCTCAAGCGATCCTCAACCGCAATACGCTGTTTGCCCCAACTACACATTTTGAAAGTATTAACAATGAGATAGCCAAAGATTTACGCTTTAGCCTGCGAGAAGAACGCAAGGCAAAAATGGATTATTCAGATATCAAAGGAAAAGCCAGTTCACGGGTCATTTGGCCTATTGCCATCGGCTATATGAAAGAGACCCAAGTGCTGGCGGCATGGTGTGAATTACGTCGAAGTTATCGTCATTTTCGCCTCGATAGAATTCAATCTTATACAGTTTTAAGTGATGCCCTGCCGTACCCAAAAAGCTATTTACTCGCCCGTTGGAAACAAGAAATTCTCTGTGACACTCCTGACAATTTCTGACACAGCTCTCCCTTATAGTAGGTTTTCTACTTCATTTAAGGAAAACCAAGATGAGCGAGCTAGTTCTGTTTACCAATGCCATGTCCCGCGGTAATACCGTCGATTTACTGTTAAAAATGATGGGCGTTCCCTATAAGCGAATTGAATTAGCTTACGGCGCAGAGATGCATACCGCGGAATACCTTGCCATTAATCCGATGGCAAAAGTCCCGGCGTTAGTTGATGGTGATGTGGTGGTCACGGAATGTGCCGCTATTTGTCTTTATCTTGCCGATAAATTTATCGAAAAGGAATTTGCACCTGCATTGAATAGCCCTGAAAGAGGCGCTTACTATCGTTGGTTTTTATTTACGGCGGGTCCAATTGAATCTGCATTTACCGTTCGAGATTTAGGCGTTGAATTAAATGAAGAGCAGCAAAAATCATTCGGTTTCGGTTCCGTTGAACGTACTTTATCCACGCTAGAGATAGGCTTAGCAAGTGCTAAACCCTATATTTGCGGAGCAAAAATTACCGCTGTTGATGTCTATGTAGGCTGCTTTGTGATGTTTTTAATTAAATACTGCAACTACGCCGCCACTCCAGCTATGCAAACGTATATGGATAACTTATCAACCCATCCAGAAATTGCGGCGCTGATGGCGGTGTAATACGTATTATCATCCCCATGAAATGCCAAAAGGCGCAGATTGACGCTGCGCCTTTTGCTATAGCTAAAGAGAGTTAAATGAAACTTAACGCATTGTCACAAACTCTTCTGCACCAGTTGGGTGAATAGCGACGGTGTTATCGAAATCTTTCTTGGTGGCGCCCATTTTCAGTGCGACCGCAAAGCCTTGCAGGATTTCATCCATACCAAATCCAATACCGTGGATACCTACAATCTTCTCTTCTTCACCGACACACACCAGTTTCATGCGGCATGGTTGGCGATGGGAAGTGACTGCCGTATACATTGCAGTAAATGAAGATTTGTAGCATTTCACCGCGTCTGCGCCATATTTCTCGATAGCTTCAGGTTCAGTCAGACCTACAGTACCAATTGGCGGATGGCTAAATACCACGGTTGGGATATTACTGTAGTCTAAATGTTCATCCGGCTTATTGTTAAATAGGCGCTCAGACAGACGACGACCTGCAGCAACCGCAACTGGCGTCAGCTCAACTGCACCCGTGTTATCACCCACAGCATAAACACCAGCAACATTCGTATTCTGATATTTGTCGACTTTAATGTAGCCTTTTTCATTTAGCTCTACACCGGTCGCTTCAAGATTCAGATTATCAGTCATTGGCTCTCGACCAATCGCCCAAATCAGCGCATCGACAGTTTGCTCATGGCCATTTTCAAGTTTCAAGGTCAGGGAGCCATCGGCATTCTTCACGACTTCTTTTGGAATAGACTCGGTATGCAGTGTTGGACCTTCGGTATTCATCACTTCAACTAAGGTTTCAACAATTAACGGATCAAAAGCACGCAGTGGCGCATGTTTACGCACGAATAAATGGGCTTCGCTACCTAAGCCATTTAATACACCCGCTAATTCAACTGCAATATAACCCGCACCGACTACCGCAACACGTTTTGGCAAGGCTTCTAGTTCAAAGAAACCATCGGAAGTCATACCGTATTCTGCACCAGGAATGGTTGGGATCACCGGACGACCGCCCGTTGCAATCAGAATATGATCTGCCGTATAAATTTCGCCATTAACTTCAACAGTATGGGCATCAACAAAACGAGCAAAACCTTTGATCACATCGACTTTGTTATTGCCAAGTACGCGATCGTAAGATTGGTGGATACGGTCGATATAAGCAGTACGGCTCTCAATTAATTTCTTCCAGTTGAAATCATTGATAGTGGTATCGAAACCATAGTCTGGACCATAGGCGCGAATTGCTTCAGAAATTTGCGCTGCATGCCACATCACTTTTTTCGGTACACAACCGACGTTAACACAAGTGCCACCTAACTCTTTACCTTCAATCAGGGCACACTTTTGTCCGTACATCGCCGCACGGTTCATTGACGCAATACCGCCGCTACCGCCGCCAATTGCAATATAGTCGTAATGTTTGCTCATAACTTGGTGATTCCCATTTGTTGAATTACGAATACGTTAATATTCTCTTATTATGCTATGTAAACATAAACATTTAAGATAGCTATTGCCTGTTACTGCAATAGCTAGAGTCTATTGTTACTCAGGTACAATCCACTCAACTAATGTATGCCCAGTGCCTTCTGGCACCAGCGTTTTATGCAACCATGGCAATACATTTTTCATTTGCTGTTCAAGTTTCCAAGGCGGATTAATCACGATCATACCGGAAGCCGTCATACCGCGTTGGTCACTATCCGGGCGTACTGCCAATTCAATTTGAAGAATTCTGCGGATACCAGTCGCTTCTAACTGGTTCACCATACGCTTAATTTGTTGGCGTAAAACAACAGGATACCAGATGGCGTATGTACCAGTAGCAAAGCGTTTATAACCTTCAACAACCCCTTTCACGACCGTTTCATAATCAGACTTCATCTCATAAGACGGGTCCATCAACATAAAGCCTCGACGGCTTTGTGGTGGTAGTTTTGATTTTAATTGTTGATAACCATCTTCACGGGAGACTTGCGCACGGTGATCTTTTAAAAATTCAGCACGCAATAACGGATAATCACTTGAATGTAATTCCGTTAAAATCAGTTTATCGTCCTCACGCAGCAAATGTTTAGCCAATAATGGGGACCCCGGATAATAACGTAAACGACCGTTTTCATTTAAACGACGCACGATACTCATATAGGGTTGCAGTTCTTCTGGTAAATCTGGTTGATCCCAAATACGCGAAATCCCTTCGAGATATTCACCCGTTTTTTCTGAATGCTCACTCGTTAATTGATAACGACCCGCGCCGGAGTGAGTATCCAGATACAGAAAGGGCTTCTCTTTTTCTTTAAGAGATTCAATGATCAGGCTCTGAACAGTATGCTTAAGAACATCTGCGTGGTTGCCTGCGTGAAAGCTGTGACGATAACTTAACATGTCGCGTTTATTTCCTGAGGGATTTTTAACAGCCACTTTTTCGGCTATTAAATAGAGTCTGTAAAGAGGGTCTGTTGAATAAAAAATAGACCGAATAAATTCTTTCGCGCCATTATAGCTAAAATTAGAGGTAATTGTCATAGCTTCAAAACACAACAAATATTGCATGACCTTTTTTATATAAAAAGTTACCCTAAATTAAATTAGAAACTCTATAAGGAAAACAAATGAAAACAGTATTTGTTGCAGCATCGATTCTTGCTATTTTTTCATTAAATACTCATGCATTAGCCGCTAAATCACCTAATGGCTGTGAAATCAAAAAACAGAATATTGAAAAGCAAATTGAATACGCCAAAGCTAATGGTAATAACCATCGCCTTGACGGTTTACAGCGAGCACTAGACAACGTTAATCGCTATTGCACTCCAGAATCACTGTATAAAGATAGCCAAAAAGATGTGGCAGAAAAACTGCAAGAAGTAAAAGAACGTGAAGCTGAATTGCAAGAAAGTATTCAGAAAGGGGATACCGATAAAGTCGCCAAACGTGAACGTAAATTAGCTGAAGCCAAAACCGAACTTCAAGAAGCTGAAGCAGAATTAAAAACCTTTAAAGATGCTCTGTAATTAAAAAATCACCACTTAATCAAATCATTATTTTCTGACTTTTCTTTCACGCTAATGCCGAATTTTGGATCAATAACGGCATTAGTGTGAAATTATCGGCAAACTTAAGCTATAGTATAAAATAATCTAGCACCGTGAATTATAAGCATATTTTGATAAGTAGTGAAAAAAGGGGAACGCATGTCAAACATGCAAAATGAACAACCAAAAGACGAAAGTAAACTCAAATCCACGCTCAATAAAAGCTTGGATGGAAGTAAAAAAGCACTTTCATTTTCCATGCGCGTAGTCGATTTTGTTTGTGATATTCCTTTTATCGCTCACTTAATTCGTACTGCTCAACGCTTTACTGACCGCATGGGAAATCAGTTTGGCGCTGCGATTACCTATTTTTCCTTTTTATCATTAATCCCCGTACTGATGTTTAGCTTTGCAGCAGCGGGTTTTGTATTAGCTAGCAACCCTGAATTGCTTGAGAAATTAGTCCGTGGAATCTCTGCCAATATTACAGACCCAACTCTGGCAAATACTCTGGAGCAAACCATTGATACCGCAATTCGCCAACGTACCACAGTTGGGTTAACGGGTTTAGCATTAGCGGTCTACTCTGGGGTTAACTGGGTAAATAACTTACGCTTAGCCATTTTGGCGCAATCACGTCCCGTTTGGGAACACAACCAAGCAGAACAAGAAAATATTATTTTCCGCTACGTACGTGATTTTTTGGCCTTGATTGGCCTACTGATTGCCTTGATTGTGACCATTACGCTTACCTCAGTAGCAGGATCGGCACAGGCAACGATTGTCAGCACACTCGGTTTAGACAGTATCGAATGGCTACGTCCCGTATGGACACTGATTGGTTTAACCATTTCTATCGCCGCTAATTTCTTATTATTTTTATGGATTTTTTGGATACTGCCGCGTATGCAACACCGCCGCCGTTCACTCCTAAAAGGAACATTATTGGCGGCTATCGGCTTTGAAATTATTAAATCGGTGATGACGTGGATTTTACCGAGCCTCGCATCCTCACCTTCTGGTGCCGCATTTGGTTCGGTACTTGGCTTGATGGCGTTTTTCTATTTCTTTGCGCGATTGACACTATTCTGTGCGGCATGGATTGCCACTGATGAACCTAAAGGCAGCCAAGAAGAGGTTATTGCACCTTAACTTAGTTGGGGAATGGAGAAATCCCATTCCCCCGCTATTTAGCTCATCTCTTTAATCAATGTTTCCATTAATGTTTTTGCACTCATTTCCCGAGATCTCGCCACTTTCTGCCCAGCCCAATAAGCCGCAAAACCATCATTTCCACACTTTAGAGCCGCCCGATGAAGTTGTTTAGCAACATCGTAGGCAACGGGATAATCAGGTAATTTGTCGGTACCATATTGCTCTGCCAGTTGAATCAATGGGTTGAGAATCCCCCGAGCAGGACGCCCTGAAATAGCGGTAGTTAACACCGTATTATCTGATGTCTGGCTTTTTAATTTGCGGCGATATCCTTCTGTTGCTGCCGATTCAGGACACAACAAAAATACAGTTCCTAGCTGTGCAGCCGCCGCACCGTTTGCCAGCGCATCATTAATATCTTCGCCATTCATCACGCCACCAGCAGCGATAATCGGTAATTGTGTCTGTTTGACCAGCTGTATAACCAGCTGATTTGTTGTTAATTCTTGATCTATTGCTTGTACATCAAACATTCCTCGATGACCGCCAGCTTCAATTCCCTGAGCAACAATCGCATCAATACCAGCCAGCTCAATCTGCCGAGCTTCATGCAAATTTGTCGCCGTCGCCATGGTATAAATCCCACGCCCCTGCAAAGCTTTCACTATCTCGGGGGACGGAATATTGAAATGAAAGCTGACAACCGCAGGCTTCATGTCTAAAAGGAGTTGCAACATTTCAGGGTTATCTAAAAATGAGAGATAAATCTCATTTAATTGCTCTGGAGGGATGGCATTAAATTGTTGAAATAAGGGAGTTAAACACTCGATCCATGCATGTTCATTTTGGTCATTACGCTGAGGAGGACGATGGCAAAATACATTCACATTAAATGGTTGGTCAGTCAGTGCTTTAGTGGCTGTCATCATCGTTCTTGCCTGTTCAACAGTGCTAGCCCCCAATCCTAAAGAGCCAAGTCCACCTGCTTCACTTACTGCGGCGGCTAACGAGGGAGTTGAAACTCCCGCCATTGGCGCTTGGATAATCGGGTAACGTAAACCTAGGCGACGCATAAATCTATCGGAATTACTCATGCTGCTTCCTTACCTTTCTTTCAATGTGATGTTGGTGAGTACTTATTATTCTTATAGAAAGAACAAAAATACCTGAGCACTGAATAAAATCAATGACCATTAGCACTAGGCAAAATTCTTCGCTTTGAATGTGATGCTGACCTCATTTATTGTGGTAATCATCCACTTCAACGCTTCACCGCATTTAATGAATGCATTTTCCTCGAATAAACTCGCTAAGATATTGGAATCTAATCCCAAAGGATGCCTGACATGTCAATTTCTCAGTTAACAGATTTACCTTGCGGTGTGGTGCTTTACTACCATAATCAACGTCAAAACAGTGTTGGCTCATTCTGTGCTAGAGGTCATGACCTTGTCGGAAATTCCTTAACAATAGATACCCCTCTACGCATCGCTAGTAATACCAAACCGTTTACAGCGGCAGCAATTCTGCGTCTTGCAGAAATGGGGGCATTATTCATTGAAGACAGTATTTCCCATTATATTTCCCCTAAATTTAGCCAATTACTGGCTCAAAAATATGATATTGATGCAATAACCATCGCCCATTTACTGAGCCATAGTAGCGGATTACTGGATCACGCAGATGCGAATTACCTTAAAGATGTTCTAAAGCAACCGGATTATCAATGGAGCCGCTTAGAGCAAATTGAACGCTATGTTCAACAAGATTTTCCGCTGTTTGGCCCTTCAGAAGCGTTTATTTACTCCGATACTGGATACATTCTGTTAGGGGACATTATTGAACGTGCAACCCGACTTCCTCTTGGCGAGGCCGTTAGGGAGCTACTCAGATTTGATGAGGTTGGGCTGAAAACAGCCTATTGGGAATATTTGGAGGCACCAACGACAACAGAGCCTAGAGCTAGACAATATTTGGGCAAACTGGATTGTACAGATGTGCACCCGTCAATGGATACGTATGGCGGCGGCGGCCTGGTAATGTCATCGAAACAAATGGCACTATTTTTTGAGGCACTGTTTACTGGCAAGATTTTTACTAGTCCTGAAACCTTGAATACCATGTTGAGAATGGGAACTCATGAGGGAGCTGAACATTATCGCCTTGGTATAATGGCTAAAAAGGTCAATGGTATAACACTTTACTTTCACTTAGGTTTTTGGGGATCAGTAGCATACTACGAACCTGAAACTCAAACCTGTGTTGCTGGTTTTGTGGATAATCGTGATGAACGAGGTATGTTGATTAATGCCGTGGAATCGCTGCTGACTGCTCAATAAAAAATAGCCCAAGAGGGCTATTTTTATCTATGCCAAACAAACAATAATCAACGCGTCAGCGGCTTGGGAATTGGCAACGCTGGTGCTGGCTCATTCTCTTGCTGTTCAACTACTTTTGAAGCTTCTGGCGATGCATCAACAACAGGAACAGGCAGTGTTGGCCACAAAGTTTGAGTGAATTTTTGGCGAATTTGCTCGGCATCCATCGTCTGTTTTTCTTTTGGCTGAGCTAATACAATTGCAGCCTCTTGAGAAAGTAAACGACGCGCTTCCATATTCACTTGATCAATATTCTGAGAGCCTAAGAATGTCTGTCTTAGCAATTGATACTGTTCTGGGGCGATATCCACCACACCATTTTGCTGAGAAATCAAACGCTGGCTGATTAATACATCTGTACTGGTACGCGCGTACGCAGCAAACAGCTGAGATAATTGCAGTTGTTTCTCTTTCATCATGGCATTAAACAGTTCGGGATCAATACCATTCTGATTAATCGTCGCTAGCTCACTCAGCATCACATCCGATACTGCCGCCATTTTTTCTGGTGACGCAGTCACTGCCAGTGTACAACTCGCTTTTTGGTATTGTACTCGGCAATCTAATCCAGAAGTCACTTCATTCCCAGGAAACTTCTGGTTAAAAGTTCTCTGTAATGAACGATAAATCGCTTCACGGGCTAAATCACTACCCCAGTAACGTAGAAGAACATTGGAATCCTTAATCGGCAACCAATCAATATCCCAAATCAACGATAACGTATCCTTTGATTGGTTTTCTTGAAGAATATCGATGGCTTGTGGCTTCACTGCCGATAATACTGCAACCGCAACAGGCTCAGAACGCTTACCTTCTAAAGGGGAGAAGGCTTGAGTAATGCTGTCTGATAACATGCGAGCGTCGACATGACCCGCGACATATAATGTCATCACATCAGGGGTATACCATTTTTGGTAAAACGAATTCACACTCGCCAAATCCACATTGCCGTTTGGTTTCTGACCAGGGTCATAACCTAACATCGCAGACCCATTTAAACGCGCACGCCAAACAGGATCATTGGCATTGACAGGTAAGGTTGCAACAGGAAGATTTTTAACGGTAAGTCCGTTATGTAGCGAGGTTTCTGTATATTTTGCACCAGCTACCGAAGTTGCTAACCAATTTAACGCCTGTTTAACTAAATCAGGACGGTTATTTGGTAAGCTTAAGCTATAAATTGTGTAGTCGTAAGAGACAACCGCTGGAGGAAGTGGCATGTCAGGATCACTAGCCTGACGCCAAAAATCTTGTAATACGCTAGCTGGGAACGCTTCAGTTTGATGGTACAACGCCATTCTAGGAAGCAGATAGCTGTAACCCTTTTCACTGGCCTTTTCTGACAATGAACCCGTTTTAATAGCTAACCGAAGTTGAATGCGATCATTTGGGCGTTGTGGTGTTTGTAATAACTGCCAATTAAAGCCATTCTCTAGCTTTCCTTGCTGCCATGCTGGATCAGGTTGTAATGCTTCAGCACTGGAGAAACCAGTCACTGACAAGAGAACAACACCGATAATATACCGAACTTTCAAGCCCTGCATGTAGACCCCTATGTTTTTTATATCCTTGTATTTAACCGTAAATTGCAACAAATGAATTAACGAAAAGCGCTAATTTATCAGGTTAAGCGACATAATTTGGTTTTATCAAATTTCTATTTATCACTATACCCGAGAAACCATCGTTGCATGTTATTGCGAGTATTGGGCACGCCTCAGCAACCTGAAGCATTATCATTGTTAATCAACATATTAATCACCCGAACTTCAGCACTAACAATCTGATAGGTATATGTAATGATATTAGACCACAAACCTCAGAACATGTTCATGGCTTAATCTGAATTTTGTCGTTTTATTTGACGATTATAACCTTTGGCCAATAGTCCCAGTTCATCATCTTGATGATATTCAGGTGTTTCCAGATGATTAACCGCTTGAGAAGACTGTAATTCGCTGGCCATTTTACGCAGTGGTCTCACGATCATCCGGCTGACACACCAAGTCATCGCGATGGCAATAATCAATGCCAATAGCAAGTAAGTGGTGGTGAGTAACGCAAAGGTATTCAGTGCGAAACGATATACACGATTCGAATCAACCCGAAGCGTCAAATACCCTTGAGGTTTAGCTAATGGAGCCATCGTACCATACGCATACAAGGGCACCGTGACTTCCACGGGGATACCAATCATCGGTAATGACCATTCTGGGATCGGTTTCGGCGTCGAAAAACTTAAATTCATGACGGTGACATTATCAACGGTCACAATCGCATTACCCATAATCCCGGAAGTCTTCAAGCTCACTAACAACCTTTTCGCTTCATTTAAATCTGAGCTCAATAGTGAATCTGTTAATGGCTTTTGAATTTGAACCACCGCATTACTCAGCTGATTTAGATAATCTTGCTTGCGCTGATCCAAAAGATAGGTGAATTGAATAGTTAAAAAAAGGGCGAGAAAAAGTAACGTAATCACAAAGAATACGATCATACTCTTAAACGTTAGTGAGCGCTGGACTCGGATGTTCATTCCCACAACCTTCCTGATGCAAACTGTTTTTTCAAAGAAAAAAATAGGAGGAATAGTATACTTGATTTTAGACGTAAAAGAGCATCTTTAGAAAAGAAAGATTGCGTATTTGGGATAATCTCCAAATTAACCGCTATGGGGAATGAGAGCCGTATAAATAAACGGCAGAATTTTACTTTCTGCCGTTTTAGGTGATTAATTTACTGCAATACCCTGTTTTTCATCTTCTTCAACGGCGAAACAAGCAACCAATTGCTCATGGTAATTCGTTAACGCAGGCTGAGATTGAGTACAGGTACCAAATGCACGTCGGCAGCGAGCCGCAAAAGCACACCCTGGTGGTGGATTTAGCGGACTAGGTAACTCGCCAGTTAGCTTGATACGGTCACGTCGCATATCTGGATTTAAGCGAGGTGTTGCTGAAAGTAACGCCTGCGTATAAGGATGTAGAGGGTTATTAAAAATTTGCTCTTTAGTCCCTTTTTCCACACAACGCCCTAAATACATCACCATCACCTCATCCGCAATATGTTCAACCACCGATAAGTCATGGGAAATAAACACATACGAAAGTCCTAGCTCCTGCTGCAAATCCATCATCAGGTTCAAAACTTGCGCACGTACAGAAACATCGAGTGCAGATACAGGTTCATCCGCCACGACGATATCAGGATCAAGCATCAATCCGCGTGCGATAGCAATACGCTGACGCTGACCACCAGAAAACATGTGTGGATAGCGGCTATAGTGCTCTGTTTTCAGACCAACTTTTGCCATCATCGACAACACTTTTTCTTTACGCTGCTCTTTCGTCAGCGATGTGTTGATGATCAGTGGTTCTTCAAGAATCTGTCCTACTTTTTTACGTGGGTTTAAGGAGCCATAAGGATTTTGAAACACAATCTGAATTTTTTGGCGACGCAATTTTTCTGCCGCTTTATCTTCGACTAATAAGTTTTGATCTTGATAATATAGCTCCCCTTCAGAGGGCTGCTCTATCATGGTTAACAAGCGACCCAAAGTAGATTTACCACAGCCCGACTCACCAACAACCGCGAGGGTTTTGCCTTTTTCTAATTCGAAAGAAACACCATCCAACGCTTTTAGGGTTTTCTCTTTTGAAAAGAGTCCTCCTTTGATGGAATAATATTTTTTCAAATCCACCGCTTTAAGTAACGGAGTTCCATTTGTACGTTGCTCACTCATAATGTTGGTCTCCCCATATCATCCAGCGGCATATGGCATTTCACTTGACGATCCCCTATCGTTTGTAATTCTGGCTCTTCTTCTCGACAGCGATCTGTCGCATAGGGACAACGGGGATTGAGTAAGCAACCTTGTGGTCGGTCATATTTCCCTGGAACAACCCCCGGTAACGATGCCAAACGCGATTTATTGCTGGCAAACTCCGGCAAGGCGCGTAATAACGCTTGGGTATAAGGGTGTCTCGGATGCTTAAAAATATCCTTCGCTTTGGCTGATTCCACCACTTGTCCCGCATACATCACAATAATATGGTGAGCCGCTTCAGAAACTAAGGCTAAGTCATGGGTGATCAGCACTAATGCCATGTTTTCTTGCTGCTGTAATTCCAGCAATAGTTCGATGATTTGTGCCTGAATAGTCACATCGAGCGCCGTGGTGGGTTCATCCGCAATCAGTAATTTTGGGCGGCAGGCAATCGCCATCGCAATCATCACTCGTTGGCTCATTCCACCGGATAATTGATGGGGATAAACATCGAGACGTGATTGTGGATCTGGAATTCCCACCATATTGAGTAGGTCGATTGCACGCTGTTTACGGGTACTTTTATTTCCCCCTTGGTGAACCTTCAGCGCTTCCATAATCTGGTATCCCACCGTGAAGCAAGGATTCAGACTGGTCATTGGGTCTTGGAAAATCATCGCCACATCAGCACCGACAATTTGTCGGCGCTCTTTTTCAGGAATAGATAGCAGATCACGGCCATCGAACAGTAAGGATTGTGCCATGACTTTTCCGGGATAATCGATTAATCCCATAATAGCCAGAGAGCTCACTGATTTCCCTGAACCTGACTCACCGACAATCCCAACAACCTGCCCTTTTTCAACACTATAGCTGATGCGGTCAACGGCGCGAAACGGGGTTCCTTCGTCACCAAAGTGAACCGAAAGTTGTTCTACATTTAACAATGCCATTAGATTTACCTCATCACTGCTTGAGTTTTGGATCAAATGCATCGCGTAAACCATCACCCATCAGGTTAAACGCTAATACAGTTAATAAAATTGCTAATCCAGGGAACGTCACAACCCACCAAGCGCTCTGTGCAAATTGCAATACATCAGACAACATGGTTCCCCATTCTGGTGTTGGAGGCTGTGCTCCCATTCCCAGAAAACCCAAGGCAGCCATATCAAGAATGGCATTTGAAAACCCTAACGATGCCTGAACAATTAAGGGGGCAAGACAGTTAGGTAAAATATTAACGAACATTTGACGCAGCGCCCCAGCCCCCGCAACACGAGAGGCAGTGACATAATCACGGTTCACCTCCACCAATACCGAAGCTCGGGTGAGTCGAATATAGTGAGGTAGAGCGACAAAGGTTAATGCGATTGAGGCATTAACAATGGAAGGACCGAAAATCGCCACCAGTACCAGAGCCAATAATAAGCTAGGTAATGCCAACATAATGTCCACGGCGCGCATAATGAGAGCATCGATCACACCACCAAAATAGCCCGCAATTACGCCGATAGTGACCCCCATTATCAGAGATAACACAACAACGAGGCAGCCAACTAACAGTGATAACCTTGCGCCATACATTAGGCGAGAGAGTAAATCGCGTCCAACATCATCCGTTCCTAAAATGAATTGCCAACTTCCCCCTTCCATCCACACTGGTGGGTTGAGTAAATAATCGCGGAACTGCTCATCTGGCGCATGGGGAGCCAGCACACCTGCGAAAATCGCAATCAATACCATCAGGATGATATAGAACATCCCGACAACGGCACCTTTGTTACGTTTAAAATAGTGCCAAAATTCTTGCAATGGCGTCATCGGCTTAGGGGCGCTGACAACTTTAGATTCAGTCGTTTGAGACATTTTCGCGCTCCTTATTTCTTATGACGAATACGAGGGTTAACGATGCCGTACAACACATCTACTAAGAGGTTCACAAGAATGATCAAGACTGCAATCAATAAAACCCCACCTTGTACCACTGGATAATCTCGGCGTTGTAGCCCCTCAATTAACCAGCGACCGAGTCCCGGCCATGAGAAAATAGTTTCTGTTAAAATCGCCCCTGCCAACATGACGCCAACCTGTAAACCAATCACCGTCACCACAGGTAATAATGCATTACGTAAAGCGTGGATTAAAATTACGCGAGCACGGCTTACACCTTTTGCTCTTGCAGTACGGATATAATCTTCCCCTAGTACTTCCAGCATCGCCGAACGTGTCATCCGGACAATGACTGCAAGAGGGATGGTACCCAATACAATTGATGGTAAAATCAAATGTGCAACCGCGTCTTTAAAGTCCCCGTCCTCTCCCCAAATTAGGGTATCAATCAGCATAAAACCCGTTAGCGGATTTGAATCGTCAATAAATACGGTATCACTCACCCGCCCAGCAACCGGCGTTAGATCCCATTGAACGGAGACCAGCATGATCAACATGATCCCCCACCAGAAGATCGGCATTGAGTAACCTGTTAGAGAAAGCCCGATCGCCGTATGATCAAAGATAGAGCCTCGTTTTACTGCGGCGAGAACGCCTACAGGAATTCCCACCGAGATAGCGAAAATCATTGCGCATGTGGCAAGTTCCACTGTTGCAAAAAAGCGTGGGACGAATTCTTCCCAAACACCAATGCGGCTTTTTAAGGAAATCCCTAAATCACCGTGCATAATGCCGTTCAGGTAGTGAAGATATTGCTTCCAAAGTGGCTGGTCGAGCCCTAATTCAGCCATGAGATACGCATGTCGTTCAGGTGATAAACCGCGTTCACCCGCCATAATGGTAACCGGATCGCCCGGGATCATATGAACAAAGGCAAACGTCAGTAGCGTGATACCGATAAATGTGGGGATCACAAGCCCCAGTCGTCGGAGGATAAATTGCAGCATATCCTGAGTCTCTTTAATAATGCCGTTGACGGCTCTTAGTCCGTTTGGCTAGTCAGAAAAAACAATGTTTCCATCTGCTCACAAATAACCAAATCTATCTGTTTCTTCTGGACATCAGAGGAGAAAACGCCCTCCGTTACGCAAAGGCAACGAAGGGCATTTGCAGATTAAAAACAATTACTTATCAATATCTACATTTTCAAAGTGGTGCTTACCTAATGGATCAACCACGTAGCCTTTGACTTCTTTGCGCACTGGCTCAAACACGGTTGAGTGAGCGATGATCAGCGCTGGCGCTTGCTCGTTCATGACAACTTGAGCTTGCTTATATAGCTCAACGCGCTTGTTATGGTCAGAGGTCATTCGAGCCGGCTGAATCACATCTTCAAAGCTCTGGTTACACCATTTGGAGTAGTTAGAACCTTGTTTTTTAGCTGCGCAGCTAAATAACGTAGCAAAGAAGTTATCCGGATCCCCGTTGTCGCCAGTCCAACCCATCATTACAGTTTGAGGCTCGCCGCTCTTCGCACGCTTTAGGTATTCACCCCACTCATAGCTAACGACTTTTGATTTAACGCCAATCTTTGCCCAGTCCGCTTGGATCATTTCAGCCATTCGGCGCGCATTTGGGTTATATGGACGTTGTACTGGCATCGCCCATAGATCGATTTCAAAACCTTCAGGGAAGCCAGCTTCAGCCAGTAATTTTTTCGCTTTTTCAGGGTTGTACTCAGTATCTTTGATGCCGTCGTTATAACCCCACATAGTCGGTGGAATTAAGTTTTTCGCTTTTTGGCCTGCACCCTGATATACCGCTTGGATAATGGCATCTTTGTCCACTGCCATAGATAGTGCCTGACGGACTTTTTGGTTATCCAGTGGCTTTTTCTCAACGTTATACGAGAGATAACCCACGTTCAGACCCGGCTGTTCCATCAATGTAATTTCTTTATCATTTCTCATGCGTTCCAAATCAGCCGGATTTGGATATGGCATGACTTGGCACTCATTTTTTTGCAATTTTGCATAACGAACAGAAGCATCAGGCGTGATAGAGAAAACTAAACGATCAATTTTCGGTACATTACCCCAATAGTTTTTATTCGCTTTATACAGAATACGGGAGTCTTTTTGATACTGTTGTAGTTCAAAAGGCCCCGTACCAATTGGGTTAAGATCCACTTTCTCTGGCGTTTTGGCTTTCATCATTTGGTCTGCATATTCCGCAGACAGGATTGATGCAAAGTCCATCGCCATATCAGCTAGGAACGGAGACTCTGGGCGAGTTAAAGTTACGCGAACGGTGTTATCATCAACTTTTTCCACTTTGTCGATAATCTTATCCATATCCATTCCCATAAAGTATTCATAGCTTCCGCCAGAAACTTTGTGATATGGATGATTAGGATCTTTTTGACGCATGAATGTGTAGATGACATCATCCGCATTAAAATCGCGACTTGGCTTGAAATCTTTGTTCGAGTGCCATTTCACCCCTTTACGAAGATGGAACGTGTAGACCTTCCCATCATCACTCACTTCCCAACTTTCAGCTAAGCCCGGTTCAATCTCTGTTGTACCCAACTTGAATTCAACTAAGCGGTTATATAGCGGGATTGAGCTCGCATCGTAGGTGGTTCCAGAAGTGAATAGCTGCGGGTTAAACCCTTCAGGTGAACCTTCAGAGCAATAGACTAAAGTCTTAGCTTGTACAGACGCAGAAACTGCTAATGCAGCTAATGTTAAACCGACTGTTAAAAAACCTGTCTTCTTCATAGAGAGCGTCATTGGTAATGCTCCTGTGGCGTGTGGTGTTATGTTGTTTTATTGAATACTGAAATCTTCTTGAACAAGACAGATTCCGTATCTGTATTTTTTGTTATTCATTGAGCAATTAATCAACTGGAAACCATTTCGTCAATAGCATCATTCACTGCTAGCATTTATCTTAAATAACATATTAAGAATGATTTTAGTAAAAAATCAGTTTGAAATGTTATCAAAATGTTTAATAAGTAGCCGTTAAAACCACAGAAATAATAATGAATAGATTTTTATAGGGAGGTTAAATATTTGTATATTTGTGATTAAGTGCTGAATTACTGAACGAAAATAGGGTTCAATGCAAAAAATGACGGTATAAAATTCCAAATAGAATTTATATAAAACTATTTGATAATTTATTGTTTTGCCTGTTTTTTATACGATAATGAATTATTTACTGATTTATATATCATCAAGGTGTTTTAACGAAATAGCGATTAAAATGCCAACAGGTGGATAACGAATAAAAATAAGAGGAAAGACCAAGTAAGGATTTTGAACTTCTTTATACAATCAAAAGAAATAGAGGATAAAAATGGGAATGGTAAAAACGAAAAAACCCACCTCTATGAGGTGGGCTTTGGAATTTGGTCGGCGAGAGAGGATTCGAACCTCCGACCCACTGGTCCCAAACCAGTTGCGCTACCAAGCTGCGCTACTCGCCGAAAACGGTGTGAATAATACTGCCAAGAATGGGGATCGTCAACCCTATTTTTTGCTAAAACTGTTCGTATGCTGATAAAACCATCAAAATGGTATGGTTTCTTAGTTTCCGCCTCAATTTTGGGCAAAAAATAAGCGCTAAAAATATTTTAGCGCTTATTTATGTCTAGCTGGAGTAATTCATTTTTTTGGCATTATTTTCTTACTCAGAAAATAATTGACTAAAAATCAATCTATTGCAGGACGGAAATATCTGCAACTTTTAAGAATAACTCGCGAAGCTGGCTTAATAACGTTAAGCGGTTATTACGTACAGCGGGATCTTCATCCATAACCATGACATTCGCGAAGAACTCATCAACCACTTCACGTAAAGAGGCTAACTCAACCAATGCTTCTTGGTAATTACGCTCTGCAAACATCGGGGCCAATTTATCTTGCAGTACAACTAGATGCGTTGCTAATTTCACTTCTTCAGGTGTTTTCAGAACAGAAGCTAACACGCTATCCGCGAGTTTTTCATCTGACTTACTCAAGATATTAGAGACACGTTTGTTTGCAGCTGCTAACGCTTGAGCTTCATCTAAAGAGCGGAAATGCGTCACCGCTTTTACTCGTGCGTCAAAATCAGCAGGCTGAGTTGGACGACGTGCTAACACAGCTTGGATGGCATCAATGCTATAGCCCAATTCTTGGTACCAAGAACGGAAGCGACCCAGCATAAACTCAACCACATCATCGACCACATTTTTGTTTGTCAGTTTATCGCCATACAGACGTACCGCTTCTTGTGTCATTTCAACAAGATCAAGCTGGTAGCCTTTCTCAACAATAATACGTAACACACCCAGTGCTGCGCGGCGTAAAGCAAATGGGTCTTTATCCCCTTTAGGGTGCTGACCAATACCGAAAATACCAGCAAGGGTATCCATTTTTTCTGCTAATGCTAATGCCGCAGAAACATCGGTAGATGGCAATTCATCACCTGCAAAACGTGGCTGATATTGTTCTTTTAGTGCTAAAGCAACATCTTCTGACTCACCATCGTGGCGAGCATAGTGCATGCCCATAACACCTTGAGTATCAGTGAATTCAAAGACCATATTGGTCATCAAATCACATTTCGCCAGTAAGCCTGCACGGGTTGCATGGTTAACATCTGCCCCAATTTTACTCGCGATCCAGCCTGATAAAGCTTCTAAACGGTCGGTTTTATCACGTAATGTTCCCAGTTGCTGCTGGAACAATACGGTTTCTAAGCGTGGCAAATTATCTTCTAAACGCTGCTTACGGTCAGTTTTAAAGAAAAACTCCGCATCCGCTAAACGTGGACGAACCACTTTTTCGTTACCAGAGATAATTTGTTGTGGATCAGAAGACTCAATATTTGCCACAAAGATAAAGTTTGGCATTAATTTGCCAGCATTATCATAAACAGGGAAATATTTTTGGTCGCCTTTCATGGTATAGACCAGCGCTTCTGAAGGAACGTCTAAGAACTTCTCTTCAAATTTTGCCGTTAATACTACAGGCCACTCAACCAGAGAAGTCACTTCCTCCAGCAAGCTTTCTGTTAAATCAGCTTTACCACCCAGCGCCTGAGCAGCTTTTTCTGAGTCCGCTTTAATTGTCGCTTTTCGTGTTTCATAGTCAGCGATGACTTTACCGCGTTCACGAAGAATTTCTGGGTATTGGTCCGCGTTGTCGATAGTAAACTCAGCTTCACCCATAAAACGGTGACCACGGATAGTACGACCGCTCTTGATACCAAGAATTTCACCTTCAACAACATCGCTGCCAAGAAGTAAAGTGACCGTATGTACTGGGCGTACAAACTGGGTTTCTTTATCTGCCCAACGCATTAATTTTGGAATCGGTAATTTCGACAATGAACGGCTAACCATATCAATCAGTAATTCACTGACAGCTTGCCCTTTCATTTGAGCACGATACAGTAACCACTCACCTTTATCCGTCGTTAAACGCTCAGCTTGATCTACCGTGATCCCACAACCACGAGCCCAACCTTCAGCCGCTTTAGTTGGTTTACCTTCGGCATCAAATGCTTGAGAAATCGCTGGACCACGCTTTTCAACTTCGCGATCTGGCTGAGCAGCTGCAAGATTTGCCACTTTTAGAGCCAAACGACGAGGTGCTGCAAACCAAGTTACGGCACCATGAGAAATATCTGCGCCATCTAATTCAGCAGTAAAATTTGCTGCAAAGGATTCGGCTAATGAACGAAGAGCCTTCGGCGGTAACTCTTCTGTGCCGATTTCCACAAGGAAAGTCTGTTGAGTCATGACAGCCTCTTAGTTCTTATGACACATAGGGAAACCCAGCGCTTCACGAGAAGCATAATAAGCTTCTGCAACCCCTTTAGTCAGGGTACGAATACGTAAAATATAGCGCTGGCGTTCGGTTACTGAAATAGCCTTACGGGCATCCAGTAAGTTAAAAGTATGAGCAGCCTTGAGAATACGCTCATACGCAGGAAGCGGCAGAGGAGTCTCTAATGAAAGTAAGTATTGGGCTTCTTTTTCATACTCTTCGAAACATTTGAATAAGAAATCAACGTTTGCATATTCAAAGTTATAGGTAGATTGCTCAACCTCGTTTTGATGATAAATATCACCATAAGTGGTTTTGCCCAGAGGGCCATCGCACCAAACAAGATCGTAGACGCTATCAACGCCTTGAATATACATGGCAAGACGTTCAAGGCCGTAAGTGATTTCACCCGTTACAGGTTTACACTCAAGCCCACCCACTTGCTGGAAGTAAGTAAATTGAGTGACTTCCATACCGTTTAACCAAACTTCCCAGCCCAGTCCCCACGCACCTAATGTTGGGTTTTCCCAGTTATCCTCAACAAAGCGGATATCATGAACCGTTGGATCAACACCCAGCTCTTTTAATGAGCCTAAGTAGAGTTCTTGGATGTTGTCAGGTGATGGCTTAATGATTACCTGAAACTGGTAATAATGTTGTAAACGGTTTGGGTTTTCGCCGTAGCGACCATCAGTTGGTCGGCGAGATGGCTGCACATAAGCTGCCGCAATAGGCTCTGGACCTAAAGCGCGCAAACACGTCATTGGGTGTGAAGTACCAGCGCCGACTTCCATGTCCAGTGGTTGAACAATGGTACAGCCTTGGCGCGCCCAGTAATCCTGTAATGTCAGGATAAGACCTTGGAAGGTTTTGGTATCAAACTTTTGCATGTTAGATCCGCACGCGATACGTGAAATTTAAGAAAGTGTCCAGTATACCCGTTGACCGTCAGATATACAGCAATGAATACATCTGTAATCATTCTAAAAAGGAAAAAAATTAATTCCACCCCTTTAAAACTGGTTATTTATCCAGTATAAAGAAGTTATTCTTGGTCTCAAGCGTAACCTCATTAGAAAAAGGATGAAAAATGGAAACATCACCAATTCGCTGCCACTGGGTTAACCAAGACCCGGAATATATTGCTTATCATGATAATGAATGGGGTAAACCCACCAAAGACAGTCTACAACTCTTCGAAATGATTTGTTTGGAAGGACAACAAGCGGGACTTTCTTGGTATACGATTTTAAAGAAACGCCAAGGATACCGAGAATTGTTTCATCAATTTGTTCCTGAAAAAGTGGTATTAATGAATGACTCTGATATTGAGCGCTTGATGCAAGATCCTCGAATTATTCGTAATCGCTTAAAAATCAATGCCATTATTGAAAATGCAAAAGCCTATTTGGCTATGCAAAAAAATGGTGAGGATTTTTCCACATTCATTTGGGAGTCAGTAAACCACCAGCCAATTGTGAATAAATGGACAGAATCAAGCCAAGTTCCAGCAGAAACTGAATTATCTAAAAACTTATCAAAAACTCTAAAAAAACGGGGTTTTAAATTTGTGGGTTCGATCACTTGTTATGCTTTTATGCAGGCAACTGGCATGGTAAATGACCATTTGGTGAATTGTTGCCAATATAGATAAATCAGTATTTATTGATGCCCCCACGTTTATAATAAGAGAAATAGACCAATATTTTTTAATATATTAAATCAAAAAACCACTACCATTAGTTTAATTGATATTTTATTTCCAAAAAATCTCTAATTAAGCTATTGAACTCCAGAGGGGAGCAAGGTATGTTTTAAATTCCATTAACAATCTAATAAACCTATGTGAATTAATACGATGAATTTTTCTAAATTTGGTAATAAATTTGCTAAAAATTCAGGGATTTCAGAATTAATGAAAGACCTGAATGAAGGCATAAGGACTCCGGGCTCAATTATGCTTGGAGGTGGTAACCCTGCTCATATCCCTGAAATGGATACCTACTTCCAGACTTTACTCGCTGACATGTGTGAAAATGGAAAATTGACGGACACATTATGTAATTACGATGGTCCTCAAGGCAAAGATGCCATGTTGAAAGCGCTAGCGGCAACCCTAAAAGCAAAACTAGGCTGGAATATCAGTGCAAAAAATATCGCACTCACTAATGGCAGCCAAAGTGCCTTTTTCTACCTATTTAACTTGCTAGCTGGTCGTTTTGAAGATGGTATCAAGCGTAAAGTTCTATTCCCTATTGCTCCTGAATACGTGGGTTATGCCGATTCAGGGTTAGATGAAGATTTATTTGTTGCAAATAAACCTCAGATTGAATTTTTGCCTGACGGACAATTTAAATATCACGTTGATTTTAATACATTAGAAATCACGGAAGATATTGGCGTTATTTGTGTTTCTCGACCAACAAACCCAACAGGTAATGTTATT
This sequence comes from Providencia sp. PROV210, assembly GCF_028479445.1. Lineage (NCBI taxonomy): Bacteria > Pseudomonadati > Pseudomonadota > Gammaproteobacteria > Enterobacterales > Morganellaceae > Providencia > Providencia sp. PROV210. The sequence goes on from NZ_JAMPNQ010000011.1 coordinate 66,612, forward strand.
ACCGATGAAGAAGTTGAGCACCTCGATCAACTTGCCAAGCAACATAATATTCCATTACTGATTGATAACGCTTACGGTGTTCCTTTTCCTGGAATTATCTTTAGCGATGCAACACCATTTTGGAATGAAAATGTCATTCTGTGCATGAGTTTATCAAAACTCGGTTTGCCAGGAACACGTTGTGGGATCATCATTGGTAACGAAGAATTGATCGATGCTGTGAGTAATATGAATGGCATTATCAGCCTTGCACCGGGAGGGATTGGACCGGCATTAGCACTTGAAATGATCCAGCGTGATGACCTGTTTAATCTGTCCCAAAATGTTGTGGGGCCGTTCTATAAAAAACGCGTTGAAGAAGTCATTAAAATTATTCGACGCTATATTCCAGAAGAGAAGTGCCTGATCCACAAACCTGAAGGTGCTATTTTCTTATGGTTATGGTTTAAAGACCTACCTATCAGTAGTTTAGAATTATATCGCCGTTTGAAAGCTCGTGGTGTTTTAATGGTGCCGGGTCACTATTTCTTCCCGGGAATCGAAGATAATTGGCAGCATGCCCATGAATGTATGCGCATGAACTACGTACCAGAACCAGAAAAAATTGAGCAAGGTATCAAAATCCTTGCTCAAGAATTAGAGAAAGCGTTTCAAGAATCTGAACACTAATCCTATTAGAAGACGTTAAAAAAAGCCCTTTCCATCAAAGAAAGGGCTAAAAATTAGCGAGAACTCCATAATTTAAATCGAATATATTTGTTCAAGACAAATACTATTCATGGGTATTAAAACACTTTTCAGATACGATTTATGGCTGGAACAAAGCCCAATTCTTCCCCTATATAGACGGATACTTTTCTTTTTATTCCCAATAATTTTTCTATCTAAATATCATAATGCCCAAAATACAATGGCTAACAGCTGGGGTGAAATTATGCGAAGAAACATCGCCAAGGGATAGACCGTCGCATAAGAAAGAGCCGGAGCACCACTTGTTGGGTGAATATTATTAGCAAATGCTAATGCCGGAGGATCTGTCATTGAACCCGCAAGCACCCCACACAAGCTCAAGTAATTCATTTTACCAAAAACCCGCGCCACGATACCTGTAACAAATAATGGAATAAACGTGATTAATAACCCATATCCAACCCATGTTAAACCATCACCATGAATGAGAGTTTCAATAAAATCCCCTCCCGAATTCAGCCCAACTACGGCTAAAAACATTACTATTCCTAACTCACGTAATGCCAAGTTTGCACTCGGTGGCATAAACCAATAGAGTCGACCAATAGTGCCTATCCGCCCTAAAATCAAGGCAACCACTAAAGGTCCACCGGCTAGACCCAGCTTTAAAGCAGCTGGAAAACCAGGAAGAAAAATGGGTATAGAACCTAAAACAACACCTAAACCAATACCAATGAAAACTGGCAGCATCTGAACTTGCTGTAATTTTTGTTTAGCGTTTCCAAGTAAAGCGGTCACCGCTTCAATTGATTCTGGGCGACCCACAATATTGAGAATGTCCCCGAACTGTAGAACCGAATTGTTACTTGCAACTAAATCAATCCCTGTACGATTTAATCGCGTGACTACCACATCATATTTCTGTTTTAAATTCAGTTCTTTCAGCCTTTTACTCAACACAGCATCATTTGTAACTACCACACGAACTGAATGCAATACAGAGCTGGATGTCGATAAAGAAGCATCCACCTCCTCCCCTAATATCAAACGAACTTTATTTAAATCTTCTTTTAATCCGACAACATGAAGTAAATCGCCAAGATGAATTTCAGTGTTTGGTTGAGGCACCATCAACATTTCACCACGTTTTAGTCTCGAACAAACGATTTCTTCACTACCTAACATAGGAATATCTTGCATCATCAAACCATCGAGATTGGCATTGCGTACCGCAATATTCATGGTTTGTAGCGCATCACGATATTGAACATTCGAGCTATTAAACTCGGCAGCTTCTTTATCTACACCAATACGGAAAATAACCCGTATTAGCCACATCACCAGTAAAATACCACAAATTCCCATAGGATAAGCCATGGCATAACCCATACCCATTTGCCCCACTAAGCTAGGGTCAGAGCCTAAGTCAGATAGGATCTGTTGACCCGCACCAAGAGAGGGGGTATTGGTTACCGCACCAGAAAAAATCCCTAAAATAATCGGTAAAGGAATATTTGCGACTTTATAGATCACCGCCGTCACTACGGCACCAAGGATCACGATCATCAAGGCAAAACCATTTAGTTTTAAGCCTGAGACGCGCAGAGAAGAGAAAAAGCCGGGGCCGACTTGTATCCCGATGGTATAAACAAACAGGATCAATCCAAATTCTTGAATAAAATGTAGCATGTCGTTATTTAGCAGCAAGCCATAGCTTTTAGCAAAATGACCAACAATAATGCCACCAAACAGTACGCCACCAATCCCCAAACCTACATTACGGATCTTCCAGTTACCAATCCATAGGCCTAATGCAGCAGCTAATGCTAATAAACTCACAGTAAGAGCTAATTCACTCATAGACCGCTATCCTTTTGATGACAATTACCAAAAACATGCGACATACTAGGGCAAAACAACCCTGTTACTGAATCGATTATGCCAAAGTGGAAATCAATAAGTTGTGCCGTAGAGCACAGTTCAGATCAATTAAAAACTATATTTTCAAAAGTTTCGATAAAAACAGATTGTCTTCTATTTATTAACATTCTCAACATAAAGTAATACAAAATGAACTATTTTTAATAAGCCACTTTTAAATAATAATATAATTCTATGATTGTGAATTTTTTGTTTTTAGTTATCATAATCTAAAGTTAGAAATAGCCCATCTTAATGCAGGTCACTAATTATATGCCAAGCTTGATTTTTTTTAGGTCGTTAGTTCTTACCACATCACTGACCGTTACATTAAGTGGCTGCTCAAGTATTATGACTCATGCCGGTCCTACAGACAGTTATTATCCAGGGACTAAAAATAGTGTTGATATGCTCCAAAATGAAGATACTGGCTGGGTAGTTAAACCATTACTTGTCATTGATCTACCTTTTACAGCCTTAATGGATACATTATTAATTCCTTTGGACTATATAAAATCAGATGGAAATCAAGCCAGTGATTCACCCAAAAAACGCGTAGAACAACTGGATAAACAACAAAAATCAATTAATAAATAATGAATTATTAATTGGCCAATCCAATCTTTAAAAGACCTAAATAAACTTTTAGATATGATTGATTTTTTTATATAATTTGCTTTGATTTCATTTTGTGCCATCAATCTTAAATTTCATACTATTATTTACAGTAAAAATATTTACTCACCAAATCACTATTGGCTTAGTAATAACTAATTAGTGTTATTTTTATATCTTATGTTGTATGAAAAAATAACCATAAAATAATCATCAATTGAATAAAGAGATTACTATTAATCTCTTTATTCAGATTATTGATTTTATCAATCATTAATTATTTAATCCGGTTTCTACTATATGGAGTTGTCTAAACCCATTAATATCTCGCATAAATGCTATTAACCTATCATTTGGAGAAAAAACAACTGCATCCGCAACAGGAGCAATCTCTGTACGCTCCGTCAACCGTTTTAATTTACCTGTGGCCACATGGCATCTCACCACACTATTATCATGAATAAAGCAGATATATTCCCCAGTTTTATTCCAGTTAAATGCCGATTGGATTGAAGTCATTTCATGAGTAACCTGAGTTAACTCCCCTGTCGATGTTGCAACTAACCAAAGTTGCACAACACCTTGGTCATCATGCATTAAACAAGCAATAGATTGCCCGTCAGGTGAAGAACGCAGCCAATGCCTTGGCTGTTTAGCTAAACCCGGATATTTTCTAGTGTGAGTATATGTTAACCGTCTCTGCTGTACATTTTTAGGTGGTGCAGGAAGGGTAGTTTTCGTTCCTTGCAACGGTGTGTCACCCTGCACTTTAAAATTTTCAGGGTTATCAGGAAGGTCTACAATATAGACCTCTGGAATAATATCCCCATATTGATTATGCGTATCTCCGATAAAAGCTAGGGCTCTTTGCTGCCATTGACCTTGACGATTTAAATAACCATGCAGTCCTATCCAACCCTCTTCATACGCACGACTGATTTCATCACTATTTGGAGCCGGGCTAGCAACAGTTTGAGTCACTACGCTACAAAAAAAATCACCGCTATATTCTCTATGATGTCCTTTAGGTTCCACGTTCACAGCCCCCATAGGCACCGCCACTGCTACATTGCGCTGATCTAATTTAATGTCTAGCTCATGCATAACATGGTCGTTATAGGTAAAACTAAGCCATTTACCATCAGGGCTAAACACATGAACATGTGTCCCTCCCCTTAACGCTCCCACGATATAAGGAGGAGTAATACACATTGCATCGATAGGATAGGCTGTATCGAGGTTATCATCATAAACATAAACACCACGACGATGGTGAAAATCGTACTGCCAATGCTCATCTGGATTTTCAGGCCCATGAATAAACGCGTAACGAGGTGGATTTTCTGAGCTTACAGTGACTACTCCAACATAAGCTCCTTGTTTTCCACGATAAATTTCGACCACTTGTCGTGTAGTAACATGAATTTTTTCTATGGTTAATCCCGTAAACGAGCTACCACTGGGGCGAACATCATACGCTAACCACTGGCTATCCGGCGTCCAGACATTAATATTTGTAAGCTGATGATTGCGGGCATTATCAGTAATACATATTTCTTTATAAGGTATTTTATTATTCAATCTGTTATCCTTTGACATCATTTACTACTGGCTATCGGATTACTTTAACTAATCTATTTTTTGTAGCACTAAAAAATCTCAGTCGAGAAATTACGCAAGTAATATTACCCTTTAATAATCACTATAGTATTGAATAAAACCATCATGTTATTAAGTGTTCTCTACATCATTGGTATTACTGCTGAAGCCATGACTGGCGCATTAGCTGCGGGTCGCCGGAAGATGGATGTCTTTGGCGTGATCATTATCGCTTCTGCCACTGCTATTGGCGGTGGTTCCGTGCGTGATATTCTACTCGGTCACTATCCTCTTGGCTGGGTCGCTCACCCCGAATATATTATGACCGTTGCTGGTGCAGCCATAGTCACTATGTGGATAGCACCTATGATGAAGCATTTGCGTCGCCTATTTTTAATACTCGATGCTATCGGCTTGATCGTTTTCTCTATTTTAGGTGCCCAAATCGCCCTTGATATGAACTATAGCCCAATTATTGCAGCGATTGCTGCGGTGGTCACAGGGGTATTTGGCGGCGTCCTTAGAGACATGTTATGCAATACCATTCCATTAGTGTTCCAAAAAGAAGTTTATGCTGGTGTCTCTTTTGCCGCAGCATGGCTATATATCGGTTTACTACATACGCCACTCCCTAAAGATATTGTCGTGATCATTACTCTGATTGCAGGCCTCAGCGCACGTTTGCTCGCTATTCGTTATCGTTTAGGTTTACCTGTATTTAATTACGAAAACCCCGACTAATATCCAGCATTAGTATCTCGATAAGCCATTAGCCTGAGCTAATGGCTTTTTTATTTCCTGTATAATCTGTAATGCTAACTTAATTTCCGTTACTTCAATCCAGTGCTTAAACTGCTGTTCACGCTTATCCGATAGCTTCAAGTACTTGATAATTGTTGGCTCATAGAGCATTGAAATCGTATCAATTTTTTTGATCTCAGTATTACTCAATGGAATATCTAATCCCTTTAGCCATACGGCTAAAGGTTGGTCTGCAACTTTTTGCAATTGCTCAAGGTGTTTCAGGTTAGTTTTAGTTTTGGGTAGCTGCCCTTGCCAACTTGGTGATAACCATTCCAATAGCTGGGACAGTCCATAATTTTCAGCCCATTGTTGCCATGTTTTTTCACCAACCCCTTTTATTCCTAACTGCTTTCCTAACCACGTTAAACGGGCAACAAACTGGGGTAAACACTCAATAGAATAAGAGAAACAACTCCATCGATTAAATTGTTCTAATAACATAGTTTCAGGATAATCCCGATGGGCTACTCGCCAAATTACCTGTTCAACCTTCGGAATCCCATGCCCTGCAAGGGTTAACTGAATATGGTCACCAACTAAAAGATCCTTTTTCTTCCATGAGTTTAGAGAACCCAAATTCACATGACTCACCTGTTTAGCATCAAGAGTCACAGGCTTAATTGATGCCACAACGTTAACAATACCAGTACGCCCAACACCAAACTTTAAGCCTGTAATTTCACTAATAATATTTTGTAGTGGGTATTTCCATGCAATCGCCCAGCTATTTTGATTACTCTGCCAAGCAGCTGAAGGTGGCGTAGGAAAACTTTTTAAGACAATACCATCGGTTGCAAAGGGGAGAGGCGTTGAGAAGTAATCTTCTTGCCTTTGAATAATTTGCTCAATACTGGTGACTTGATGACTGTACCTTTTAGATAAATCAAACCCAATTTCTGATAGTCGACTAAGTTGAACTTCCTGTTGCAGGTCGCCATCGGGCCAAGCCCAGATAAAAATACCAATATTATCTTCTATTTTTTCTGGTAATTTCTTACGCATAAGCCATCCAGCGACTTTACTTCGGGCATTCAAGCCACCTAGCTGCTTCTGCACGTGATTATTCAATTTCCAAAAAAGTTCACCTTGCAAAATTACGCGCTGTTTTATGGGAATTACCTTCGGCAAGTCCAAGATAAAATCCGCTTTTTTGCGCCACTCTAGCCCTTCAACTCCATTGCCTCGACTGATTAATGAAACTAATTGTCCATTGTCATACACCAAGCTAACCGCGACACCATCCACCTTCGGTTGTAACCAAATCTCTTTTCGCTTTGCTATCCAAGTCGTTATTTCATTTAAATTTTGTTTTTTTAGCCCCGTATGAGGCAGCGGATGCTTTACTAAAGGCGTTAGTATCGGGAGCGGTACCTGCGGTAAGCTATCAGAAAGTGACAAGCAACGTTGCCGCTGCTGCCACTTAGACAATAGCTGATCATAGACTTCATCATTAATGGGACTAAAACCATCTACTAGATAGTTCTTATTCCACTCTTGGAGCTGATTGCCTAATCTTTGATGCTCATTTATTAGGATATTTTGATTTGGTGAATCGCAGTTATCTTTTGCTTGATGGTATTCCATGCCGTATGCAAGTGATGTCACCACTTGTAATAACATGAATATCCAAGAGCCTCTTGTTAAAATATAGTGCATCACGCGTCCTTGCTATTATTCCGTTCGTGGAAAAAGCATCCTGAGGCAAAATAATTAGGTGGTCAGTTGGATATGTCGTTAATTGCAAAACGTTTCGCAAAAAAAATGAGATATTCATTAAGTTAAATATATTTTCTGGAACCTGTTCACAATTTTTTCATGAGCAATATTTTTTTATTCACGATTCATGGTTTATTGATATCGCTGCACGTTGCCTTAAGTACGTGTATACTATGTGGGGTTTATCGCTATCTTTTATGTCTAACCCTCAATATTTCAAGAAATCATCATGATACAAGGCACGTTATATATTCTTTCTGCTCCAAGTGGCGCAGGTAAATCTAGTCTTATCCAAGCTCTGTTGAAAACACAACCGTTGTATGACACTCAAGTTTCAGTTTCTCATACAACAAGAGCAGCACGCCCTGGCGAAGTTCATGGTGAGCACTATTTTTTTGTTTCCGAAGCAGAATTCTTGCAGATGGTTGAGAATAATGATTTTTTAGAACATGCCTGTGTCTTTGGTAATTACTATGGCACCTCAAAACCTATTATTGAGGAAGTTTTAAAAAGCGGCGTAGATGTTTTTCTCGATATTGACTGGCAAGGCGCACAACAAATTCGTGCAAAAATGCCAGAGGCGCGTAGTATTTTTATACTTCCACCCTCAAAAGACGAACTCTATCGTCGGCTTCGTGGTCGCGGTCAAGATAGTGATGAAGTCATTGAAAAGCGCATGTCACAAGCTGTTGGTGAGATTGAACATTACAATGAATACGATTACGTCATTGTAAATGATGATTTCAACACTGCATTAAGCGATTTACAATCGATCATGCGAGCTGAGCGTCTGAAATTAGAACGCCAAATTCAGCGGCATGGTGCTTTAATCAGCAAATTACTAGCAGACTGAGAATAGTTTCAGTATCATATCAGGTCATTTTTTTATTTCTTTGGAGTAGCACACTTATGGCACGCGTAACTGTTCAAGACGCAGTAGAAAAAATTGGTAACCGCTTTGACCTCGTACTGGTTGCAGCACGTAGAGCTCGTCAATTACAAACTGGTGGTAAAGATCCTTTAGTTCCAGAAGAAAATGATAAGCATACGGTTATCGCGCTACGTGAAGTAGAAGAAGGTTTAATTAACGGTCACATTTTGGATGTGCGTGAACGCCAAGAACAGCAAGAGCAAGATGCTGCTGAAATGCAAGCAGTTTCTGCGATCGCTGAAGGTCGTCGCTAATTACTAAGGTGGGTCTGCCTTGTATCTGTTTGAAAGCCTAAATATCATAATTCAACAATACCTCCCTAAAGAGCAGGTTGAATTACTGAAAAAAGCCTATGTTGTCGCACGGGATGCCCATGAAGGACAGACCCGTTCAAGTGGTGAGCCTTATATTACTCACCCAGTTGCTGTTGCTGGTATTTTGGCTGAAATGCGTTTGGACCACGAAACACTGATGGCAGCGCTACTTCATGATGTGATTGAAGATACTCCAGCGACATTTCAAGATATCGAGCAACTGTTTGGAACTACCGTCGCCGGTCTGGTTGAAGGTGTCTCCAAACTCGATAAACTAAATTTTCGCGACAAGAAAGAAGCTCAAGCAGAAAACTTCCGCAAAATGATCATGGCGATGGTAAAAGACATCCGGGTCATTTTGATAAAGCTGGCAGACCGCACTCACAATATGCGCACGCTTGGGTCTTTAAGGCCCGATAAGCGTCGCCGCATAGCGCGAGAAACACTCGAAATTTATAGCCCTCTTGCGCACCGTTTAGGTATTCACCATATCAAAACCGAGCTAGAAGAGTTGGGTTTTGAAGCCTTGTACCCAAACCGTTATCGGGTTATCAAAGAGGTGGTTAAAGCCGCCCGCGGTAATCGTAAAGAAATGATTCAAAAAATCCTTTCTGAAATTGACGGTCGATTAACTGAAGCCGGTGTTCCCTGTACCGTTAGTGGTCGCGAAAAACACCTGTATTCCATTTATCGAAAAATGCATCTCAAAGAGCAGCGATTCCATTCGATCATGGATATTTATGCTTTCAGAGTTATCGTTGAAGACGTCGATACTTGCTATCGTGTTTTAGGTCAGATGCATAGCCTATACAAACCGCGCCCAGGTCGAATTAAAGACTATATTGCCATTCCAAAAGCTAACGGATATCAATCCCTGCACACCTCATTAATTGGCCCTCACGGGGTGCCTGTTGAGGTACAAATTCGTACAGAAGATATGGACCAAATGGCAGAAATGGGCGTTGCGGCACATTGGGCATATAAAGAGCAAGGTGAACAGGGAACCACTGCACAAGTGAAGGCTCAACGCTGGATGCAAAGTCTGCTTGAACTTCAGCAAAGTGCGGGTAGCTCCTTTGAATTTATCGAAAGCGTAAAGTCAGACCTATTTCCTGATGAAATTTATGTTTTCACCCCTGAAGGGCGTATCGTTGAATTGCCAACCGGAGCTACGCCTGTAGACTTCGCTTATGCAGTCCATACTGATATTGGTCATGCCTGCGTCGGGGCTCGAGTCGATCGCCAACCTTATCCTCTGTCCCAATCGCTCTCCAGTGGTCAAACCGTAGAAATTATTACCGCACCGGGAGCAAGACCGAATGCGGCTTGGTTAAACTTTGTCGTCAGCTCAAAAGCTCGCGCAAAAATCCGCCAATTATTGAAGAATTTAAAACGCGAAGATTCTATTAACTTAGGTCGCCGCTTACTTAGCCACGCACTTGGTGCGGGTAACAAAATTACGGATATCCCACAAGCAAATCTCGACGCCGAATTGGCACGCATGAAACTCAATTCTCTCGATGATCTCCTTGCCGAAATTGGTTTAGGGAATGCAATGAGTGTCGTTGTCGCCCGTAACTTACAAAGCAATCCGCAAAGTGAACCTGAAGAACCTATCATCACAGAAAGTCATAATAAACTCTCTATCAAAGGTGCCGATGGCGTATTAATCACTTTTGCAAAATGCTGTCGCCCAATTCCGGGAGATCCTATTGTTGCGCATATTAGCCCAGGTAAAGGGCTAGTTATCCACCATGAATCTTGCCGTAATATTCGAGGTTATCAAAAAGAACCCGATAAATTTATGGCTGTAGAGTGGGATACAGACACGGATACTGACTTTATCGCTGAAATCAAAGTCGATATGATCAACCATCAAGGTGCTTTAGCTAACTTGACTGCGGCAATTAACGGCGCAAATTCGAGTATTCAAAGCATGAACACCGAGGAAAAAGATGGTCGTGTTTATTGCGCATTTATCCGTCTGTCGATTAAAAACCGTATTCAGCTCGCAAACGTTATGCGTAAAATCCGGATTATGCCGGACGTATTACGCGTCAGTCGTAACCGTAATTAATCAATATTATTAAAGATACTGAACTCTAACTATGAATGAACGCCGCTATCGCCGCATTTGCCAAATGATGGCGATGCGGCAGCCCGACCTCACACTCTGCCTCGAAGAAATTCATAAACCTCACAATGTCTCCGCTATTGTTCGGAGTGCAGACGCGATTGGTATCCATCAAATCCATGCAATTTGGCCGGATCAGCACGTTAAACTTTCTGTTTCTTCCGCCGCAGGGAGCAATAGCTGGGTTAAAGTGATTTCCCATTCATCGACTGAAGATGCTATTGCTCAAATCAAAGCACAAGGTATGCAGGTTCTTGCGACCAACCTATCAGAGCATGCCGTTGATTTTCGTGAAATTGATTATACTCGCCCAACCTGTATTATGATGGGACAAGAGAAAAAAGGCATATCTCAAAAAGCATTAGCGCTTGCAGATCAGCATATTATCATTCCTATGGCAGGCATGGTCCAATCACTGAATGTATCTGTAGCATCCGCATTAATCATGTATGAAGCACAGCGCCAAAGGCAACTTGCTGGCATGTATAATCGCGAATATAGTCTATTATCTGAGCAAGAGCAGCAGGAGTGGCTTTTTGAGGGGGGCTATCCAGTATTAGCTGAAGTCTCCAAGCGTAAGAACCTTCCCCGACCATTTATCAATCAACAAGGTCAAATAGAAGCGGAAGATGCTTGGTGGATGCAAATGCAGTTAACTGAAAAAATGAAGAGAAAACAGCAAAGTTAAGGAACAATGATGAACCGTGGTCTACTTAATACCATTTCACTGACTTCATTACATGGCATCGGAGCTAGCCAGTCAGAAAAAATGAGTAAAATCGGTTTGAACACCGTTCAGGATCTACTACTGCATTTTCCTCTTCGTTATGAAGATCATACCCGTTTATACCAGATAAAAGACCTACTTCCGGGGACAACAGCGACAATCACGGGTGAGGTACTACAAACCAAAGTTGTCTTTGGGCGCAAAAGAATGATGACTTGTTTAATCAGTGATGGAACAGGAAATTTAACGCTGCGCTTTTTTAATTTCTCCGCCGCCATGAAAAATAGCTTAGCTGAAGGCCGTCAGGTCACTGCTTACGGCGAAATTCGCCGGGGAAATACTGGGCCTGAAATTATTCACCCAGAATATAAAGTATCTCAGGATACTGACAATATTACACTGCAAGAAAATTTAACGCCTGTTTACCCAACGACTGAAGGGGTACGCCAAGCGACGTTGAGAAAAGTGATGGAACAAGCTTTGGCGATGCTCGATAATGGCAATATCCAAGAGCTTCTTCCTGAAGAGCTAAATCGTGGTTTAATTAGCCTGCCCGACGCTATCCGTTTATTACATAATCCTCCACCAGACGTTGAATTAGGTGAGTTAGAAAAAGGTCACCATCCAGCGCAAAAACGCTTAGTCCTCGAAGAGTTACTCGCTCACCATTTAAGTATGCTCGCGATTCGAGCAGGCAATGAACGACTATATGCAGAGCCACTCGTTCCAACCGGAAAATTAAAATCACCTTTCTTAGATAATTTGCCATTCTCTCCGACCAATGCTCAGAATCGAGTTGTGTCAGAAATAGAAAAAGATTTGCATAGAGACACACCGATGATGCGGCTGATCCAAGGTGATGTTGGCTCAGGGAAAACCCTTGTTGCTGCCCTCGCGGCTATCTGCGCTATTGAAAATGGTAAACAAGTTGCCCTGATGGCTCCTACCGAAATTCTAGCAGAACAACATGCCAATACCTTTAAACAGTGGCTCGAACCTTTAGGCATTAAAGTAGGCTGGCTTGCTGGAAAGCAAAAAGGGAAAGCGCGTCAGCAACAGCAAGAATCCATTGCCGATGGCGAAGTAATGATGGTCGTTGGTACCCACGCAATTTTCCAAGAACAAGTTAGTTTTCACTCTTTAGGGTTAGTTATCATCGATGAGCAGCACCGCTTTGGTGTCCACCAGCGGCTCGCTCTGCGTGAGAAAGGTGAGCAGCAAGGGAATCACCCTCATCAACTAATAATGACCGCCACGCCGATTCCACGGACTCTGGCGATGACTGCCTATGCCGACCTTGATACATCGATTATTGATGAGCTCCCTCCTGGGCGAACACCGGTAACAACCGTTGCAATCCCAGATACCAGACGCAATGATATTGTTGAGCGAGTGCGACAGGCGTGCTTAGATGAAGGTCGCCAAGCTTATTGGGTCTGCACTTTAATTGAAGATTCGGAAGTTCTCGAGGCCCAAGCTGCTCAAGTGACAAGTGAAGAATTAGCACTCGCGCTACCTGAGCTAAAAGTCGGTTTAGTACATGGACGAATGAAACCCGCTGAAAAACAAAGCATCATGGCCGCATTTAAGAATAACGAAATCCAGTTACTCGTTGCTACCACGGTTATTGAAGTTGGTGTCGATGTCCCTAATGCTAGCTTAATGATCATTGATAATCCTGAACGTTTAGGATTGGCACAATTACATCAATTAAGAGGTCGTGTTGGTCGTGGCGCTATCGCTTCTCACTGTGTTTTACTCTATAAAACGCCGCTCACTCACACAGCTAAGCAACGACTTCAAGTATTACGAGATAGCAATGATGGTTTTGTGATTGCACAAAAAGATTTAGAAATTCGTGGTCCCGGTGAATTATTGGGAACTCGGCAAACCGGAAATGCTGAATTCAAAGTGGCCGATTTACTCAGAGACCAATATATGTTGCCAGAAGTGCAACGTTTGGCTCGTCATATTCAGCAAAATTACCCAGAGAATGCACAACTCATTATTGAACGTTGGCTTCCTGAACGCGAACAATATAGCCACGCTTAAAAACCTCTCCCTAGAAATGAAAATTGCCGTGAACACATCCATGTCCACGGCAATACCTGCTTCATTTATACATTTAGTTATAATGTTTTTTTATTGATGGTTACCCAGCAATTGTTGGAAATATAGGTAACCACAAGTAAAACTTAATCACCAACGCATTCACAATATCGATAAAGAATGCCCCCACCATTGGTACGACTAAGAATGCAAGATGAGACGGACCAAATTTGTCTGTCACTGCCTGCATGTTTGCAATCGCTGTTGGTGTTGCTCCCAGACCAAAACCACAATGTCCTGCGGCTAAAATAGCAGCATCATAGTTTTTGCCCATCACACGGAACGTCACGAAGATCGCATAACCCGCCATGACACATGCTTGTACCCCAAGAATTACTAACATTGGGATTGCCAAAGAGGCTAATTCCCATAGTTTTAAACTCATGAGAGCCATTGCAAGGAACAAGGATAAGCTTACGTTACCCATAACGGATACTGCGCGATCAAATACGCGATAGAATCCAAGTACGGATAGACCATTACTTAAAATCACACCAACGAACAATACACATACAAACTTTGGCAGTGCGAATGCTGTACCAGCCAATAAGCCTGCAATATAGCTACCCGCAAGTAAACAAATCGCAATTAATGCAATAGTTTCAATCAATACCATGGAGTTAATCATACGGTTTGATTGCGGTTTTTCGAATGCGGAAGGGACATCTTTATCCTCATCCGCCGTTCCTGGCGTTGGAATATTACGAATTAAGAAACGTGCAACAGGACCACCTATCAGCCCTCCAAGCACTAAACCAAATGTTGCACAAGCCATCGCAACTTCAGTTGCACTCTTAAAGCCGTATTCATCGGTAAATATTTTACCCCATGCAGCACCAGTACCATGCCCACCCGATAAGGTAATTGAACCAGCTAATAGTCCCATTAGCGGATCGAGACCTAAGAATGTAGCCAGTGCGATACCGACTGTATTTTGAACCAGTAATAGACCGACAACCACAAAAATGAAGATCATTAAGGCTTTACCGCCAGCTTTTAAACTCGCTAGGTTTGCGTTCAAGCCAATGGTTGCAAAGAACGCGAGCATCATCGGTTCTTGCAGTGATAAGTCGAAAGAGAGGCTCCAGTCAAATACTTGCTTAATGACCAAGAGGCTAAAAGCAACTAATAATCCCCCTGCAACGGGCTCAGGGATGGTGTACTTTTCGAGGAATGAAACCGATTTTACCAGTTTACGTCCGAGCAATAGCACAAGTGTGGCTGCGACCAGTGTGCCGTAGACATCGAGATGATACATTTATGTACCTCGTCTGTTGTTAATATTATTTAAAACTAATTAGACGTTATTTTTTTCCTTAAAACGCCAAAAGCAGGTGGTAGGATTAGAAAAAAAATTCGCGATAAATACAAGTTAAAACATATAAAAATGTGATGCTCCCAATTTAAAAGTAAATTAAAAAAATTTAGCGCAAACGATTGCTTTTTATATTTATCTCTTTAAAATGCGCTTTTTGCTGGTGGAATTAGAGCAATGAACACAACGACATCTGAAGAACAAAGTGTTGAAAAAAAAGCACAAATTAAAAGTGAATTAATCTATCACCTTGAAGATAGACCCCCATTACCCCAAGCCATTTTTGCTGCTTGCCAACATTTATTAGCCATGTTTGTCGCCGTTATCACCCCTGGGATGTTAATTTGCCAAGCACTTGGGCTACCTGCGCACGATACTCAGCGTATTATCAGTATGTCATTGTTTGCATCCGGAATTGCCTCGCTGATTCAAATTAGAGCATGGGGTCCCGTTGGCTCTGGCTTACTTTCCATTCAAGGAACAAGCTTTAACTTTGTCGCCCCTTTAATTATGGGGGGAGTTGCCCTTCAGCAAGGGGGCGCAGATATTCCTACAATGATGGCTGCTTTATTTGGTACCCTAATGGTCGCGTCATTAACCGAAGTAATCCTTTCCCGTTTCCTACATTTAGCACGTAGAGTGATTACACCTTTGGTCTCTGGTGTTGTGGTAATGATTATCGGTTTATCACTCATTCAAGTGGGATTAACCTCGATAGGTGGGGGATACAGTGCCCTGAATAACAATACGTTTGGTGCCCTTGATAATCTGATGCTTGCGGGCATTGTGCTCGCAGTGATTATTCTGTTAACCAGCCAGAAAAACCCCTATCTCCGAGTCGCTTCTTTGGTTATCGCCATGGCGGTAGGCTATCTTGCAGCTTGGTGGATGGATATGCTACCAACAGCACAAGCTAGCGATATCAACCAGTCAATGATTACCGTTCCTGAGCCTTTCTATTACGGTTTATCATTTGATTGGAACTTACTCGTTCCCCTGATCTTAATTTTTATGGTGACTTCTTTAGAAACCATTGGTGATATTACCGCAACATCAGATGTATCAGAGCAACCGGTTCGTGGACCGCTGTATATGAAACGCATTAAGGGAGGTGTATTAGCAAATGGCTTGAACTCCCTTGTTTCAGCAGTATTCAATACATTCCCTAACTCCTGTTTTGGTCAGAATAATGGTGTCATTCAGTTAACCGGTGTTGCTAGCCGTTATGTTGGCTACATTGTCGCCTTAATGTTGATATTGCTGGGACTGTTCCCCGCGGTGGCAGGTTTTGTGCAACAAATTCCTGAGCCTGTGCTCGGTGGTGCAACCATCGTCATGTTCGGAACTATCGCAGCTTCTGGTGTACGTATCGTTTCTCGTGAGCCATTAAACCGCCGCGCAATTATGATTATCGCCCTATCCCTTGCCGTTGGAATGGGTGTTTCTCAACAACCGCTGATCCTGCAATTTGCACCTGATTGGCTGAAAACATTATTCTCCTCCGGAATCGCGGCTGGTGGTTTAACCGCTATCGTTCTGAATCTAATTTTCCCTCACGAAAAATAATCATTCCTATTGCCGCCAGAGTTGAATACTCTGGCGGTTCTTCTGTATGCTATCCTTCAAATTGTCGATATCTTAGACAGATTAGTCATCTATATTTTTATCTGATTTATGAGGGAGCAGACTACCGTGAGAAGGTTAATTCGATTTATTAGTTATATTTTTCTGCTTCTATTGATCTTATTTGTTGCCACTTATATTGCACTGCAAACTCGTTGGGGAGCAGGTTATGCGAGTCAGTTATTAAGTAAATTCACTGATTTCGATATTAATGTCGGCATTATGGGGCATCGATTTGCTGAACCGGGTAAATTTATTTTCCAAGATATAAAAATTGAGTCTCGCGACAAGCAGTTAGCGTTAAACGCGGATCAAATTGTCGTGGATATCAATTGGCTTAATATGATCAACGGTGAAGCCATCCAACGATTAACAATCACACAAGGGGAGCTTACAGCTCAGATTTCAGATACCAGCACTAATCTCCCTATCTCTGCTAAAGTTTTACAGTTTGAAAGTAGCAAAATTCAGTTAACCCAAGGAAAAAACACCCTGCTGGTTGCTGGATTTACCGGTGGTATCACGCCGTGGAAACCTACCGTCAACCATCCTTTTGGCTATGGTGACTTTCGTTTTACAACAGGAGAGTTGGCTATCAATTCCCTACCTTTTCGTAATGTCGCTATGACAGGAAAATTACAGGAACAAGTGACTGAGTTTAGCCAAGTCACCGGCTATCTCAATAATGGTTATATTTCCGGTAAAGGGAAAGTATTTGCTGACGGTACTATTAATATTGATGGTCTCTCGATGAATAAAGTGGGATGGCAAAATAATCTCACTTTCGACGCGCTTTTTGAGGCTATCAATAGTGACCGAACACTCCAGATTAAAGATTTGACGCTCACCGATGTGGATATTCAGGGACAAGATTGGGCACTATCGGGACTAAGCACCGAAATCGATAAAATTAATGTCGTGAGAGGCAGCTGGAGCAACCCTAAAAGTAAAATCAATTTCAATGTCGACCAATTGGTTATTCATGACCAACAAGTAGATACACTCATCGGCGAATTAAATATTGATGGCGATAACCTTAATTTTGATAAGCTATCCGGCTACTATAATAAAGGTATTTTTAGCCTCAGTGGCGTGTGGCAGCGTAACAATAAATCCCTGACTATTACTGATGGGACACTCGCTGGAGCACTGTATACTTTACCTGAAGATTGGTTAACATTCTTTGCCCAGCCAGCACCCTCTTGGTTATCAGCGTTCACCATCGATAACTTTACAGTGACGCAGTCATTGCTGATGAATATTCAACCTGAGTTCTCTTTTGAATTTACAGCACTTAGCGGCACTATTCGCTATGTTGATCTCATCAAACAGAAACAGTGGGGAATTTGGAAAGGGCAAGCAACGTTCAACGCTGATAGCAGCACGATCAATCAAGTTATGGTCCGTCGCCCTTTACTCGAAATCGCCAGCAGCAACAATAGTGCTGCGGCTAGCCTCAGTGGTAGTACCATCCGCGGCATTGCCAGAGTCTCATTGCTCGTCAAGCAAGAGTATCAAAAAGCACCTTTTAACTTACGAGCGACAGGCACCAATATTGATTTAGGGGACTTAAATCAATGGGGCTGGTCAGGATTTTCACCTCAAATGTGGGGAGATTTTGATACGTCATTACAAGGGGATTTACTCGCAGATCCGCTTGCATACAGTATAAATGGTGAGTTAACGGCTAAGCCACTTCAAGGCAGTGAAATTTATCGTACGGTGGTTAATGGTAAAGTGACTCCCACAGTGGGAACATCTATGCCACCATCAGAGCCACAACTTGCACCTGACTCGCCAAATACTTACCCTATGGATGGGCATATTCCCGCCATTGTTAATCCGTAAAATGACAATAAAAAAGCAGGTTACCCCAAAAGTAAATCTGCTTTTTTATCCGCTATATCACTATCTATTTTTTGTCTCACCTGCGACGGGTAAAACCATATAAGTTCCGCTGAATACCGCACCAACTTGGCTATCAGCATTACTGACGTGGACATCTAACTTCACCCTAGCCTTGCTTCCTCTCGCTAAGCGATCAAGGTCACCGCTGAGATGAGATAGATCAGCTACCGCAATTGGGCGGCCGCTGACAGGCTTACCATAGCGAATATTGGCATCCACTAAAATAATATCCCCACCAAGCTGATGCTCATGCAGCAATAACCAGATCATTCCCCACCCAGTTAATGTGGCGAGAGAAAACTGGCTACCGGCAAAAATGGTGTTGTGTGGATTTTGGTTACCCGCTTCTGGCATCGTGGTGATAAAACGTTTTCCTGTGTACTGTTCAATACGTACACCCATTTTTTCACTGAGAGGGATATATTTATGCCAAGCTTGTTGCAACTCACCGCACCAATCAGGTCGATGAAGAATCTGGTCTAAAGTTTCGATGGGTTTAATCATCAGGTAGTGGCGTACTGGTGCTTTTAATTCCCCGCTCACTTCTCCTCGAGTTTCAAAACCCATTTTGGCAAAGAAAGGAACGGCCTCCTCCCTAACACTCGAAACGATACGTTTAACGCCTTCTTGTCTTGCACTCGACTCCAGCGCCATGATAATCAGTTTCCCTAAGCCTTTACCTTGCATGACGGGGTTAACGGCAAGAAAACGGATTGAACCTTCATTATCAGCATTGATATACAACCGACCAATCGCCAAGATACGATTTTTCTCATCTACCACCATTTGGTGGTGGGCTGTAAGGTCATAGCCATCTTTTTCGGAACCAAGGGGTTGTTTAAATGGTTTTCTCAGCATTTCCCAGCGAAACTGGTAGTAGGCTGCAAATTCAATGTCATCTTTCGGTGTACGTAGATGGTACATGTTTCCCCCTTGGAAAAGTATTCTATACCTGTAGCCAGAAGGTTACTGGGCCATCATTGGTTAGGCTCACTTGCATATCAGCAGCAAAGATTCCCGTTTCAGTCACTGTGCCTTGTTGGCGGCTTTCCTGTACAAAGTACTGATATAATTGGTCAGCTTTTTCTGGTTCAGCGCCACCAGAGAAACTGGGTCTCATTCCTTTATTGGTTTCAGCTGCTAACGTAAATTGAGAAACAACGAGTAAGCTTCCACCCGCTTGTTTTACATTTAGGTTCATTTTCCCTTGCTCGTCACCAAAGATGCGGTACCCAAGCACTTTCTCACATAATCGTTTAGCTTTCTGCTCGTCATCGTCTTTCTCAACACCAAGCAGAACCAAAAGACCAGAGCCAATTTGCCCCACTGTTTTTTTATCGACAACAACACTCGCGTGAGTAACTCTTTGGATTAATGCGATCATGGAAACTCTATATAAAAAAGATGGAGCAACATATGTTGTTGCTCCATGTTAGGAACGGGATTATTCAACTTCAGCACTAAAGTCGTAAGTACGGAAATATTCAGGAACCGTGTCTTTATTTAACACATGTACGCTGGTAATACCTAGGGCTTGTGCTGCTTTTACGTTTTCTTCTACGTCGTCGAAGAAGACAGCGTCAGCGGCATCAAACTCTTCTGATTCCAGAACGTATTTGAAAATTTCTGGATCTGGCTTACGCATACCTAAATCTTGAGATAAATACAGGAAGTCAGAGGATGCTGCAATTTCTGGGTAGTGTTCTGGCCAATAATCTAAGTGCAGACGGTTAGTATTCGATAACACAACAACTCGGTGCCCTTGCTCACGCAAACGCTCCATGATATCGATAACTTCAGGTCTTAGTGAGATAAAAATTGAATGCCAGCCTTCAGCAAAATCTTCAAAACTTAGCGTAATACCCATCTCTTCACAGAGCATCTCCGCAAATTCGATATCTGAAATTTTGCCACATTCATGTAATTGGAAGATATTGCCAAAAGTAAACCGGGATTTGATTTCTGAACTTGGAGTACCACTCAGTTCTGACCATTTATCAAACACACGATCAAAGTCGATATCAATAATCACATTACCCATATCGAAGATATACAGCATAAATTGTCCTCTTTGTTATTCACTAAATTTACTTTAATCATTATTCAGGCAACTGAACAGCCCTAATTAGTGATTATTAGGGTTATTTTTTCAATTTATCGATTAAGCAAAATGGATCAATTGATTGCTTTCGGTGCCTTTAAATCAATCCCATATAACATAATCCCAAACATACTCCTAAAAAAGCTTCACACCACTGCTTCCCGTCCCATTAACGATAGAATGTCGCCACCAGAGACGAACATCATTATTTTCTGGCGCCATATCGTTGACAAGCGTCAACAGTATATTTATTCTAAACAACAAGGGAGAAAAATACGTCGCCCATAAAAAGGATGAAGGTGGTTTCCTCCACCTCACCTTTAATTAAATTCAAAATTTTGATTAAGGAATTGATGTCTATGGCGCTTCATAATTTCACTTTAGTTTTATCTGGTGTCAATACCGATACTGAAGGATTAGAAGACGCGCTCTATAATGCGGGATGCGATGACGCACTTATTTGTTTTTACGGAAAAACTGTCTACTTGGAATTTGATAGAGAAGCAAGCTCCCTTGATGATGCCATTTCTAGCGCAATCCAACAGATTGAAACCGCTAGCACCATTAATACACGCGTAGAATCTATTGATTCAAGCTTGGTTGGATTGAGTGATATTGCTGAACTCGCCAATTTATCCAGGCAAGCTATTGCTTTGTTTAAAGACGGAGCTCGAGGTAAAGGTGATTTTCCCAACCCAATCCAACGCATCAAAGGTCAGTCCCCACTCTGGAGTTGGGCTGAGGTAGCCGCTTGGTTGGTAAAATCAGAACGCATATCTCCAAATAATATACTCGTTAAAAATGCAGATACGATTGAACAATGGAATATTGCACTAAGAACACGAGCTTCACATCAACGTGCTGAAATAGCTAAAAAAATACAGTTTCTTGAATCCGTGAAGTATCTATAACCCAATGTTGATATTTCTTCTAATTTTTCCAATTTGCTCGCATAAAAAAAGGTGCCATATTTGGCACCTTCCATTTTAATTCAAAGATTAACGATTAATCTTCTTTAGAGCGACCTGCACGACGGCGATCGTTCTCAGTCAAATGACGCTTACGCAGACGAATTGACTGTGGAGTAACTTCAACCAGTTCATCATCATCAATAAACTCCAGAGCTTGTTCCAGAGACATCTTGATTGGTGGTGACAATGTGGTTGCTTCATCAGTACCTGACGCACGCATGTTAGTCAGTTTTTTACCGGTTAAGCAGTTAACAGTCAGGTCGTTAGAACGTGAGTGAATACCGATAATTTGGCCTTCATACACTTCAGCACCGTGACCTAAGAATAACTTACCACGATCTTGCAGGCTGTACAGCGCGTATGCAACTGCTTTACCTTGACCGTTAGAAATCAGAACGCCGTTTTGACGACCACCGATTTCGCCTGGGCGAACATCATCGTAGTGACTGAATGAAGAGTACAGTAAACCTGTACCTGAAGTCATTGTCATGAATTCAGTACGGAAGCCAATCAGACCACGGCTAGGAATGATGTAGTCTAGACGCACACGGCCTTTACCGTCTGGCATCATGCCGCGTAGGTCGCCTTTACGCTCACCTAACGCTTTCATTACATCACCTTGGTGCTGCTCTTCAACGTCTAAAGTCACTTGTTCGAATGGCTCTTGTTTACGACCATCAACTTCACGGAAGATAACTTTTGGACGAGAAACCGCTAATTCGAAACCTTCACGACGCATATTTTCGATCAGAACAGATAAGTGCAGCTCACCACGACCCGAAACACGGAATGCATCTGGATCTTGAGTTTCTTCAACACGCAGTGCTACGTTGTGAACTAACTCTTTGTGTAAACGATCCAGAATCTGGCGTGAAGTCACATATTTGCCTTCTTTACCACAGAATGGAGAGGTGTTAACACAATAGAACATGCTGACTGTTGGTTCATCAACCGCTAGTGCAGGCAGAGCTTCAACGCTACCCACTTGGCAGATAGTGTCAGAAATGTTTAATTCACCTAAACCAGTCAGAGCAACGATATCGCCAGCTTCTGCTTGTTGTGAATCAATACGCTCTAAACCTAAGTGAGTCAGAACTTTACCAATTTTACCGTTGCGAGTTTTACCTTCGCTGTCGATTACAGTTACTTGCTGGTTTGGTTTAACAACACCGCGTTTAATACGACCGATGCCGATAACACCTAAATAGCTGTTGTAATCTAATTGGGAAACTTGCATCTGGAAAGGACCATCCAGATCAACTTTTGGTGGCTCAACATGATCAACAATCGCTTGATAAAGCGGGGTCATGTCTTCTGCCATATCTGTATGTTCAAGACCTGCGATACCCATTAATGCAGACGCATAAACGATAGGGAAGTCTAATTGCTCATCCGTTGCACCTAAGTTCACGAATAAGTCGAATACTTGGTCAACAACCCAATCAGGGCGTGCGCCTGGGCGGTCGACTTTGTTGATAACAACAATTGGTTTTAAACCATGGTCGAACGCTTTTTGTGTTACGAAGCGAGTTTGTGGCATAGGGCCATCCATCGCATCGACAACCAGCAGAACACAGTCAACCATAGACATAACACGTTCTACTTCACCACCGAAATCGGCGTGGCCTGGGGTGTCTACGATATTGATGTGGTAGCCGTTCCATTGGATAGCGGTATTTTTAGCAAGGATTGTAATACCACGCTCTTTCTCCAAGTCATTGGAGTCCATAACACGCTCATCAACAGTTTCACGTTCACCAAAAGTGCCCGACTGTTGTAATAATTTACCAACCAGAGTTGTCTTGCCATGGTCAACGTGAGCGATGATGGCGATGTTTCTTAAGTTTTGAATTGACAAGGATTTTTACCGTTTCATTGACAGGAAAGGAATATGCTTTTGAGTCGTTATATAGCCCAAAGCATACTTTCTACATTAATTTGCTGTTATTTTACACGTTTTTCCACACAAGTGGAATAAATGTGAAAGCCATCACTATTAAAAAAGTTTTTAGCTAAAAAACATTCAGTTGCGTCACAGTGCAAAAATACTTAAAAAAATTGTTGGTATCAGCACTAGGAAATCACAAAGTGACAGAATAATACGCTAAAAAGCAAATATTAGCAGCCGAAAAAAAGAATAAAAAATAAACTTTCTTTGCCTGTCACTCTTTTAAATGTCTTTTTCTTTATTTCGATATATCTAATTTGACGCTTTAGATATATCGGAATAGAGTATTCTCAGAATCTAAATTAGATATATCGAAATAATAACAGAGGTTAATATGAGAATACACACTTGTCGTCATGTTTATTTTTCTCACCATGATGAACATCAACGAGGCCATGGTGGTTGCTGCCATGGTGAAGAACGCAACAACCATGAACACGGTGAAGGCTGCCACGGCGAAGGTCGTCATGGTCA
>NZ_JAMPNQ010000012.1:0-255673 GCF_028479445.1 Providencia sp. PROV210
TGGACGCGGTAAAGGTTTACGTCGCTTATTTGATCACGGCGATTTGCACATTATGGTACTTTCTTTAGTGGCAAAAAAACCAAGCTACGGATACGAAATTATTAAAGATATCCAAGAAGCCTCCAGCGGTTTATATGTTCCAAGCCCTGGCGTTATCTATCCAACACTGACTTTGTTGGAAGAACAAGGTTTCTTGGAATCACAAATTGTTGAACGTAATCGCAAAAGCTTCACCATTACAGCCGAAGGTGCTGAACATTTAGCACAGAATAAAGACATTGAATCTGTCATTGCTCGTAAGTTGGCAAAAGCCCGTGAACTCCAACAAGGCAGTAATTTATCAGAAGATATTGAAGTGGCAGTAAGTCGATTTAAAGCCTTGCTACGCCATAAAATGGTTTTAAAGCAGCTGAGTGAAGAACAAACTCATCAAATTGCAACGATCATCAATGACGCAGTAAAACAGATTGAAGAAGTCAATGCGCTATTAACAGACAGCGATGATGAATAATCACGAGCATTGAATTAACTCATCCAATCATAAATACAAACAGCTTTGAGTCTGAAAATGGCGCAAAGCTGTTTTGTTCTCCTCTCCAGATAGATAATACGCACCATATTGGTGCAACAAATCTTTCTCTTGCACCAATCCAGCTCAATGATAGACTGTTTTTTAGTCGAATCGTTGCTATTCTTTTATAACAATCAGTATTTACTATGATTTAAAAAGTTGGCACGTTTTTCGCTTATAGTCCCTATAGAGAGCTTACTCAGTCATTAATGAATGAGTCATTAATGCAGTAAAGCCAGATAAACCAACCTGCGTATGACTTTAATTATCTACGTCTGTTGAATAGACCCGACCAGGAGAGCCGAGAATGTCCGCTGAACATGTTTTATCGTTGATCGAAGAGCACAATGTAAGATTTATTGATTTGCGTTTTACTGATACAAAAGGTAAAGAGCAACATATCACTATCCCTGCTCATCAAGTAGACGAAGACTTCTTTGAAGAAGGCCAAATGTTTGATGGTTCATCAATCGGTGGCTGGAAAGGGATCAATGAATCTGACATGGTGCTGATGCCAGACCCATCAACAGCGCTGTTAGACCCATTCTACGCAGATAATACCTTAATTATTCGTTGCGATATTTTAGAACCTGGCACTATGCAAGGTTACGATCGCGACCCACGTTCTATCTCTAAACGTGCGGAAGACTTCCTGCGTTCTAGCGGTATTGCAGATATCGTTCTGTTTGGACCAGAGCCAGAATTCTTTGTATTTGATGACATCCGTTTCGGTAACAGCATGCACAGCAGCTATTACCATATCGATGATATCGAAGCAGCATGGAATACTGGAACCAAATACGAAGGCGGCAACAAAGGCCACCGTCCTGCAGTTAAAGGCGGCTATTTCCCAGTACCACCCGTCGATTCTTCACAAGATTTGCGTTCCGCTATGTGTACAACAATGGAAGATATGGGCTTAGTCGTTGAAGCTCATCACCACGAAGTAGCGACCGCTGGTCAAAACGAAATCGCAACCCGCTTTAATACCATGACGAAAAAAGCGGATGAAACCCAAATTTATAAGTATGTCGTACATAACGTTGCGCACGCTTTTGGTAAAACAGCCACCTTTATGCCAAAACCATTAGTCGGTGATAATGGTTCCGGAATGCACTGCCATATGTCGTTATCTAAAGATGGCGTCAACCTATTTGCAGGTGATAAATACGGCGGTTTATCTGAAATGGCACTGTATTATATCGGCGGTATCATCAAGCACGCACGTGCTCTGAACGCATTTACTAACCCGACGACTAACTCATACAAGCGTTTAGTCCCAGGTTTTGAAGCTCCAGTGATGCTAGCTTACTCTGCGCGTAACCGTTCTGCGTCTATCCGTATCCCAGTGGTAGCTAGCACCAAAGCACGTCGTATCGAAGTGCGCTTCCCTGACCCAGCAGCAAACCCATACTTAGCGTTTGCCGCTCAGTTGATGGCAGGTCTTGATGGCATCATCAACAAGATCCACCCGGGCGATGCCATGGATAAAAACTTGTACGATTTACCACCAGAAGAAGCAAAAGAAATCCCAACGGTTGCGGGTTCTTTAGATGAAGCACTGGCAGAATTAGATAAAAATCGTGAGTTCTTGACCCGTGGTGGCGTATTTACTGACGACGCTATTGACGCTTACATTGAATTACTGCGTGCGGATATCCAACGCGTTCGCATGGCACCACACCCACTCGAATTTGAAATGTACTACAGTGCGTAACACGCCGTTCCACTGATAGTCTTTGTTGCCGTGAAGCACTTGCCCCATCTAAATGATGGGGCCTTTTCTCTACGAACTGAGTGGTGAACTGCAAATATTGGCGTCGACGTATCGGTTACTTCGTAAATAACGTATAATGCACCAAAATAGTGCAGGAGCAATATTACATGAAAACCGAGCATTTACCCGCCTCCGAATATCTTCTCGATTCTCTCATCAACAGTGTGTTAGTGCTGGATTATGACCTGATTATCCATTATGCCAACCATGCTGCTCTACAAGTTTTAGCCCAAAGCCCACGCAAACTGTATGGCACCCCGCTCCCTTTACTCTTTAATTATTGTTCATTAAATGATGAGCTGATGCTTAACAGCTTAAAAGAGGGGCACAGTTTTACCGAAAATGAAGTCACTCTGGTGGTTAACAGTCATTCTCATATGATGTCTCTTAGTGCTCAACCTCTATCCGACCAATTTATTCTCGTTGAGCTTTCTCAACTGGATAGCCAGCGACGTCTTAGCCAAGAGCTCGCGCAAAATGCCCAACAACTCGCAGCCCGAGAGCTGATTCGAGGGCTCGCCCACGAAATCAAAAATCCCCTTGGTGGATTACGTGGTGCTGCACAACTTTTGTCTAAGGCGCTGCCCGACCCGCAGCTTAATGAATATACCCAAGTGATTATCGAACAAGCGGATCGCTTACGCGCCCTTGTCGATAGATTACTTGGACCACAATATCCCGGCCCCAAAACCGAGCAAAGTATTCATCACAGCGTCGAAAATGTGGTGCGCTTAGTTTCCTTAGAAAAACCGGAGAATATCACCTTAATCCGTGACTATGATCCAAGCCTTCCTGACCTTGAATATTATCCGGATCAGGTAGAACAAGTACTCCTCAACATTACCCGTAATGCGCTGCAAGCGTTATCAGAATCCGGAGGGAATATTACCCTTCGTACCCGCACTGCATTTCAGGTTATGTTACAGGGGGAGCGCTATCGCCTAGCCGCACGAATTGATATTGAAGATAATGGTCCCGGTATTCCACTCACAATCCAAGATACCCTATTTTATCCAATGGTGAGTGGGCGCCCAGATGGAACAGGGCTAGGCCTATCCATTGCCCGTAGTTTGGTGGACCAACATTCAGGGAAAATTGAGTTTACCAGTTGGCCGGGACATACCGAGTTTTCTATTTATTTACCCATCAAAAAATAGGAGATAGCTATGCAGAAGGGAAAAGTTTGGGTTGTTGATGATGACAGTTCTATCCGCTGGGTACTTGAACGAGCATTAAATAATACGCAGCTCACCTGTACCTGCTTTGATAGCACCACAGCGGTACTTACCGCTCTCGAAAATGACTGTCCCGATGTATTGTTATCTGATATTCGCATGCCAGGTATGGATGGATTAGCTTTACTTTCTCAGTTAAAACAGTCCCATCCCCTGCTGCCCATTATTATTATGACAGCACATTCCGATCTCGACGCCGCCGTGAATGCTTACCAATCTGGTGCCTTTGATTATCTCCCAAAACCGTTTGATATTGATGAAACTGTTGCTCTTGTTGAGCGCGCTCTAAATCATAGCCGAGAACAAAACAGCGCAGCTGGCGGTAAACCGCAAGCAACAATAGTATCCTCCACCATGATTGGAGAAGCCCCAGCAATGCAGGAGGTGTACCGTATTATTGGTCGCCTTTCGCGCTCATCAATTAGTGTGTTGATTAATGGAGAATCTGGCACGGGAAAAGAGCTGGTTGCTCACGCGCTACACCAGCATAGTCCTCGAGCAAAAGAGCCGTTTATCGCGCTAAATATGGCCGCTATTCCTAAAGATTTGATTGAATCAGAGCTATTTGGTCATGAAAAAGGCGCGTTTACTGGCGCCTCCCAAGTTCGCCAAGGCCGATTTGAGCAAGCTAATCGCGGCTCATTATTTCTTGATGAAATTGGTGATATGCCCCTTGATGTGCAAACTCGATTATTACGTGTACTTGCTGAAGGGCAATTTTATCGGATCGGCGGATATACTCCTGTGAAGGTCGATGTGCGGATTATTGCCGCAACCCACCAAGACCTAGAAAAACGAGTCAAAGAGGGATTGTTCCGTGAGGATTTATTCCACCGACTGAATGTTATTCGAGTGCAATTACCGCCATTAAGAGAACGTACGGAAGATATTCCACGCCTTGCTCACTACTTTTTACAAAATACCGCCAAAGAACTGGGTGTTGAAAGTAAAATTCTCCATCCCGATAGTCTTAAGATTCTTCAACGTTATCACTGGTCAGGAAACGTTCGTCAATTAGAGAATGTATGTCGCTGGTTGACCGTTATGGCGGCTAGCCAAGAGGTTTTACCTCAAGACCTACCCGCGGATCTATTTAATAAGCAAGAAATAGTAAAATCGACCAAAACCTCTGAGGTCTCCCCCCAGAACATGGATGAACTCAATGTACCTTGGTTTAAATTGCTCGAACAATGGACAGATGCCTCTCTACAGCAAGGTAAGCAAGATTTATTTAATGAGGCAATGCCATTGCTAGAAAAAACCATGCTGAACTGTGCCCTGAAATATACGCATGGACATAAGCAAGAGGCCGCCCGCTTATTAGGCTGGGGAAGAAATACACTTACCCGTAAATTAAAAGAACTCGATATTGAATAATAGCCCTTATGGGCTATTATTATCTTTATTATAACTTCATAAATAGATCGTCGTTTAATTTTAAGCACCAAAACAATCAAATAAAATAGAATGATATAAATAAAACAAATCAAGTTCAGATTAAAAACAAAATCCAACACCATCATTATAAACACAAAAAGGATATAATATTTATTTTCTTAAATACAAATCAAATTAAGGGAATTAAAAAATGAACAAACAATATATTACGCACATTACCAATGACTCATTTTGACTGCAACAGAATATCCCACCAAATAATTAAAAATTATCAATAAATCATATCAAAACAAAAAATATAAAAATACGAAGTAAATAACTAAAAGTCTTCTAAAATTAATATAGCTCACAACAAAAGAGCCAAATAAATTATTTCAGGAGACGATAATATGAAAAAATACACATTCACAGTATTGATTGCTGGAATAACATTCCTTCCAAACTCTCTAACTTTTGCTGCTGATGGAACCATCGAGTTTATTGGTGATATTATTGATCAAGCTTGTGAAATAAAAACTGAATCAAAAAATATCCAAGTCCAATTAGGACGCATCCCAAAAGCAAACTTACCAAATGTTGGTAGTAAATCTATTCCCGTAAAATTTACGATTACACTCGTTAATTGCCCAGTATCAATAAATAGTGCGACAGTTTCATTCGATGCCACGTCTTTTCCCGGAGATAACTCAGTTATCGCGCTGAAAGCAATACCGAATGCTGCAAGTGGAGTTGGAGTCCAATTAACAGATAATAAAAGTGCCGTCATTACACTACTAACCCCCTCTAATGAGTATCCCATCCTACCAACAGTTGAAAATAGTTTAGATTTTACAGCCAATTATATTGCTAAGGCTATTCCGGTTGTCGCAGGATCAGCCAATGCTTCAGCGACCTTTTTAATTAGCTATAACTAAAACTAGTAGGGTTATACATAACTTGGATGGCAATAATATGAAGAATATTTGCACTTATTTTGTACTTTTTTTTACATTCATCACCACTTGCCATGCAGGAGTCATCATTGGAGGTACACGGGTTATTTATAATGAAGGAAGAAAAGATGCCAGTATTGACATTGAAAACCCAGATAATATCGCCTATTTAATTCAATCATGGATTGATGATGAAAATGGTAAGTCTCAATCAATTTTCTCCATAACTCCACCTTTATTTAAACTACCAAAAGAAAGCACTAATACTTTACGGATATTCTTGACTGAGGATATATTACCTAATAATAGAGAGTCTCTTTTTTGGTTAAACATTAAAAACATCCCCTCAGTAAAATTCAAAGAAAATTCATTACAAATCGCATTTAGAACTCAAATGAAACTCATTTATCGACCTCAAATATTAAAAGATGTCGATTTTAATCAAGAGCAGAATAAACTTATATGGTCAAAATCTAGCGATAAACTTACCGCTAAAAACCCAACCCCTTACTATATTAACTTTCAGCGTATAACATTCAATGGTAAGCAACTAAAAAATGTTTCTTATGTTGCACCTTTTTCAACAATCACATTTAGTGTTAATGACTTGATTCAACATGGCGTCGTCAAATGGGAATTAATCAATGATTTTGGTGCAACAACCAAAGCCTCAGAGAGAAAAATATAAACATTTATAATGAAAAATCTACCAATGGAATGTTATTTTTTAGTGCTGTTTTATTCATGCAGCATGACCATTTCATATGCTGAAAATAATTTCAATAACGATAAAAGTCAATCTTATGAGGATGATTCATATTTTGAATCTGATTTTTTAGAAGGGATAAATAAAGACAATATTGACCTATCTCAGTTTGATAATAACCAACAACTAGAGGGGAATTATTTTGTCTATATCTATATTAATAATGATTTCATGACGGCAAAAAAAATAATGTTTAAAAAAGAAAGCGACAATAAACTGCGCCCTTGCTTTTCTGCGGATGATCTTCGCAGTTTTGGTATCAAACTAAAACAATTTCCTGCATTACAGCGGGAGATCAACCACTGCATAAACTTAGCGACCATTCCTGATGCTAAAAGTGATTTTAACTTCAAAACACAACGCCTGTACTTAAGTATTCCACAAATAGCCTTAGAAAAAACACCTCGAGGTTTTATTGATTTAGCCAACATTGATAATGGCATAAATGCGACGTTTCTCAACTACAGTTATAGCGGGTCAAAAAATTACAGTCGTAAACATCAAGGAACCGCAACAGCAAACTATGCGAATTTACGCCCCGGAGTCAATTTAGGTGCTTGGCGTTTACGTAACTATTCTACATGGACTCATAGCGATAATAATGTGAATCAGTGGGATACGGTTTACACCTATGCCTCACGCAATATCAACAGTATCAAAAGCCAGCTCACCCTAGGGGATGGCGTTTCCCCTGCGATGGTTTTTGATACAGTTCCATTTCGTGGGATTCAATTATCGACCGATGATGATATGTACCCTGAAAGCTTACGAGGCTACGCACCAACTGTCAGAGGAATTGCACGCAGTAATGCCCAACTCACTATTCGTCAAAATGGCTATATTATCTACCAAACCGAAGTCCCTGCGGGTGCTTTTGAGATTAATGATCTCTATCCCACAGGCAGTAGCGGTGACTTGTATGTCACAATTAAAGAAACTGACGGAAGTGAACAACATCTCGTTGTTCCTTTTGCTTCACTTCCTATTCTACAAAGGGAAGGCTACCTATTTTACAGTGCAACTAGTGGGCAATACCGTTCTTATGATACCCATGTAGACAAAACTCATTTTACTCAACTTTCTTTAATTTATGGTCTATCTCATGGCGTTACTGCTTATGGTGGTTTGCAATACGCGGATCATTATAATGCTCAATCATTTGGGTTTGGCAAAAATCTAGGGGATTTTGGGGCATTATCTTTAGATATCACTTACGCAAATGCCTCACTCAATGACAATTCAAGCCATCAAGGGCAATCATACCGCTTCAGGTATAACAAAAATCTGAATGATATCGGTACCAATATCGCATTAGCTGGCTATCGCTACTCAACAGATGGTTACTATAGCTTATCGGAAACGTTAAATAGTTATCGAGATACCTACTATTTCCCAGAAATTGAACGGAAGCGAAATCGAGCTGAAACTACTGTAAGTCAAAATCTTGGAGACTCTTATGGTGCAATTTCTGGAAGCTATATTAATGAGGACTATTGGAATAGTCATCGAAAAACCCAATCAGCCAGTTTTAGCTATAACAACAGCTGGAATGCCATCAACTATAGTGCAAATTACACCTACAATAAAAATCGTGACTATTTTTCCTCAACGGACAGTGGCACAAGAGGAAAGATTAACCATCTATTATCGCTATCCATAAATATTCCTTTTAATTTTTTCGACAGTACCGCTTATATCAATATTAATACGACAAATAACAATCGCAGTTCTAGCTCCAGCAATATAGGCATTTCAGCATCGCAACTTAACAATCGTTTAAATTGGAGTATGCAGCAGGGCTTGATTAATGAAAACCATCAAAGCACAGGAAATATTAACGCCTCCTATAAAGGTCAAATGGGGATGGCATCTGGAGGAAGTAGCTACAGTAAAGATGATTACAACTTCTATTATGGTGTAAATGGTAGCTTGGTTGCTCACTCAGGCGGATTAGTTCTTGGACAGCAGCTAGGGGAAACAGCCGCTCTAATAGAGATCCCTGAAACCCCCAATGTATCTATTTTAAATAATGCCGGGGTCAGTACTAATCAACAGGGCTATGCCTTGGTCCCTTATGTTTCTCCTTATCATAAAAACACGCTAAGCATTGATGTTTCAGCACTACCAGATAATACAGAAATTGAACTTACTAGCCGAACCGTTATCCCAAGTCGAGGTGCATTAGTTAAAACTCAGTTTAATGCCAATTTAGGCTATCGAGCTTTTATGACCCTAACTATGGAAAATGGACATCCAGTTCCTTTTGGAGCGCAAGCAGTCTTTGCTGACAATAATCTGATAGATAGCATTGTTGATGATAAAGGAAAGGTATATCTCTCTGGACTCAGTGAACAAGGGGAATTTGATATTCAATTTAACAATCAATTTTTATGTCATGTTAAATATGATTTAACTGGTTTATCTGATTATCTCGGGCTTTATAAAACAGCTGCAACATGCCAATAAAGGAAGACATATGAACCGCACACAGATATTGAAAAAAATATGGCTACCAAGTGGTATATTTCTGTATTCCCAATATACAGCAGCCGCCTGTATTCAAAACCCTAATTTTATGAATCTCATGTTCAATATTCCCCCCCGAGTTTATAACATTCCTTATGATGATATAACGACACGAGATTTAGAAACTATCGTGATTCCGTATGGAACCGGCCCATTGGATACCAATTCACCTAGAGGGCGAGATTGTGGGGTGACTGATTTACATGGGCGATTTATTAATGGCTGGGTTCCGAATGCAAATTCTATAGCGCCCACAAATATTCCCGGTATCAGCATGTCGATTCGAACGGGTTCCGCACTTTGGTTTAACTCTTATGTCCCTGGTAGAAGCACACCAAACTGGAATATCATAGAAACCAGCTGGCATGTCATCATTAAAAAAACAGGCCGAGTTACACAACCGGGAACATTCACTCCGGGAAGGGCTGCTCAGTTATACCAGACCAATACAAAACCCGTGAATTCAACTTGGTATTTAACTACGCTCAATATTCCCAATAATGCCATTACCATTAATACTGTTAGCTGTTCATTAAAAAATCCAACTTATATTATTGATATGGGTGATTGGTATGACTCCCAATTTCAAAACATTGGGGATACCAGTACCTCAGTCAATATTCCTATTACCTTAAGTTGCAAGGCTGGAGCCAATATAAAAGCCACGATTACCAGCAGTGCTGGTTATGAAGACCCTCAAACAGGAAAACTAAAACTCGCAGGTGCAGACCAAGCCAGCGGTATCGCTATCCAACTGCTGGATAAAAATAATAATCCAATCCGTTTGAATAATAAAAATAACTTGCAAGATAATGTCCCTGCTGGGGATTATCTTTTTAATTGGAAAGCCCGTTACATAAAAACAGCTGCACCGGTCATACCGGGTACAGCAAATTCGAATGCCGTTGTTAATATTCGTTATGAATAGGACTCACAGATGAAAGTCATATTCCTAAAGTCATTATTGCTAAGTGGGCTAATAACTTGTTTCGATATCTATTCCGACGAGAATATTAACTTACTGTTTAATGGAAATATAAAAGCAACACCATGCCAGATTGAGCAGACAAACTATATCATTGACCTAAAAACAGTCAATATTGCAAATATCCGTAATAATCAAAAAGCTCCATGGGTCAACTTCAGTATCAATTTAAAAAATTGCCCTCTCAACACCCGTGAATCTGTCATGACTTTAACAGGAGTTCCAGAACCCACAAATTCAGACTATTTTCGTAATAGCGGGTCTGCCACTAACGTTGCTTTAGATTTAGCTTCTGGTTCTAGTCAAATTCGCGTCAAAAATGGCTCTCAAATTACAACGCCGATTAATCAACAAACCCATCGCGCAGAAATCCCATTCTCTGCACGAGTGACCAGCTTAAATACTGCGATGACTGCTGGGTCCTTTCGCAGCCATGTGGAATTTATTTTGACCTATAACTAACAAATTCTTAGTGGTGATCATTTTGAGAATAACGTATTTCTTAACAAGGCTTATTTTTAATGAGAGGTTCATATGAATAACAACCATACAATTTCTGAAATCATTGGGCATAAAATAAAATTTATTCGTGAACGAAAAAAATTACCCTTGCAAGAAGTTGCAGATGCAGTAGGTATTGATGAAATGCAACAGATTCGTTATGAAAAGGGGCAGTCTCGGATCCCAATTGATAAATTGAAACAATATGCTGACTATTTTGGCATTAACATGGTCACTTTTTTTATTTTTACTGAAGTTGAAAAGAAAAAAATTCGTGAACATGTCAAAAAAACAGAGAAATTTATTAGTTAACAAAATAAAAATAGAGCGGTACAGTCTATTTTAGAACGTGCACTAATGATTAATCTTATTTCAACATTGAAATAAGACAACAAAACACAATTATTATCCGGAACATTTTCATATACCATCTTATTTAGACCATTGATTTTCAAAAATCAACAATCATAAAAAATTCATCTAAGAACATTAAATCCCATAAATCTCTCATAACGTGTAATTATGCACAAAGTATTAATCAAATGTAAATATTAATATTTAATATTTATTTTTAATTAATGATTAAATGCAAATTATTAATATATTTGTTTATCGGAATTTTTCATTAAAAAATCCAACCTCTATGGTGAAATAGTAACAAAACAAGCCAATAAAAAACAATTTAATTATAATTAAATCTAAAAAACCAAAAACTTGTTTAAAGTTAAAATAAAAGACAAAATATCCATCAATTGAGTTAATCATTATTTCAATGAAGCTCAATTTATCAAATATAAATATCTCTTGGAGAAAATGAATGAAAAAGAATTTACTGGCATCATTAATTGCTGCATCTTCTATCTTTGCTGTAAATAGTGCATTAGCGGCAGATGGAACAATTGATTTCACGGGCGAGATCACTGACCAAGCATGTGAATTGGCATCAGGTTCTGATGCACTAAAAGTTAATTTAGGTAAAGTCTCTAAAAAAGCATTACCAAGTGCAGGAAGCACTGCAGCTGCAACTAAATTTACGATTAAATTAATTAATTGCCCAACAACGGTAACCTCTGCATCCGTTAAATTTGATGCAACCTCTTACCCTAATGATGACTCAGTTATTGAGCTTAAAGATGCCGGACAATCAGGCGTTGCTAAAGGCGTTGGTATCCAAATCACTGATGATGTAAACACAGTTATCCCTCTGTTCACCGCATCTAAAGCTTACCCACTAAAAGATGGCGTTGAAAATAATTTAGATTTCAGAGCTCGTTATATCGCTCAAACCGACAGTGTTGATGTCGGTTTAGCAAACGCTAATGCAACATTTACAATTAATTATAACTAATTAGCTATTAAGGTTTAAAAGGAATTAAACCTTAGTATTTATTCAATGGTGGTAATATGAAATTTATTGTTTATTCCCTTGTTACTTTATTTACAATAATTAATACGGCTTATGCAGGTGTTATTATTGGTGGAACTCGTGTTATTTATCCAGAGGGAAGTAAAGATGTGAGTATTTCTGTTGAGAACCCAGATAAGATTCCTTACTTAATCCAATCCTGGATTGATGGTATTGATGAAAAAAAACAATCTGATTTCACTATCACACCACCATTATTTAGATTAAACCCTGAAAAAACCAATGCATTGAGAATTTTTTTAACTGAGAACAAGCTCCCTACAGATAAAGAATCTTTATTCTGGTTAAATATAAAAACCATTCCTGCAACTGAACGTACTGAAAATTCATTACAGATTGCATTTAAAACTCAGATGAAATTAATTTATCGTCCTACAACGTTTAAAAATGTCAATTTTGAAGAAGAACAGAATAAGTTAACTTGGACAAAATCAGGAAAAAAACTTTCAGTTAAGAATCCAACACCTTATTACATGAATTTTCAGAGCGTCACTTTTAATGGTAAAAAAATTAATGATGTTTCCTACGCTGCACCATTAACAACGACAACATTTGAAGTTAATGATACCGCAACAAAAGGTACTGTTAAATGGGAAGTTATTAATGATTACGGCGCGGCCGAAAAAGCATCAGAAATAAAAATATAGACGATATAATTATTAGGTTACTTCTCAATGAAAATAAATAAAATATGCTTTGGCCTATTTTTATATTTAGGCTATACGGTATCATTGTATGCAGAAAAAAATACAGATAATAATGTCTATTTTGATCCGGATTTTTTAGAGCTTCCCAATAAAGATGCGGTTGATTTAACTCAGTTTGAAAATAACGAACAATTAGCAGGAAGTTACTATGTTGATATTTATGTTAATAGTAACCTAATTGGTGCCAAAAAATTAAATTTTGATAAAAACAACCAAAATAAACTAATTCCCTGTTTATCTCTGACAGATCTGAATGATTTCGGCGTAAAAACGACTGAATATCCAGAGCTACAAAGTGCAAGCAATGGTTGTGTGAATTTAGCCGTAATTCCTGACGCCACAAGTAGCTTTGAGTTTGATTCACAGCGGCTGTATTTAAGTATTCCTCAAATTGCATTAGACAAAAACCCGCGAGGCTATGTCAATTTAGCGGATATTGATAATGGAATTAATGCACTAATGCTGAATTACAGCTACAGCGGTTCTAAAAATTATGACCGCAAGAAAGGCGGCTCCGATAGCACCTCAAATTATGTGAATTTAAGACCTGGTTTAAATATCGGCGCTTGGCGTCTACGTAACTATACCACTTGGTCAAGCAGTGATAACCAATCTAGCAAATGGGATACCGTGTATACCTATGCTTCACGTGGCATTAATAGCATTAAAAGCCAGTTAACGCTTGGAGACAGTGTATCTCCATCGATGGTCTTTGATAGCGTACCGTTTCGTGGCGCTCAGTTAGCGACTGATGATGATATGTATCCAGAAAGTTTACGCGGTTACGCGCCGGTTGTTCGCGGAATTGCGCGCAGTAACGCACAAATTACTATTCGACAGAATGGCTATACGATTTACCAGACAGAAGTGGCCGCCGGTCCATTTGAAATCAATGATTTGTACCCTACAGGTGCCAGTGGTGACCTACATGTCACAATTAAAGAATCTAACGGTAGTGAGCAATACCAAATTGTTCCTTTTGCTTCTTTACCTGTATTACAGCGTGAGGGTTATTTATCCTACAGTGTAACGGGCGGGCAATATCGCGCCTATGATAGCCATGTAGATAAAACTCACTTTGGGCAATTTACACTTATTTATGGTCTTCCTTATGGGATCACCGCTTTCGGCGGAAGCCAGATCAGTGAAAACTACCAATCTTATTCTATTGGAGCAGGGCAAAACCTTGGACAATTTGGGGCGCTTTCTATTGACGTCACTCATGCGAGCTCAAAATTTACGGATGATACCAAAGAGCAAGGGCAATCTTACCGCTTCCGTTATAACAAAAACTTGAATGATATCGGAACCAATATCGCCTTAGCCGGATACCGTTATTCCACCAAAGGGTTTTACAGCTTATCGGAAGTTTTTGATACTTTTCGAGATACTCTCTATACCCCAGAAATTGAACGACGCCGTAACCGTGGTGAAATTACACTCAGCCAAAACTTAGGTGAAAACTACGGTTCTCTTTCAATAGGCTATGTAAATGAAGATTATTGGAATAGTGATAAGAAAACTCAATCGGCAACACTCGGGTATAGCAATAGCTGGCGAGGCATCAGTTATGGGATTAATTACACTTATAACCGTGATACCAGTACGTATGCCTACAATGGGAATAACCAAGGTCAAAATGAAGATGACCATCAACTCGCATTGAACGTCAGTATTCCAATTAACCTGTTTGATAGTACTTTTTACTACAACCTCAACACCAATAGCAGCAGTAACGGTCCTAACTCTGGAAATATGGGGCTTTCCGCAAGCCAATTGGATAATCGCTTAAACTGGAGTCTCCAGCAAGGTTATACCACCCAAGGGCAAGGATCGTCGGGCAATATGAATGCCACATATAAAGGACAATATGGCGAGGTTTCTGGAGGAAGCAGTTACGGTAAAGATAATTACAATCTCTATTATGGAACTAATGGCAGCTTAGTTGCTCATTCAGGTGGCATTGTGCTTGGGCAACAATTAGGTGAAACAGCAGCCATTGTGGATATTCCAGAAGCTGGCGATGTACCTATTCTGAACCAAGCTGGCGTAGTGACCAATAATCAAGGCTATGCTTTAGTGCCTTATGTTACCGCATACCGTAAAAATGCGATTGATATCGACACTTCAGCCCTACCTGATAATACAGAAATGGAGTTAACCAGCCAAACCGTTGCACCTAGCCGCGGGGCGTTAGTGAAAGCCAGCTTTGCCGCCAATGTGGGCTATCGCGCCATGATGGAGCTTAAATTTGCTGATGGAAAACCGGTACCATTTGGCGCTCAAGCCATCTTTAAAGATAGCAATCAATTAAATGGCATGGTCGGTAATGACGGTGAAATTTACTTATCCGGTTTAGCCGAAAGTGGCAGTTTTATTATCCAATATAACGATAAACAACAGTGTCAGGTTAATTATAACTTGGCGGATGTTTCGAATTATTTGGGGCTATATAAAACGACTACGGTATGCCAATAAGGGGGACTTATGAAAAAGAAATTAAAAAGATTCTATATACTCATCAGTAGTATGGTTGTTTTTTATTCTGCGTCAATTAATGCAGCCTGTGTCAAGAATCCTAATTTTAGTGGTGTAAATAGAACATTACCAAATGTCACATATACAATACAATTTGATAATACAAATTCATACACGCTTGGCTCATTAAAAACGAGTAGCTATGTGAGTGCAAGCACCAGCCTTGCTAGGACACCGAATGATGTTTACTGCCAAGGTCAAATGCGCACATATTATTTATCACCTTGGTCTGGGCGTTTCTCTGTAGATAAAGTATCAACTAATATACCTGGGATTTATTTAAAAACTTATGCTGGAGGGGCTGACAGGGTTCCATTTGCCGGTGCTATAGCTGAGACGTCATATATTATGCTTCCATCGTTTCTTTGGCAGGTAGATATTATAAAACAAGGTAATGTGACACAAAGTGCAGCAATCAATAGCGGTGCCCTAGCTGAGGTTTACCAATTTAATTATTCTAATAACTCCCGATTCAATGTATCAACCCTTTATATCCCTGCAAATGGAATAAGAATAAACGTTGTAAACTGCTCATTAAAAAATAGCCAATCTGTTTATAATATTGAACTCGGTGATTGGTATGATACTCAATTTAAAAATATTGGTGATACCAGTACCTCTGTCGATATCCCAATTGCATTAACCTGCATGGCTGGCGCGAATATCAAAGCAACAGTGACCAGTTCCGCTAGTTATGTGGATATCAATACCGGCAAGTTAGCATTATCTGGAGCGGATAAAGCGACCGGAATTGCGATTCAACTATTAGATAAAAATAATTCCCCAATAAAACTAAATACTACAAATAGTTTACAAAATAGCGTCCCTGCTGGTGACTATATGTTTAATTGGAAAGCACGTTATATTAAAACGGCAGATAAAATCACGCCCGGAAGTGCAAACTCAACTGCCACTGTCAATATTCGCTATGAATAGGAAAAATAATGAAAAAATTAATATTCTCTTTATTACTTGCGAATAGCTTATTAATTAATTTACCTGCATTCTCAGCAAGTACAGTAACACTAAATTTTAAAGGAAACATTAAAGCCGCAACCTGTAATATCTCGGGTGGGAATAATATTGATATTGATTTAAAAAGAATGCCCGTTGACTTATTTAGTCAACCTCAAAGTGGCTCAGATTGGAAGCAATTTAACATTGATATGAATAACTGTTCTTCTTATATTAATCAAATAGTACTGACCTTTAGCGGAACGGCTGACACCAATAATATCAATAGCCTATATAAAAATATGGGCACTGCTAAAAATATTGCAGTTCAACTTGAAAGTGGCAATGGAATAACCCCATTAGGTAATCAAAAAGTATTACAGGTACCTTTATCTGGACAAAATAGTCTCAGTATTCCTTTAAGAACCCGAGCATTTAGTGCATTAGGTAATGCGAGTACAGGTACTGTATCCGCCAATATTACAGCCACAATTACTTATTTATAAGGATGAGAATAATGAAAAAATTAGCACTCTCATTATTGCTTCTAGCGTCCCCTTTAACTGTCATAGCGCAAGCTGCCAATATCCACGTTCACGGTTATGTTACCGCACGACCCTGTGAGTTAGAGAAAGCCAATTATGTGGTTGACCTAAAAAAAGTGAATGTCTGGAATATTCGTGATACTCAAGCATCCCCATGGGTAGATTTTACGATTAAGTTAAAAAATTGCCCAGTGGATACCAAAGAGGCGATTATGGTCATTGATGGAACACCCGACCTTGTTGCAACAAATTATTTTATCAATAACGGTACTGCTAAAAATGTCGCTTTAAATTTAGCCCAGGGATTAAATAAAGCAACGGTAAAAAATGGCGATCAGATTTCCACTCCCGTTAACGAACAAACTCGCACCGTTGAAATTCCTCTTTCAGCTAGAATGGCTGGTTACGGTTCAGGAATGACGGGAGGCTCATTTAAAAGCCATCTTGATTTCACATTTATTTATCACTAAATATTCAACAAAAATCTTATCTCAATAATCCATATTAGATTAATTAGTTAAAGTTTATTCAGTTAATGAAAAGATCTCACAAAAAAATTGATTTTATATTAAATAGCCACCATGTAACCCGAGTAAATTTAAATTATGTGATTAAAATCAAGATATAAAATGCAATACCTGATAAATATATTATTGAAGTGACATTATTACTTTATCCTTGTTGATTATATTTAACAATCGAGTAGTAATGAATCATGGAGGTTAGATAATGAGCAATTACTACCCAGTATCTGCAATTATAGGTAATAAAATAAAATTACTGCGTAAAGAAAAAGGGTTATCCCTTATTGCTGTAGCTAAAGGCGTAGGGATTAGTGAGCAACAACAATTACGCTATGAACGTGGGAATAATCGAATATCGATAGATAGACTAAAACAATATGCCAACTATTTTAATATTAGCCTTAATCAATTTTTTTCATTCAATGAAAATGAAAAAGAAAAAATTAAATATGAAGTTAATAAAACATTAATATAGTTTGATTATCATTGAATAAACTTTGGTTATAAATATGCAGAAAAACATTTCAAGAATTGTTGGCGCTCGTATTCGAACATTGAGAAAGGATCGCCGCATGAGCATTCAGCAACTGAGTAAAAAACTGGGTATTAGTCAGCAACATCAGTCACGCCATGAACTCGGTGATATGCGTATCCA
Organism: Providencia sp. PROV210; assembly: GCF_028479445.1. Classification (NCBI taxonomy): domain Bacteria; kingdom Pseudomonadati; phylum Pseudomonadota; class Gammaproteobacteria; order Enterobacterales; family Morganellaceae; genus Providencia; species Providencia sp. PROV210. The sequence goes on from NZ_JAMPNQ010000012.1 coordinate 18,041, forward strand.
TGTGGATACGATTTATTCTATTTCTGAAATATTAGAGCTTGATATTAATGAACTTATCAGCGATTTTACATCATCTAATTCCAATATCATTACAAATGATAAACGAGATAGAGAAAAAATACTTCAAGCTGAAATTTTATTATCACCAGAACAAAATTTTTCATTATATAAGTAAATTTTACATTTCACTGGAAGTTAATTAACTTCCAGAATGAAATGAATCGATTAATTTGGAATAAAAATGAATCCTTTTTTTATAAAACTAACGTCTATATTTATCTTTATTTATTCTGAATCAGCAATCTCTGCTTGTATCCAAAATCCGAGACTCAATAATCTCATAGTTAATGTTCCCTCGAGAACATACACAATTCAATATGATGATGCCTCAACAAAAGAACTGGGTCGACTTGTGGTTAAATTTGCTAATGGCAATATAAATACCTATTCAGGAACAAATGGTCAATGTGGCCGTGCACGCTTATATGCAAGTTATGTTAATGGTTGGGTGCCTAATGGAAATAAAGTTTCAGCAACCAATATACCGGGTATCAGTGTTGAAATTGTTGCAACAGCGATAGGAAGTATTAATGTCTACAGTCGCTATCCTATTCAAGGACGATTACCTTGGACAATTGTCGCCCCCCAATGGACCATGATTATCAGAAAAACAGGAGCAGTGACTCAATCCGGTAGCTTAAAAGCAGGTCATGTCGCTAAATTAATCCAAGATAATCCCAACCATATTAACTGGAATTTATCTTCATTAAATATCCCAGCAAATGCCATACGTATTAATGTTGCTAAATGCACAGTAAAATCTAGCAGCTACACTGTTAATTTAGGCACTTGGTATGATACCCAATTTAAGGGGATTGGCTCCGTCAGTAGCAATGTCAGCATTCCTGTTACCCTAAACTGCGCAGCCGGTACCAATATCAAAACGACGGTTACTAGCAGTGCTGGCTATGTCGATACTGCAACCGGAAAAATTAAACTTGCGGGAACGGGTTCCGCGACAGGGATTGCGATACAGTTACTGGATAGAAATAACTCACCGATCAGACTCAATACTAAAAATACCTTACAGAATGGGGTTGCTAGTGGCGACTATAATTTTAACTGGAAAGCTCGCTATATAAAAACCGCTGAAAAAGTGACTCCCGGTACGGCTAACGCCACCGCAACTGTCAATATTCGTTATGAATAATCTCCCCTAACTTCCTGCCATTATCATTATGACGTTAATAATGGCAGCCGCTTTTCCCACTCCTCATCTCAACTTTACCCTAATGAACTATTTAATTTAGACTATACTAAATAGACTTAATAAATATATTATTATTTTAAGATGATACATATTTGATGACCACTCCCTACCTCAAAAATCGATTTTAAAAATTTAACTCTAAATAATCACCATATCCGAGAGATATTGTTTAAAAAAAACATCCTAAATTTAACTTCAGGTTTATATTGTTATTTTAATATATTAATTATTAAATAAACAAACAAGCCAGAGTTAATCAACAAAATAAAACCGAAAAATAACCTATAGTGTGTTGATTTGAAATTTAATAAAAATAAATATAAATAATTAATATTTAAATTCAAAATTAGCAAAACTTGTTTATTTATTAAAATAGTCACAAAATATCCATCAGTTGAGTAAGCGTTTATTTTATTCGCTCTCAATTTTTGAAAAATACTTTATGGAGAGAAATGAATGAAAAAAAACTTACTCGCATCTTTAATTGCTGCAACCTCAATTTTCGCAATTAATAATGCACTAGCTGCCGATGGTACAATTGATTTTACGGGTGAAATTACTGATCAAGCCTGTGAATTGGCTGCTGGCTCAGATGCATTAAAAGTGAATTTAGGTAAAGTTTCTAAAAAAGCATTACCAAGTGCAGGAAGCACAGCTGCCGCAACTAAATTTACTATAAAATTAATTAACTGCCCAACAACAGTAACCGCAGCCTCAGTTAAATTTGATGCCGAATCTTATTTAGGTGATGACAGTGTTATTAAACTGAAGCAAGAAACTGGCGTAGCTACAGGTGTTGGAATTCAAATTACTGATGATGTAAATACTATTATTCCATTATTTACAGCTTCTAAGACATACCCGTTAAAAAATGGTGTTGAAAATAGCTTAGATTTCAGAGCACGTTATATTGCAAAATCAGATACGGTTACAACCGGTCCAGCAAATGGCACTGCAACATTTACAATTAATTATAACTAATTAAATTATGAGGTTTAAAAGGAATTAAACCTCATTTCTTTTACTTAATGGTGTTCGAATGAAATATATTATTAGTTTTTTCATCTCTTTATTTTTAATAACAAATATTGCTAATGCCGGCGTTATTATTGGTGGGACACGAGTAATTTATCATGAAGGAAATAAAGATGTTAGCATCAGCGTTGAAAACCCTGATAAAATCCCATATCTAATTCAGTCATGGATTGACAACATTGATGAAAAAAAACAATCAGATTTCACTATCACACCACCATTATTTCGGCTCAATGCTGATAAAACGAATGCACTACGTATTTTCTTAACTGAAAATAAATTACCCAATGATAAAGAGTCATTATTTTGGTTAAATGTAAAAACGATTCCTGCGACAGAACGTACAGAGAATTCATTACAGATTGCATTTAAAACACAGATGAAATTAATTTATCGTCCAAAATCATTAAAAAATGTCGACTTTGTTAAAGAACAAAAACAGCTGATTTGGTCAAAATCTGGCAATAAAATTACTGTGAAAAACCCAACGCCTTATTTTATGAATTTTCAAAGCATTACCTTTAATGGAAAAAAAGCTAATGACGTATCTTATGCTGCGCCTTTTTCTTCCACATCTTTTGAAATAAATGACAGCACCAACAATGGTACTGTCACTTGGGAAGTTATTAATGACTACGGTGCCGCATCTGAGCCGTCAGAAATAAAAATATAGTATTATAGATTTGTAGGTTCCCATAATGAAAATAAATAAAATATGCTTTAGTCTATTTTTATCTTTAGGCTATATCACATCCTTACATGCTGAAGATCGTATCCAAGCAGGAAATAACATCTATTTTGATCCGGATTTTTTAGAATTACCCAATAAGGATGTAGTTGATTTATCACAATTTGAAAATAACGAACAATTAGCAGGCCAATATTATGTTGATATTTATGTAAATACTAACTTAATTGGAGCAAAAAACATCAAATTTGATAAAAATAACAATAGCCAATTACTACCTTGTTTATCCTTAATGGATTTAAAAGAATTTGGTGTAAAAACTGAAGAATACCCAGAATTACAAGGTTCAGGTCAAAGCTGTGTAAATTTATTCGCAATTCCAGATGTAAAAAGTACATTTGAATTCGATGCACAAAGACTCTATTTAAGTATTCCTCAAATTGCTTTATCACGAAATCCACGTGGTTTTGTTGATCTTGCAGATATTGATAATGGTATTACAGCATTATTACTGAATTACAGTTATAACGGATCAAAAAATTATGACCGTAAAAAGAATGGATCAGATACTACATCTCATTATGTTAACTTAAGACCCGGTTTAAATATTGGAGCATGGCGTTTACGTAATTATACAACATGGTCAAACAATGATAACCAGTCCGGTAAATGGGACACTATTTATACCTATGCCTCTCGAGGTATTAATAAAATCAAAAGTCAGCTAATGCTGGGCGATAGCGTTTCGCCATCGCAAGTATTTGACAGCGTACCATTTCGCGGTGCACAACTAGCAACCGATGATGATATGTATCCAGAAAGCCTGCGTGGCTATGCACCCGTAGTTCGAGGAATAGCTCGCAGCAATGCCCAAATTACTATTCGTCAAAATGGCTACACCATTTACCAGACAGAAGTCGCAGCAGGACCGTTTGAAATTACGGATTTATATCCAACAGGAGGAAGTGGTGACCTGCATGTCACTATCAAGGAATCCAATGGAAGCGAACAATATCAAATAGTACCGTTTGCCTCTTTGCCTGTATTACAGCGTGAAGGCTATATGTCTTATAGCGCAACAGCAGGACAATATCGCTCTTATGATAGCCATGTAGATAAGACCCACTTTGGTCAATTAACATTAATCTATGGTTTACCTTACGGCATTACTGCTTACGGAGGTAGCCAACTCAGTGAACATTATCAGTCATATTCGATTGGTACAGGGCAAAATCTAGGGCGCTTCGGTGCACTTTCTGTCGACATCACTCACGCAGACTCAACACTGAGTAATGGTCAAAAAGAAAGTGGTCAATCTTATCGTTTCCGCTATAACAAAAATCTTAATGATATCGGTACCAATATTGCCTTAGCGGGTTACCGCTATTCGACTAAAGGTTTCTATAGTTTAGCTGAAGTATTTGATAGCTTTAGAGATACCAGCTACGCCCCAGAAATCGAGCGTCGTCGTAACCGAGGTGAAATTACACTAAGTCAAAACTTAGGGGATACCTACGGCTCAATATCAGCAGGCTATATCAATGAAGACTACTGGAATAGTAACCGTAAAACTCAATCAGCAACCTTGGGCTATAACAATAGTTGGCAGGGTATTAGTTATAGTCTCAACTACACCTATAACATGAATACCAATAGTTATTCGCATGCGTCAGGCAGTCAAAATAAAACTGAGAATGATCATCAATTCGCATTTTCAATCAGTGTGCCATTTACGGTATTTGATGATGCGTTTTACTACAACTTCAACAGCAATAGTAGCAGTAATAGCTCAAGTACGGGCAGCATGGGCGTATCCGCATCTCAATTAAATAACCGTTTAAACTGGAGTATGCAGCAAGGATTTACCAATAAAGATTCGGGTACATCCGGTAATATGAATGCTTCCTACAAAGGGCAATATGGTGAAATCTCGGGAGGGAGTGGCTACAGCAAAGAGAGCTACAATCTCTATTACGGAGCTAATGGTAGTCTAGTTGTACACTCCGGCGGCCTCGTGCTCGGCCAACAACTTGGTGAAACTGCGGCAATCATTGAAGTTCCTAATGCAGGGGATGTCCCTATACTAAACCAAGCAGGGGTCGTCACCAATAACCAAGGATATGCCTTAGTTCCCTATCTCAGTGCCTATCGTAAAAACACGATTGATATTGATACTTCAGCATTACCTGAAAATACCGAAATGGAACTCACTAGCCAAAGCGTCTCTCCAAGTCGTGGCGCCATAGCCAAAGCCAGTTTTTCAGCCAATGTGGGCTATCGAACCATTATGGTAATTCGCTTTGCTGACGGTAAACCCGTTCCATTTGGCTCACAAGCTATATTTGCCGATAACAATCAGCTTAATGGGATGGTTGGCAATGACGGTGAATTATATTTATCCGGCCTAGCTGAAAATGGCCATTTTATTATTCAATATAATGATAAGCAGCAGTGTCAGGTTAATTATAACTTAGCAGGTGCATCAAATTATTTGGGTTTATATAAAACTACTGCAACTTGTCAATAGTAGGTATATCATAATGAATAAAATAATATATAAATTAACTTTATTATTCTTGTGCCTGTTTTTTTATTCTTACTCATCCTATGCTGAGTGCATTAAAGGTACTTACACTGCCCATCACAACATACCAGACAGAACTATTTATGTACAATATGATAATTTACTTGCAAATGACTATGTATTGGCAAGGCATTATATTGAAGCATTTACTGATGACTATTATTTTTCAATGGAGTATGAAAGTGATTGTGGCGGATACTTAAATCTTTTCTATGTAAATAACTGGGTGGCTAATTCAAGTAAAATTGTACCGACTAATATTCCTGGGGTTGGAGTACGGATTAAATTTAATAACCCTAGCGTACCTGATTATATCCCTACAAAATCAATTACAGCATCAGGATCTTGGAAATTACCAGGTCCTGTCGGTTGGAACATTGAGATATTAAAAACAGGAACAATTGCTAGTTCCGGTACGATAAGAAGTGGACAAATTGTAAATTTAACACAATACAATACTAAAACAGGCACCAGTTTTTTAGGAGCAACGCTTAGCTTTGCAAATAATTATAGAATTTCTGTAGTTAATTGTTCATTAAAAAATAATCAGTCGATTTACAATATTAACATGAAGGATTGGTATGATACTCAATTTCCTAATATTGGTTCCACGAGCACTCCAGTAAACATCCCAATTACTTTAACATGTGCAGCGGGAACAAATATTAAAGCAACCGTAACAAGTACTAGTTATGTTGATACTGCCACAGGAAAACTAGGATTAACAGGAACAAATAGTGCGACAGGTATAGCTATACAATTATTAGATAAAAATAATAACCCGATCAAGCTAAATACTAAAAATAGCTTGCAAAATAATGTGCCTTCTGGTGACTATATTTTTAATTGGAAAGCTCAATATATAAAAACAGCTAATAGTATCACCCCTGGCTCAGCTAATGCCACTGCAACTGTCAATATTCGATATGAATAAAGGTAATTAAAATGAAATCGATTAAATTTATTTTTATTATTAGCTTATTTATCAGCTATCAAGCTATTGCAGCTAGCACGATAAATTTAAACTTCACAGGGAATATTAAAGCAGCAACCTGTAATATTTCCGGTGGGAGCAATATTAATATTGACCTAAATAAATTACCTGCTGGATTATTTAATGCAGCAAAATCAGGTTCTAGTTGGACTGCATTCAACATTAGTCTAAACAACTGTTCAACCTACATAAATCAGGTGAGATTGACATTTACTGGTACTGCTGATGCAGCAGATATCAATAGTCTTTATAAGAACCAAGGGACTGCAACAAATATCGCCATTCAATTACAAAATAGTAGTGGGACAACCCCTCTTGGTAATAATAAAGTTTTACTAGTTCCGTTAAATAATCAAACTACAATTAATATTCCTTTACGAACTCGGGCATTTAGCTCTGTCGGAAATGTAGTTCCTGGCTCTATATCTGCTAATATTACTGCAACTATTACCTATTTATAAATAAGGATGGATAACATGAAAAGACTAGCGCTTGCACTACCACTCCTTACATACTCTTTATTTACTATGGGTGAAGCTGTTAAAATAAATATATTTGGTTCAGTGACTGCTATGCCCTGTGAGGTTGATAATAAAAATTATCAAATAGATTTAAAGAAAGTTAACATATGGAATATTAAAAATACCCAAACATCATCCTGGGTTAACTTCTCCATTAAATTAAAAAATTGCCCTATAAATACTAAAGGAGCTATTATTACGCTAACCGGTACAATTGACCCAATAAATCCAGATCATTTTATAAATAATGGTACAGCGAAAAATGTAGCATTAAATTTAACGACAGGAACAAATAAATCGCTTGTGAAAAATGGTACAAAACTAACTGTTCCCATTAATAGTCAAACTCACAGCGCTGAAATTGCGTTTTCAGCGAGAATGGCCGGATACGGCAGCGGAATGACTACGGGTTCATTTAAAAGTCATCTTGAATTTACCTTATCTTATAATTAAAAAATTGTTTTAATTTCATTATAAGGAGTTAAGTATAATGAATAATTATTATCCAGTATCTAAAATGATTGGTAGTAAAATAACTTACTATCGAAAATCAAATGGAATAACTCTAAATCAATTAGCAAAAATGATTGGAGTGAGTCAACAGCAACAATCAAGATATGAACGAGGTCTTAATAGAATTAACTTAGATAGATTAAATCAATATGCAAATATATTTAAGATTAGTATATTTATATTTTTCGATTTTAATCGAATAGAGAAGGAGCATCTAAAAAACTTATCTAATGTTATAGAGAAAAAACCATGAAAAAATCTAATTTCAACATAATAGTTACATCGGCATTATTATATTCTACATGCGCATATTCAGCCTGTATTCAAAATCCTAACTTAAAAAACATTCATGTTAATGTACCTTCGCAGACACATACAGTTCAGTATGATGACAACTCTTCACGAGATTTAGGTGTATTTGTCATTAGGTTTGCCAATGATTATGTAAATACTTTCTCCGAAAAAAATGGGCTATGTGGGCAGGCAAGGCTACACGCAAGCTATATCAATGGCTGGACGCCTAATTTAAATAAAATTGCACCTACAAATATTCCTGGGGTCAACGTAGAAATTAGAGCATTAGGTATAGGAGCTTTAGATTTTTATGGGGAATATCCTGTAGCTAACCGTCTAACATGGTCAATTGAAGGTCCTAGATGGGTTTTTGTTTTGAAAAAAAGAGGCCGAGTGACACAATCAAACACACTTAGAAATGGTGCTATTGCTCGATTAATTCAAGAAAATCCCAATCATATAAATTGGAACATCAGTACATTAAATATTCCACTAAATGCAGTTCGAGTAAACGTCGCACAATGTAGTACAAAATCTAATAATTACACGGTAAATTTAGGTGATTGGTACGATACCCAGTTTAAAAATATTGGTGATGTAAGTGCTAGTGTTAATATACCAATCACCCTAAATTGTGCCGCTGGAACGAATATAAAAACGACCATTACTAGTAGTGCAGGCTATGTAGATACAGAGACAGGCAAGATTAAATTATCGGGTAATAATTCAGCTACGGGTATAGCAATACAGTTACTAAATGGTAATAATATTCCAATAAAATTGGAAACTAAAAATAACACAGTTAGTAAATTACCTGCTGGTGATTATAAATTAAACTGGAAAGCTCGTTATATTAAAATTTCAAATAAAATAACACCAGGAAAGGCAAATAGCACAGCAATCGTTAATATTACTTATGAATAGCGTTGGATAAAGTGTTCAATGAAAAATTAGAAGAATTTAATATAAAAATAAATCTTTATATTTTCAGATTTATATAATTATGAATATATAAAAACCATCATTAAAAGATTGTTATTGAATTCATATTAATTTAATAAAAAATGCTTTAATGATCTAAATCTATTCTTAATTAAAATCTCATCTGATAAAGTAATAAAAGTCATATCATTCTAAAAATTATTGATTAAAAAATACGCTAATATTTTCATTCATTTTTGTACATAAAACAGCAATTCACTTAATAAATGAGGTTATCTATGCCTAAATACTATCCTATATCAAAATTAGTTGGTGATAGAATTTTATATTATAGAAAAATACAAGGAGCTTCATTATTAGATGTTTCAATAGTGATTGGTATCAGTGAACAACAACAATCACGATATGAGAGAGGTATTAATAGAATTAGTTTAGATAGATTAGCACAATACGTGAGTTATTTTAGTGTTGATTTCAATGATCTATTATATATCAATCGCAACCAAATAATTCATTAGCTATAAAAATTAAATTTCATTAATTAAATTTACATGTATATTTATTTGGAGTTAATAACATGGGAAAACGAATATCCAAATCCGTAGGTCTAAAAATAAGAACACTAAGAGAAAGCCATGGAATGAGTGGAAAGAAACTCAGTGAACTTATGGGTATCAGCCAGCAGCATCAATCACGCTATGAAAATGGAGAAGTCAATATCCACGTAGATACTATTTACCTTCTCTCTCAAATATTCTCAGTAGAACCAATCTATTTCTTTTCGGAATTTGATAGACATAATAACCATAATGAAGAAAACGCTCTCCAAAAAAACTATTACACAGCAGAAGTAGTCGTATTCTAATCACAAGTAGAAATTTACTTCTTTAATCGGTGTCTAACTTTTTAGGCACCGATATGATTAGCGTTTTGATTCCTCAAGTAACCAGTTACGAAAAATATTCATCGCTGGCGTCATCGGCTTGGATTTCAAACGGCTTAGCCAATATCCCCCTAACGTGACAGAAATATCAAACGGTTGCACCACATCCCCCGCACTTAACTCACGCTCAAACATGCAGCTTGGGGCAATAGCTACGCTATCGGAAAATAAAGCGGCTTCAACCATTAAACGAGAAGAATCAAAAATCGGCCCTTTAACTCGCCATGGTTCAATTTTTGCTGCCAAAAACCACTTTTCCCATTCATCTTTGCGATAAGAGCGCATTAACGGATAGTTTTTCAAATCTGTAGGATGATTAAGTTGCTTGGCAATTTTTTCTGAACACAGCACCGTATGCGGTGCAGAAAATAACGGAGTATTGTCCACTAACGGCCATAGACCTTCCCCAAAGCGAATAGCAAAATCAACCCCTTCCCCTGCTAAATTCACCACGTTATTATGGGTCATGATCCGTAAATCAATATACGGATAGAGTTCAGAAAAACGAGACAAACGCGGCAATAGCCAACCAACAGCAAAGGTTCCTACTACAGAAATATTCAACACTTCATGATAATGACCATCGTCAAATTGTTGTAATAGCGCTTCGATTTGATCAAAAGAGCGGCTTAAAACGGGCAGTAGTGCCGATCCCTCATCAGTGAGAGCCAAGCCCCTTGGTAAGCGAATAAATAATTCCAGACCTAACTGTTCTTCCAGTAAACGAACCTGCTGGCTCACCGCTGCTTGAGTCACATTCAATTCCATCCCTGCACGCGTAAAACTCAGATGGCGAGCAGAGGCTTCAAATGCTCTCAATGCATTCAGCGGTAATCGGTGACGGGAATTGTCAGCCATAAGATTTTCTTTTGCCTCATCGAATTTTATCTCGTTTTTAATTATTGAATTAAAACCGCATACTCCACCACCAGAGTCACACTTTCTACGGTTATAGCGCAAATTTTATCGCTCTTTAATCATAACTAAAACTTGCATTTAAATGGATATCAGTATGAAAAATATTTTTCATCATGGGCAGACAGCTATCGCCCTTAGTTTGGCATTTGCTTCATTTTCAAGTGCTGCATTCACTCAACATGATGTGGATAGCATTATTAAGCCCCTGATGAAACAGCAGCAAATTCCGGGTATGTCTGTGGCTATTTCCGTCGACGGAAAACATTTTATTTATCACTATGGGATTCAATCCAAACAGACAAAAGCCCCTGTAACAGATAATACGCTGTATGAAATTGGCTCGTTATCAAAGACATTTACAGCAACCTTAGCGGCCTATGCCCAAGGGCAAGGTAAACTCGATTTTTCTCAAGCGGTCAGCCACTATGTGCCAGAATTAAAAAATACAGTGTTTGATAAAGTGACAGTGATGAATTTAGCCACACATACCTCTGGCTTATCCATTTTTGTTCCCGATGCCGTGACCAATAGTGCCGAGCTAATAAGCTATTACCAACAATGGTCTCCAGAAAAGCCTATCGGACAATATCGCTCTTACTCCAATTTAGGTGTGGGATTATTGGGAATTATTACGGCGAAACAGTTGAATACCACATTTCCTGAAGCCATGGAAAATACGATGTTACCGGCATTAGGACTGAAACATACCTATTTACAGGTTCCGCAAGATCAGCAGCAAAATTATGCACAAGGTTATAATAAGCAGCATCAACCTGTCCGAGTGACACCACAAATACTGGATAACGAGGCTTATGGTTTGAAATCCACAGCCAAAGATTTGATTCGTTTTTTAGATATTAATATGCAAGTGGTCGATGTGAAGAAACCTTGGCAGGAAGCGGTGGAAGATACCCATACTGGGGTGTATATGACGGATTCGTTTGTGCAAGATTTGATGTGGGAAAGCTATCCGTGGCCAGTTTCTTTGGCACAATTACAACAAGGTAATCGCGATGATATGGCGCTGAAACCTCAAAAAGTTGAAGCTATTCAACCGCCAATGCCACCGGAATCCCGCGCTCTGTATAACAAAACGGGTTCGACGAGCGGATTTGCCACTTACGCGGTATTTATTCCAGAGGAAAAAATTGGCATCGTGTTGCTCTCCAACCAATGGTATCCAATCCCTGAACGCATCAACGCAACCTACCAATTAATCGAAAAAGTGAAGAATTAGTCTCGAAGCATTTAAAGCACCAAGCGCGAAATATTCAAAATATAGAATGTTCTAAATAGTTCGTTCTGTCGCTAGGCGGCAAGAGAAGCTAAGCCCTAGGAGCATACATAAGTATGTGACTAGGGTTAGCGAACGTAGCCAACAACGCGACAGCACGAAATATGAAGAGTATTCAGATGACACGGGAGAATTGGCGCTGCCTCATCTGCCCCCGTAAATAAACATCAAAACACATACACACATTACGGATCAGCAAACGCCCTTGTGGCGTGACTGTTATTCCCGTTTCACTGATTTCCACCAGCCCATCATCCTCCATTGGCTTCAGTAACTCTAAATCTTCTTTAAAGTAAGATTTAAAATCAATGGGATATAGCGCTTCGATTTGAGCAAAGTTCAGTTGGAAGTTACAAATTAAGGTTTTGATAACATCTCGACGTAGGCAATCATCATCGGTTAATACCAACCCACGCCAGAGAGCATGCCCTTTTTCTTCCACTTGCGCATAATAGGTTTTTAAATCTTTTTGGTTTTGGGCATAGTTATCCCCCAGCATGCTGATCGCCGAAACCCCGAGACCTAATAGGTCGCAGTCCCCTTGGGTGGTATAACCTTGGAAATTACGGTGTAAAATTCCGTCACGCTGTGCCACTGCCAGCTCATCTTCAGGACGAGCAAAGTGATCCATACCAATAAATTGGTAGCCGTCCGAGGTCAGTGTTGCAATGGTTTCTTGCAGTATATCCAGCTTTTGCTCTGCGGTTGGTAGGTCTTCATCTTTGATTTTACGCTGCGCCGCAAATAAATTGGGTAAGTGGGCGTAGTTAAAAACACTCAAACGGTCTGGCGCTAGCTCGGCAACCTTTTTCAGAGTAAATGCAAAACTTTCTGGCGTTTGTTTTGGTAAACCGTAAATCAAATCGATACTGGTAGAGGTGAAACCAGTTTCTTTTGCGCGTTTGATTAACGCGAAAATAAACTCTTCATCTTGCTCTCGGTTAACAAGAATCTGCACTTCTTTATTGAAATCTTGCACCCCCATACTCAAGCGATTAAAGCCTTCACTACGTAAGTGATCAATCATATCGAGTTCAATTTCACGGGGATCGACTTCAATGGACATCTCCGCATTCGGTGCAAAATGGAAATGTTTTTTCAGCAAACCAACTAAGTGGCTCACTTGCGCTTTATCGAGGTAAGTTGGTGTACCACCGCCCCAATGCATCTGAGTCACGGTCCGGTTTTTAAGTAATGCTGCTCGCTGAATAATTTCTTTTTCAATGACTTGTAAATACTCATCCGCCTTATGTTTTTGGCGAGTCACCAGCTTATTACAGCCACAGAAATAACAAAGTTTATGGCAAAATGGAATATGCACATACAGAGATAACGGGCGCTCAGGATAGCGCTGAGTGGCTGCAATAAAGGCCTGCTCATCGTAGTCTTGATTAAACTCTAAGGCTGTTGGATAAGAGGTATAGCGTGGACCCGAATAGTTATATTTTTGGATTAACGCAAGATCCCAAACGATATTTTGCTCTGACATTCATATTCCTCAATTGACCACAAGCTCGAAAGCATCACTATTAATTATGTCTCTTTAGATTATTTTTTGGCGATTTATGTAAAGAGTCTATACCGAAAAGATTATAGCGATGTTAGGAAAAACAGATCTGATGCAACATCAAAGAAAAAGAAGATTAGCGGAGATAGTGATAATTTTCCTCCCGTAATTTACAGGAGGAAAATTGAGGTGGAGAGATTATTTACTTTTTAAGATGCGCATAATGTCATCAAACTTCTCTTCTTCCTCTTCGTCACCTTCTTCTTCCACATATTCAATACCGAGGAGTTTCATCAACTCATCAATGCGGTCTAAGCAAGTTTCGATATAGTTTTGCTCTTGCTCTGTGATGGTTTCACCCTCTTCGAGGCGTGCTAGTAAGCCATCTAAGCGATCATCGCTTTCTAGCATTTCCAGCTCTTTTTCTGGCGTCATTTTTTCTTTAACGACGACTTTTTCTTTCGCAACAGGGCGTGCAACTGGCTGGTTACCCTCCACAATTAATGGAATTGGCTTTTTGCTACCTAGGCGTGGGTCGGCCTGAGTATTTTGCCCATTTTTTTGACCATTTGAAGTGCCATCTTGGTTACGGCTACCAGACTTATGACCGCGATGTTTTTTCTCGCGCTTACGCTCACGACCTTCCGCGTTAATCTCTTCTTTTGTCTTGCGGTATTTTTTCTTCAGATTGCTGGTTGGTTTTTTTGGTGAATTCATGGTTTGCTACCTTGATAAAATCAGTTTCTGCTGCGGAATCTAGCAGGATCTCTTAAGCGGTGAAAGCACTACTTTGCAATTTAGGTGAATTTTCTCTCACTTTGCATTCGCAGCAGTACCTTAATGATTATACCTTAAATAATTTGAGTTGCATGCAAGCAACAAAAAAGGGAGAGCCAGCTGAGGGGGTATTAATCTTCTAAATAGCTTTTACCTAAAGAAAATGATCACCTGACCAATATTCTAACTAATTCAAGTTGTGGCTAATCGTCAATCGAGGTTATCTCGGGGAGCATACATAAGTATGTGACCCGAGTAGCCGAGAGAAGACAACAACGCCACAGCTTGAAGTATGACGAATATTAGGCGTCAACGAGGATCATTTTTAACAAAAACATCGCCGCCACTAAAATTACACACAGGCTCAGATCACGCCAGCGCCCAGTACCAATTTTCATCGCACAATAAGCGATAAAGCCCAGCGCAATACCTTCAGTAATTGAGAAACTGAATGGCATCATGACCGCAGTGATAAAGGCAGGAACGGATTCGGTTAAATCATCCCATTTTACCCGCGTCAAGCTGGAGGTCATCAGCACCCCGACATAAATCAGCGCACCCGCCGTTGCATACGCAGGAACCATGCCTGCCAGCGGAGAGATAAACATGGTCAGTAGGAATAAAACACCGACAACAATTGCCGTTAAACCTGTACGACCACCGACGGAAACTCCAGAGGAGCTTTCGATATACGCCGTCACTGAAGAGGTTCCCATCGCAGAACCAGCCACAGAACTTAAGCTATCAACATATAAAGCTTGTTTCATGCGGGGGAAAGTACCGCGCTCGTTAGTAATACCCGCCTTATCGGTAACCCCAATCATGGTGCCAGAGGAGTCAAACAAGTTAACTAACATAAATGCGAAAATAAC
This sequence comes from Providencia sp. PROV210, assembly GCF_028479445.1. NCBI lineage: Bacteria > Pseudomonadati > Pseudomonadota > Gammaproteobacteria > Enterobacterales > Morganellaceae > Providencia > Providencia sp. PROV210. The sequence goes on from NZ_JAMPNQ010000012.1 coordinate 33,193, forward strand.
GCCGGATAACGCGAGGTCAAATGAAGCAACAAATTCAACTTGCCCCACCACACTGGTAATACTTGGCGGCATTGAGAATATACCGCTATATTTTACATCGCCTAAAGCCAGACCAATCAATGTTGTGACCGCGATAGACACTAACACTGCGGCATGAATATTACGTGCAGCTAAAATGGCAATGATGAAAAAGCCTAATGCACCCAGCCAAACGTTATGGTGAGTCAAATTACCAATTGAAACTAAAGTATCTGGGTTTGCTACGATAATACCGGAGTTTTTCAATCCCATCATGGCGATGAATAAACCGATACCACTGGTGATCCCCACCCGTAAACTAAGAGGGATATTCGCGATAATCCAGTAACGAATGCGAAATAGTGTCAAAATAAAGAGGCCGACCGCTCCCCAGAACACCGCTCCCATAGCCACTTGCCATGAATATCCCATGGCACCGACCACCACAAAAGCAAAGAAGGCGTTCAACCCCATCGCTGGAGCGACTGCGATTGGCAAATTTGCCAACAGACCCATAAAGATACTACCAATTGCCGCAATCAAGCAGGTGGTAACGAATACCGCTTTGATATCCATTCCCGCGACAGACAGAATTTGGGGGTTAACAAAGACGATATAGACCATCGTCAGAAAAGTGGTAAACCCTGCAACGATTTCTGTTCTAGCAGTAGTTCCGTGTTCTTGTAATTTAAACACGCGCTGAAACAGACCCTGTTGTTGCGAAGAGCCAGAAGATTGATTACTCATTTAAACATGCCTTAAAAAAAGTTTTTTTCGGCTAATGGTACAACTAAATGACGAAAAAGAAAACGATTGCGTCATTTTAATAGGCAATTTTGTCCTAACTAACTGATACTGTAGAGATGAAGATAATTGTCTGGAAATTCAATTGTTGAATTTAATGGCGGCGATTATACCGCCATTTTTCAATTCACTAAGACAGTGCGATCAGTTTTTGATGTCGCCAAAATAATAGCCCTCGTTTGGCTGACCGCTGATGAACTGCATTTTTATCACTGAGTTTTTTGGCTATTTGATTCGCTATAATTTCGACCGATAAGCACATAACAAAATAGATAAATGCAACAAAGAGAAAAACTTCTAGCGGATAAACCATTTCGCGGTTATTCACCTGGGTAGCTAAGAATGACAACTCTGCCACTCCAACAATATAAGCAAGGGAAGTATCTTTAATTAATGCCACCCATTGATTAATAAACGACGGCACCATCATTCTTAACGCTTGAGGCAGGACGATATACCCTAGCACTTGCCAGCGGTTAAAACCGAGAGACATTCCCGCATGCCACTGCCCTTTTCCTATAGCAAGAATGCCTGCTTTCACCGCATGCGCTAAGTAGGCAGACGTGATCAACGCTAATGCACAGACTACCGCTGTGATCCCTGGGATCTCCGTTCCGAGTACAACTGGCAATAAAAAATATGTCCAAAAAATCAGCATAATAACGGGGATCGCGCGGAAAAAACCTAAAACCGCAGCGAACAAATTTACCCAAAAACCGCGCAACATGGCTAATGCAATACCACCTAATGTACCCAATACAACCGAAGCTGCACCCGCCACTAAGCTCATTATTAAGGTTAAAGCCGCCCCTTCTAGAGGCCCATCAGGATAAGCGCCAAACAGTAAATACTGCCAGTTATCTTCTATGACTGAAAAATCCATTTTATACCCCCTGAGCCAAATTACGTTGTTGTCGCCACTGTCCCCAACCTTCCATCAACGCAATGATTGCGATGTACAACACGGTAGCCAAACCAAAGGCGGCAAATGTTTGTAAGGATTGGCTGTCTACTTGGCGCGAAACATATGACAGCTCAGCAACACCAATCGCCATCGTCAATGAGGAGTTTTTTACCACATTCATATACTGTCCAAGTAATGGTGGCAGGGCAATTTTGACCGCTTGCGGTAAAACCACCAGCTTCATCGCTTGCCATGACGTTAAGCCCAGCGCGAATGCCGCTTGTTTTTGTCCTTGGCGTACACCACGAATACCAGAACGTACTTCTTCAGCAATAAATGGCACGGTGTACAGTGTCAATCCAACAAACCCAGCTAAAAATTCAAATGATGGCCAGCTTAGCATCACCCCAAAAAAGTGGACTTCATGGGGTGTATTCAACCATTCCATCATCGATGCAGGTAAAATTTCTCCTGAGGCGAAATACCAAAAAAAGAGCTGCACCAATAATGGCGTGTTGCGGAAAATTGAAATATACGCGCTCACAAACCAGCGCAATGGGGCAATTTGGCTATCTCTTGCAGAGGCAACAATGAAACCTAATAGTGTGGCTGCAATAATCGTGCAGACGGAAATCCAGACTGTCAGCAAAAAGCCATAGCCAAACCACTCTAAATATTGTGGTGCTAAGAGATGCGCAGACCAGAAGTCACCGCTAAAAAATGTCTCAAACATAATTGTGCCTCTACATAACTAACAACCCCTGCGTGATTGGCAGGGGTGTTTGGAAAATCTCAACAACCAATAATGATTAAGATTGAGGTTGCTGCTGACTCAGTGGTGCAAATTTAAACTCTCCGCGAGGTTGAGCGGCTTTAGTTTCAGGTCCAAACCAACGGTTATAGATTTCGTTCGCTTTGCCCTGTTTTTCCAATTTCAGCAATGTTTCATTCACGCTTTCAACTAAGCGAGTTTCCCCTTTGCTTGCTGCCAGTGCTTGATACTCTTTTGTCAGGCTAAAAGGTGATATTTCAAAATCAGCTTTGACTTTTTCCGGTAAGTTACCTAATAAACCCACCAGTTTGGCATCATCTTGAGTGATCGCTTGGACATTACCATTACGCAGTGCAGCAAAGGCCTGTGGAGTATCATCATATGAAATGACTTTGGTATTTGGGAAACGTTCACGCAGAGTCACTTCCTGCACAGTACCTTTATCCGCACCAATACGCAGAGGAGCAATATCTTCAGGGATTTTCAGTACACCTTTACGGGCAATAAATTTTTGTCCTGTCGCAAAATCAGGAATGGAGAAATCCACCTGCTTTGCACGTTCGTCTGTGATCGTGAAGTTAGCGCCGATCAGGTCAACTTTACCAGAGGTTAGTAGTGGAATACGGTTGGCAGGGTTGGTTGGGCGTAGTTCTAATTTTACACCAAGGTCATCGGCGATCGCTTGGGCGATATCGATATCATAACCGGCTAGTTTTTTGGTTTTAGGATCAATAAATCCGAATGGGGGATTACTGTCAAAAACTGAAATGCGGATCACTCCCGCTTGTTTAATATCATCTAATTTGTCTGCGCTAGCGACATTCGCTGTCAGCGCCAGACCTGCAACTAAAAGTGCGGAAGTAAGAATACGAGCTTTCATTGAATACCCCTAACGGTAAATTTTTGTAAATCGACCATCACAAGCTATCAACTATTTCTTAGCACTTGAAATAATATTAAATAATATATTTATATCAATTTGGAATATATGGAGATATAAAAAAAGGGGTGAATATCCATCGGAGTGACCCCTAAAATGAAGCAAGATTAAGACTCTTATTGAGCCAAGAAGAAAGATGGTAAGCACGAATAGTGGCTAAGCCAAATACCGCCAACCTAGCCACTACTCGACGAAATACATTTTTTATTTGTTGGTAAGCATTTTGTCTAAATTATCCCCATCCACATGGCGGAAATCCTGACCTTTAACATAGTAAAAAATAAATTCACAAATGTTTTGGCAGCGATCGCCGATGCGTTCAATGGAGCGCGCACAAAATAGTGCCGTCAATACGCTAGGTATGGTGCGCGGGTCTTCCATCATATAAGTCATTAGCTGACGAACAATTCCCTCGTACTCTTGGTCCACCTTTTCATCTTCACGATAAATTCGGATAGCCTCTTCCAAATCCATACGCGCAAATGCATCTAAAACATCGTGAAGCATTTGGACTGTGTGTCGACCTAATGATTCTAGGCTAACTAATAATGGCTGATGCTGATGAGAGAATTTCTCCAGTGCGGTTTGGCAAATTTTATCGGCCACGTCACCGATTCTTTCCAACTCAGCGATGGTTTTGGAAATTGCCATAATCAAGCGTAAGTCACTCGCCGTTGGTTGGCGTTTTGCAATGATTTTGACGCATTCTTCATCGATTGCCACTTCCATCATGTTGACTTTGTGGTCATTGGCAATCACTTCTCGCGCTAGGGCCTCATCCTGATTATGCATCGCAGTGATCGCCTTGGTGAGCTGTTCTTCTACCAGCCCTCCCATAGTCATCAACTCAGTATGGATATGTTCCAGTTCAGCGTTGAACTGCCCTGATATATGTTTGTTGTGATTCAGCGTATCCATCGTCGGCTCCATATCAACCGTAGCGGCCAGTAATATAATCTTCAGTTTGTTTCATTTCTGGGGTGGTAAACATTTTGTCGGTATTATTAAACTCAACCAACTCACCCAAGTACATAAATGCCGTGTAATCAGAGCAACGTGCGGCTTGTTGCATGTTGTGGGTCACAATCACCACGGTATACTCTGATTTTAATTCAGTGATCAGCTCTTCGATACGCCCAGTTGAAATTGGGTCCAAAGCGGAGCATGGCTCATCGAGTAATAAAACTTCTGGACGAATTGCGATACCACGAGCAATGCACAGACGTTGCTGCTGTCCGCCAGAAAGGCTGTAACCGCTTTGGTGTAGCTTGTCTTTGGTTTCATTCCATAATGCGGCTTTTGTCAGCGCCCACTGCACTCGCTCGTCCATTTCCACACGAGATAATTTTTCAAACAGACGTACACCAAACGCGATATTGTCATAAATAGACATTGGGAATGGCGTAGGCTTCTGGAACACCATTCCGACTTTAGCACGTAGCAATGCAATATCTTGCTTGTCCGTTAGGATGTTTTGGCCATCCAGTAAAATTTCACCTTCAGCGCGCTGCTCGCCATACAATTCGTACATTTTATTGAAAGTACGCAGCAAAGTTGATTTTCCGCAACCTGATGGACCGATAAACGCGGTGACTTTGTTTTTTTCAATATCCAAAGAGATATTCTTCAGGGCGTGAAACTTGCCATAGAAGAAGTTAAGGTCACGAACTTTAATTTTACTGTTTGTAATGTCGTTTGCATTAATCATGGTTACTTCTCTCTATAAATCTTTATTCGTCTGGGATTAGTGTTTTTTCTGTGCAAACACTACACGCGCAATAATGTTGATTAACAGGACACATAAGGTGATTAGAAGAACCCCTGCCCATGCCAGATCTTGCCATTCTGAGAATGGACTCATCGCAAATTTAAAAATCGTCACGGGTAAGTTAGCAATTGGCTCGCTCATGTCGGTGCTCCAGAATTGGTTCGACAGAGAAGTAAACAGCAGCGGTGCGGTTTCCCCCGCAATACGCGCGATTGCCAGCAAAATACCGGTGATAATCCCAGATACAGATGCTTTTAATGTAATCGATAAAATCATTTTCCACTTCGGTGTGCCCAGAGCATAAGCAGCTTCTCGTAGGCTATCCGGTACGAGCTTCAACATGTTTTCTGTCGTACGGATAACAATTGGAATTTGCAGTAATGCCAGCGCAATCACACCAGCCCAACCGGAGAAGTGCTGCATTTGAGCGACCACAATGGTGTAGACGAACAAACCCACCACAATCGAGGGCGCAGATAACAAAATATCGTTAATAAAACGGGTAACAGAAGCTAGCCATGATTTACGACCATATTCCGCTAAATAGATACCCGCTAAAATACCTAATGGTGTACCAATCACTGTTGCCCACAGGATTAATAAACCGCTTCCCATTATGGCGTTTGCCAGACCCCCACCTTCCGTATTGGGCGGCGGAGTCATTTCGGTAAACAGATTGAGGGACATACCATCAATCCCTTTGGTTACTGTTGAGTATAAGATCCAAACTAACCAGAACAGGCCAAATGCCATTGTGAGCATGGAGATAACCAGCGCCATTCTATTGATTTGGCGACGCCACGCTTGGCGGCGAGCACGTTCTTGCTGGTTAACGGCGATAGGTTCATATGTTGACATACTAGCGGCCCTCATTCTTCGCAAGACGCATTACCATCAGTTTGGAAATCGCCAGAACGATGAAGGTAATTACGAATAGAATTAAACCAAGTTCCATTAACGCAGCGGTATGTAAACCACTTTCCGCTTCTGCGAACTCATTCGCCAGTGCAGAGGTAATACTGTTACCCGGCATAAACAATGAAGGACTATCGAGCTGGTAAGTGTTACCGATGACGAATGTGACGGCCATGGTTTCACCGAGTGCACGACCCAAGCCCAACATCACCCCCCCGATAACCCCATTACGGGTATAAGGTAAAACAATATTCCAAATCACTTCCCATGTAGTACAACCAATACCGTAGGCTGACTCTTTCATCATCACAGGAGTTTGTTCAAACACATCACGCATAACAGAGGCGATGTAAGGAATAATCATGATAGCGAGGATAATACCTGCCGCAAGAATACCAATACCGAATGCCGGACCAGTGAACAGCTCCCCAACAATAGGAATACTCGACATCACGTTGCCGACAGGTTCTTGGAAATATTCTGCGAATAATGGAGCGAAGACGAAAAGCCCCCACATACCATAAACAATACTTGGGATTGCAGCGAGGAGCTCAATCGCAATACCTAATGGACGTTTTAACCAGTTAGGTGCTAACTCTGTTAAAAACAGCGCGATACCAAAACTGACGGGTACGGCGATGATCAGAGCAATCAATGAGGTAACAATGGTGCCGTAGATTGGTACTAATGCACCAAATTGCTCAGCAGGAGCATCCCACTCTTTGTTCCACAAAAACGAAAACCCAAACTTCTGCATACTTGGCCAGGATGCAAAAATGAGGGAAACAATAATACCGCCGAGCATGAGGAGAGTAATTAGCGCGGCAATCTTTACCAGTGCGCTAAAAATCACGTCACCCGATTTGCTTGGGGCTTTAAATGCCGTTATTTTTTCGGCCATGCGCTTTGTTCTCATTCCATACCTACTTCACAGTAGGGTTACGTTACTACGGTGAATAAGCAGATGCTGTTCCTCAACATCCGCTTACCATTTTCCAACCCGAGGCTCACTTAGAACAGTGATTTACCTTGGCTATCTTTAACTTCTGTTTTCCATGCTGCGCGTACTGCGGTCACGACTTCTTGAGGTAAAACTGCATAATCTAATGCTTCTGCTTGTTTACCACCTTTTTCGTAAGCCCAGTTGAAGAAATCAAGAGCTGCTTTACCTTTCACCGCATCCGCTTGTTGCTTATGAACTAAGATGAATGTGGTTGAAGTAATTGGCCACGCATTCGCACCTTCACGGTTAGTCAGGTCTTGTGCAAAGGATTTTGACCAATCAACTTTTTTCGCTGCTGCGCTGAAGCTTTCACCAGTCGGTGATACTGGCTGGCCATCCGCAGAGATTAGCTTAGTATACGCAAGATTATTTTGTTTTGCGTAAGCATATTCTACGTAACCAATTGAGCCTGGGAGACGCTGAACGAAGGCTGCAACACCATCATTACCTTTACCGCCTACGCTGTTTTTCGGCCAGTTAACTGTGGAACCTGCACCAACATCTGATTTCCAGCTTGAGCTGACTTTCGCTAAGTAGCTAGTGAATACGAACGTAGTACCTGAACCATCTGAACGACGAACAACCGCGATGTTTTGGTCAGGTAATTTAGCATTCGGGTTTAACTTGACGATGGCTGGGTCATTCCATTTTGTGATTTTACCTAGGTAGATATCACCTAAAGTTGCACCATCTAACACCAGTTGGTTAGATTGAATGCCTTTTACATTAACCGCTAAAACCACACCGCCAATTACCGTTGGGAATTGGAACAAACCGTCTTCTTTCAGTTTTTCATCTGTTAATGGCGCATCAGATGCACCGAAGTCGACAGTTTTTGCATTAATTTGTTTTACGCCACCAGAAGAACCGATCCCCTGATAGTTAATTTTGTTGCCTGTTTCTTTTTGATAAGAATCTGCCCACTTAGCATAAACAGGAGCAGGGAATGTCGCGCCAGCTCCGGTCAGGCTGGTGGCAGCAAAAGAAGACATTGCAGTCATAGATAAAGTTGCTGCCATTACGCTTGCTAGGGTGGTACGCATCATTTTCATAATCCCTCCGGGGATGTATAGAAACAATCAAGTAGTAAATTAAAGTGTATGTCACGGTAGGGAAAATAGGACAATTTAGTTACGGCAACATGTCACATTTATGACGGTTTTATGACATTTGAGGATTTTATCGACGAAGAGAAAGGAAAACCGAGAAAGAAAAATAACTATTCCATTATTTTTCAATTAATTATAAGTGATCATGTGAATATTACAGTTTTAAAAATGACCATGATATATTGTCATAAATGACAAAAATTTTTTCTATTTTTCTATTTTTCTATTTTTCTATTTTTCTATTTTTCTATTTTTCTATTTTTCTATTTTTCTATACAGAATACTTTTCTACACAGCATATCTCTAAGTAGTTCGTGTTGCAGCTAGGCGGCAAACGAGTTAAGCCCTAGGAGCATACACAAGTATGTGACTAGGATTAACGAGCGCAGCCAACAACGCTGCAGCGCGAAATACGACGAGATATCAGTCTTCGCGTTCCTTTAGAGGGAGCAAAGCTCTAATAGCAAACCCGCCACGCTCACTTTTACGGATCTCAATATTCCCCTCGTGAGCATCAATAATTCTACGAATTATCGCCAGCCCCAGCCCTGTCCCGGTGTTACTACGGGCTTTTTCCCCTTGAACAAACGGCTGAAAGAGGCGGTGAATATCTTCGTCTTTGATCCCAGCACCATCATCTTCCACTTGGAACCAAACATAATCTTCATTCTTACCACTACTGACTTTAATCCAACCATTTCCGTAGCGGTATGCATTGACGATCATGTTGGTTATCGCGCGTTTAATTGCTAGCGGATTTCCATTGAAAATAACAGGGCCCGGCACAAGTTTCGTTTCAATTTCTCCGACTACATTAACTTCTGCCACCACAGCTTCATTGAGGATGGTATTGAGATCACAGAATTCCATATCCATCTCTTGACCTGTTTTCAGGTAAGACATGAACTGACCGATAATCGCATCACATTCTTCAATATCTTTATTGATAGATTCAGCCAGATAGCTATCTTCAGGACTCATCATTTCAGTGGCAAGACGAATTCGTGTTAACGGTGTTCGCAGGTCATGACTCACCCCCGCCATAAGGACGGTACGGTCATTTTCGAGGGTTTTGATACCGGCAGCCATATGGTTAAACGAGCGGATCGCTGCTCGCACCTCTGTCGCCCCTTTTTCCTGCATTGGCGGTAATATATGCCCTTTACCGACTTCACCAGCATGATATTCCAACTCTAATAAGGGTTTATTTTGATAGCGAATATACAACCAAACCCCTGCAAATATAGTGAGGAAGACGGTGAGAGTATAGCGAAAGACTTGCGAGAATTGATTTTGACCAATTTCAGTAAGCGGGACTCGCACCCAAATATCTGGTGCAAGATAGGAAGTTAACCATAATATCGGATACTCACGCCCAAGTTCAAGATGTACACTGGCCTTGCCGCCTAAGTATTCCGACATATTTTTACTAAGAAAATCATACTCCTTTGCCCAATTCAGCCCTTCATTCATAGCGGCTGAATGTGCATAAAAAGTAATACCTAATTCATTATAGATTTTCTTACGCAGCGCAGGAGATACCCGCACAGAGGTTCCATCTTGTAGAACCATTTTCTCCGTCATCAATGTACGCACTTCATACGCCAACACTTTATTGAACTGTTGTAAGCTAGGCATAACAACAAAGTTCAAAACGACCATATAGCTGGTCACAAGGCTTGCAAACAGTAGTGCTACAAATAAAAATAACGAACGAGAAAATGTACTACGTCGTGAGAACCTCAGTCGCTTCATGCTTTGCTTCCATCAGGAACAAACACGTACCCCAGACCCCAGACCGTTTGAATATAACGAGGATGGGCAGGATCTTCTTCAATCATGCGGCGTAAACGTGAAATTTGAACGTCAATTGATCGTTCCATCGCACTGTATTCACGACCTCTCGCTAAGCTCATCAGTTTGTCTCGAGATAAAGGCTCACGCGGATAAGATACCAAAACTTTTAATACAGCGAACTCACCGCTGGTTAATGGCATATTCTCCTCGCCTTGGAACATCTCACGAGTACCGAGGTTCAGTTTAAATTTACCGAAAGTAATCACGGCATCGTCTTGAGATGGCGCCCCCGGTAATTCGTTCGCTTGACGACGTAATACTGCGCGAATACGAGCCAATAATTCACGAGGATTAAATGGCTTAGGAATATAATCATCCGCACCAATTTCCAAACCAACAATACGGTCAACTTCTTCACCTTTTGCCGTGACCATAATGATAGGAATTGGGTTGTTTTGACTACGTAATCGACGACAGATAGATAATCCATCCTCCCCAGGAAGCATTAAATCTAATACGATTAAATGAATAGATTCCCGCGTTAGGATCCTATCCATTTGCTCAGCATTCGCTGCGCTTCTTACCTGAAAACCCTGCTCCGTAAGGTAACGTTCGAGCAGAGCACGTAAACGCATATCATCATCGACAACAAGAATCTTATAACTTTCCTGCATTTGTAGCCCCCAAAGTGTAGATCCTTCGAATTATTTTGCTCATGAAAATAAACAAAAATAATATTTATGCCACTAATTTATCACTAACCTTAGTTTTAATGAATTTTTTTACTCTTTAATTGAATAATGGCTTATAGCTAATTTCTAATACAAAATAGGTTACTTGCCCGCCCGGCGTGCTAACCACAACTTCATCATCAACCCGTTTACCAATCAGCGCGCGGGCTACCGGAGAATCGATTGAAATCCATTGCTTTGCCGGATCGAATTCATCTGCACCAACTAAACGAAAAATTCGGATATTTCCGTTATCGTCTTCAAGTTTAACCCAAGCTCCAAAAAAGACACGCCCCTCCTGACGAGGATCGGGTTCGACTATTCTTAATTGATCTAATCTTTTGGATAAAAAACGGATGCGGCGGTCAATTTCCCGCAATCTTTTTTTACCGTAAATATATTCTGCATTTTCTGACCGATCCCCCTGAGCCGCAGCTTCAGAGACGGATTGAGTCACTCTTGGGCGCTCTTCTTTCCAAAGATATTTGAGTTCTTTATCTAAAGCGTCCCAACCTTCACGGGTAATTAACAGGCTCTTATTCATAACATTAAGGGTATATAAAACGAATGATTATAGGATGTTATAAAAATTTATCTGCGACTTTCCTTGCATTAGATGGAAATTCTGTCTGGAAATTATGCCAACCACCAAGTATAACTGTGCAGTAAATTTTCACCGTTCTTTGAGTAGGTATTTAAACACGACATGAATGAAACTCTAAGCCAAATTATTGCAGCTGAACTGCGAACCCAGCCACAACAGGTACTTTCCGCTATCACATTATTGGATGAAGGTAACACCGTTCCTTTTATTGCCCGTTACCGTAAAGAGGTCACTGGAGGGTTGGATGATACTCAGCTTCGACAGCTAGAGAGCCGTTTAGGGTATTTGAGAGAGTTAAATGACCGTAAGCAAACCATCCTAAAATCCATTGAAGAACAAGGTAAGCTTACCCCGGAACTCACCTCCGCAATCAATACCACACTAAATAAAACTGAACTTGAAGACCTTTACCTCCCTTACAAGCCAAAGCGTCGTACCCGCGGTCAAATTGCAATTGAAGCCGGATTAGAATCTTTAGCTGACACCTTATGGAACGACCCGAGCCAATCTCCTGAAGAATTAGCACAGCGCTATATCGATGCAGACAAGGGCGTTGCAGATGTGAAAGCTGCTTTAGATGGCGCTCGTTATATTTTAATGGAGCGTTTTGCCGAAGATGCGGCCTTATTGGCCAAAGTTCGCGATTATATTTGGAAAAATGCCCACATTGTCTCGGTAGTTGCTGATGGTAAACAAACTGAAGGCGTGAAATTTAGCGACTATTTTGATCACCATGAGCCTGTTTCTCAAGTTCCTTCTCACCGTGCTTTAGCCATGTTCCGTGGACGCAATGAAGGAATTTTGCAATTGTCACTAAACTGTGACCCGCAATTTGAAGAACCGCCAAAAGAGAGTTATTGCGAAGAAATTATTACTCGCCATCTCGATGTACGTTTCAATAATGCGCCAGCAGATCAATGGCGCAAAGCCGTTATCAGCTGGACATGGCGCGTCAAAGTCTTATTGCATCTAGAAACCGAAATCATGAGCACCTTACGTGAGAAAGCGGAAGAGGAAGCCATTAATGTATTCGCACGTAACTTAAGCGACCTGCTCATGGCAGCGCCTGCGGGTATGCGAGCCACAATGGGATTAGATCCTGGCTTACGTACAGGTGTTAAAGTTGCGGTTGTGGACTCCACAAGCAAAGTGATCGCGACCGACACCATTTACCCGCATACTGGGCAGGCAGCAAAAGCCGCCGCTATCGTAGCCGCGTTATGTCAAAAACATAATGTGGAGTTAGTGGCTATCGGTAATGGAACCGCCTCCCGAGAAACCGAACGTTTCTTTGCTGAAGTACAAAAACAGTACCCTGATGTCACCGCACAAAAAGTGATTGTGAGCGAGGCCGGTGCATCAGTATATTCTGCCTCTGAGCTTGCAGCCCAAGAATTCCCAGACCTAGATGTAACTCTACGTGGTGCAGTCTCCATTGCTCGTCGTTTACAAGATCCCCTTGCGGAGCTGGTAAAAATTGATCCTAAATCTATCGGTGTAGGTCAATATCAACACGACGTTAGCCAAACCCAATTAGCACGTAAGCTCGATGCGGTCGTTGAAGATTGTGTAAACTCCGTCGGCGTTGACCTGAATACCGCTTCTGTTCCATTGCTTACCCGCGTTGCAGGGCTCAGTAAGATGATTGCCCAAAACGTTGTAGACTGGCGTGATGCAAATGGCCAATTTAATAACCGAAAACAGCTCTTAAAAGTGCCTCGTTTAGGACCTAAAGCATTTGAACAGTGTGCCGGATTCTTACGTATCTCCAATGGTGATAATCCACTAGATGCCTCGACAGTTCACCCAGAAGCCTATCCTATTGTGGAAAAAATTCTCGAAACTGTACGTCAGCCACTAAAAGAAATTATGGGGAATTCCCAAGTATTAAATGGCTTAAGCCCACGTGAATTTACGACAGAGCAATTTGGTGTTCCAACCGTCACTGACATTATCAAAGAGTTAGAAAAACCAGGACGAGACCCGCGCCCTGAGTTCAAAACAGCGACCTTTGCCGATGGTGTCGAAACCATGAACGACTTAATACCGGGCATGATCTTAGAAGGTGCGGTCACCAACGTCACTAACTTCGGTGCATTTGTGGATATTGGTGTTCATCAAGATGGGCTGGTGCATATCTCTTCTTTATCAAATAGCTACGTTGAAGACCCACACAAAGTGGTCAAGGCGGGTGATATTGTTAAAGTCAAAGTATTGGATGTAGATATTCCACGTAAACGTATCGCTTTAACGATGCGTTTAGATGAACAAGCCGGAGACAGTAATAACGCGCCCCGCAGTTCTGCCCCTGTACAGGATAAAAATGCACGTAAGGCACCAGCACCACGAGGCAATTCGCGCCAAAACACCGCGAATACTGGTAATAGTGCGATGAGTGATGCACTTGCCGCTGCATTGGGTAAAAAACGTTAATAACCAAAATGCTCTTGCGATTCTTTGCAAGGGCATTCATTAAATCTCACCCGAAAATAATTAATCACATTGACATTAATTTTTTGTATTTAATATTATTGCTAATATTAAATTAGCTAATTCAATTGGCTATCTATTCTTTTGTTTTATTTAATGACTTTAATTAACAATATTAACATTGTCTTTATTGTCTTAAAAACTCCGCAAACCAAATCTATTCTTGATCCACATCATTTAATGATAGCGAAAAAAGAGGCTAAATATACAACATGGTAGATGATTATGATTCTCATTGTTAATTAGATTTATTTTTATTTCCCACGCTATTTCTTTTAAAGATAACCACTTTATAATAATAATTATCAATATTATTCTTAATAACACTATCTATTGATTGAAAATGATAATATTCATTTCAATCAACGGAATAAACAGTAATTGGAAGGTACTATGTCCATACTTCCCCAATGCAGTTACAAAATACTTGGCTTTTCACCAGAGATCAGCCCAGCTTATCGCCAAAAACTCCTCTCTCTTGGCTTGCTACCAGGCTCGGTATTTAAAGTGGTACGTATCGCCCCATTTGGTGATCCCGTACAAATTGAAACTCACCGAGTGAGCTTAGTATTACGCAAAAAAGATTTAGCGCTCATTAACTTAGATGAAGTGCAAATAAATTAATAATTTATTAGATTTGTTCTGATAAAGATTTTTATTTTTACGACTGGCATACACTATGAAACCATTAACTATCGGCCTTATCGGTAACCCGAACGCAGGTAAAACCACGTTGTTTAACCAGTTAACAGGGTCACGTCAGCGTGTCGGTAACTGGGCAGGGGTCACCGTTGAACGTAAAGTTGGACGTTTCCACACTCCTGAACACAAAATTGAACTGGTTGACCTTCCAGGGACTTATTCTCTCACCACGATTTCTGAGCAAACATCTCTTGATGAACAGATTGCTTGCTACTTTATTTTAAGTGGTGAAGCAGACATGTTAATCAACGTGGTTGATGCCTCCAATTTGGAGCGCAACCTGTACCTTACCCTGCAACTTGTTGAGTTAGGGGTTCCCTGCATCGTTGCACTCAATATGCTAGATATCGCTCAAAGCCAGCGTATTGAAATCGATATCAAACAACTTGAGAAACAGCTTGGTTGCCCGGTGATCCCGATGGTATCAACCCGAGCTACAGGTCTTGAGCAACTCAAGCAAGCTATTGATAGCCACCCACAAAATAGCCAACAGGCGTTAGTGCAATACCCAGCGGAGCTACTCAAAACTGTAGATGAGCTTTCTGAAAAAATATCGGCTCAACAATTTAGCCTACAACAACGTCGTTGGTTAGCTCTGCAAATTTTAGAAGGGGATATTTACAGCCGTCAGCGTGCTAATGTCTCTGAACAATTACTGGCAGAAACTCGCTCTAACCTCAGAAATGCCTTACAAGAAGAACCTGAATTATTGATTGCTGATGCGCGCTATCAATCCATTGCTAGCATCTGTAATGCCGCTATCAATAATAGTGCCGCCGAACCCAACCGCCTCACTCAAAACCTTGACCGATTTATCCTCAACCGGTGGTTAGGGGTACCGATTTTCTTGTTTGTCATGTATTTAATGTTTGTGTTAGCGATCAATATCGGTGGTGCGTTACAGCCCTTCTTTGAAGGCGCCTCTGAAGCTATCTTCATTCATGGAATTCAATGGATTGGAGCAACATCAAACTTCCCTGATTGGCTCACCATATTCCTTGCCCAAGGTGTTGGGGGCGGTATTAATACCGTTCTACCATTGGTGCCACAAATTGGGATGATGTACCTATTTTTATCCATATTGGAAGACTCTGGTTATATGGCCCGTGCTGCTTTCGTGATGGATAGGTTAATGCAAGCTCTTGGTTTACCGGGTAAATCATTTGTGCCGTTAATTGTCGGATTCGGTTGTAACGTACCGTCTATTATGGGCGCAAGAACGCTTGATGCGCCTAGAGAAAGGCTAATTACCGTACTGATGGCACCGTTTATGTCTTGTGGTGCTCGTCTGGCTATCTTTGCCGTCTTTGCCGCTGCCTTCTTTGGTAAAAATGGTGCAAGCGTTGTATTTTCCCTCTATTTACTTGGTATTGTAGTTGCCATCCTAACGGGGCTGTTATTGAAACATACCCTGATGCGCGGAGAAGCATCCCCATTCGTTATGGAGTTACCGGTTTATCATGTTCCTCACCTGAAAACATTGCTGATCCAAACATGGCAACGTTTGAAAGGCTTCGTACTGCGTGCGGGTAAAGTGATTGTTGTGGCGAGTATTTTTATCGGAGCACTTAATAGCTTTTCTCTTTCCGGTAAGCCCGTTGATAATATTAATGACTCCGCACTAGCCTCCGTGAGTAAGGTCATCACCCCAGTTCTGCAACCTATTGGGGTTCACAGTGATAACTGGCAAGCAACTGTCGGTCTAATTACCGGAGCCATGGCAAAAGAAGTGGTCGTCGGAACCTTGAATACCCTGTACACCGCAGAAGCAATTACCGCAGAACCATTCGATCCTGAAGCATTTGATTTACTCGATGAGCTTGGATCCGCCGTGACTGACACATGGAATAGCCTGAAAGATACGTTCTCAATCAGTGCGCTGTCTAACCCTATTGAAGCCAGTATGGGTGATGCAGAGATGGAATCTGGTTCAATGGGCACCATGGCGGCTAAATTCGGTTCTGATATTAGCGCTTATAGCTACCTGATATTTGTTCTTCTGTACGTGCCTTGCGTATCTGTAATGGGAGCAATTGCACGTGAGACCAATAAAAGCTGGATGATGTTCTCTATTCTTTGGGGACTCAACGTCGCTTATAGCCTTGCAACACTGTTCTACCAAACAGCAACGTTCAGTGAGCACCCACAAAGTAGCTTGATAGCGATAAGTGCCGTACTCCTATTTAATATTGTGTTGATTGCTGTTCTACGCCGTGTGCGCAGCCGCGTTACTCTCAATATTAAATCTAAAACCGTGCAACAATGTTCCGGTTGCTCCAATAATAGTTGTCACTAAGGAATTAACGTGATGGTCAGCTTGCTACAAGTCAGAGATTTAATTGCTTTATATGGGCAAGCTGACATCACGTTATTAAGCACTCAACTCAATGCCCCTGCTCCATTGGTGAATGCCATGGCAGAAAAGCTAGTGAGCATGGGGAAAGTAGAAAAAGTAGACATCAGTGCCTGTTTAACAGGCACTAGCTGCAAAGGTTGTCCAGAAATTAACGATTGTTCACACTTCGTATATAAAATTAAATAGTCTTATTGAATTTCCTATTGAGTTAAAGAATCCTGACCAATTTTAATATTCCTCATAAAATTCCTAACCCTCATTAATTCTCATCCTTTTTTAAAAGTATTTTTACTTTCGCTATTTAGAATGGAGGTTACTAAGCATTAACCATTTGATATATATAGAGAGGATGTATATGAGAAATCAATCTTTATCCACATTTAGCCGTTCATTTATTAATCCATTTAAATCTAGACAACCCGCCACCCCTTCAATCCCTCAAACCAATACTAAGCAAAATATTGAAGCAAACTGCCTCTCTCGTAGCCTAGCAAATGTATTTTTAATCAATGAAGTATCAAACCATAATATTGATTTTTTAAGAGAAAGTCAGAGTTTATCCAGTTTACCTTCGTACGATGAAGCCTGCTCAAATCAATTACCTGGGCTGCTGACATACAGTGAAGCAACCCATTTACCTACATATACCGAAGCCAATCGCCCCTATGCGGCTTACGATACAGCAAATAATTTATTACCTTCATACGATGAAACTATCAGTCAATTTTCTACCTTAAAAAATGAATCTCCCGCTTTTTTACACACAATCTCTGCAATTAAAGATCACTATTTATCAATTAAGCATAACCAGCACCTGTTTAAAATAAGCTTACCGGCTAATTTCCACGGTAAAGAAGACGCAATAAAGTCAATCAATAAACACCGAATTGGAGAAGAGAAAAATAAACTCATTACTGACAAGAAAGAACTTCAATTTCAAAAATATAATAAGCAGGTTCATGACCTCGCGATTAAATATTTTAAATACCTGAGTGATGTAAATTATAAAAATACATTTGAAGGCAGAGATATTTATCAACACCCAGCATTACAAAATTTATCGAATAAATTTGCAGGCAAGTTACAGTCAACACACAAAATCAGTAAACAAACTACCCAACACCTGTTAAAAGCGGCTCATGAAACCATTATTAATAATGGATATAGCGGCCTTGCACAGCTTATGCAACACCATGGTTTGATCACTGAAACCCAGCAAGCAGGCGTTTATTTGCCGCAAGTCGATACCTTCAACCACATAAAAACAGTCCTCAAGCAACAAAGTGCGGATAATGCTCCCGCGATTTTTCTTCAGTTTATTGCTGGACAAGAAACTTATGCCACTAGCATTCAATCTCATCGGGGGACTAATCAAAAAGTCTTCAAGCTCGTTAAAGCAGATAATAGTGTTTCAGAATTTAAAGATTTCGCCACGTTTATTGAAGCATTAGAAACAACCCTCAAAGCTAGTAACCTCAAAAATGGCTTACCGCTGGATCGCGTTATTTTCCAGCAATATCGTCAAAAAAATGAACCAATAAGCCTACTCGACTCTTAATTTTCACCTTCTGCATAAGTCACTCCCAATACGGTGGCTTATGCGCTTTTGAGTATTCCACAATCTGAAGTTTCTCTGATTTATTATCCTTAAGATGCTTTTTAAGACTCACTTCATTTGAAAGTTCATCATAATGTCACCTCACCTGCCTCGCAATAGCGCTCATGCTAACCGTAAGGAGCTTCCCAATCATGTTGATTTCATCAATACCATTCCAACAAAACACATTAATTAACGATACCAATAGTCAGAAATGTATCAAAACTTACTATTCCAATAACCAAATACTCATCAATTCCGCGAAACTTTCTTTATCAAGGGGACTAACCAGTACTTTTCTAATCAATGAGGTCAATAATAAAGGAATTAGTTTTATTAATTTGTTGAATAAAAGCCGCATCCAATCCCATGCCACGCCACAAATAAATGAGCAGATCACAACTCAAGAACCTGTTGATAATAAAAGTTTCTGTAAGAAAGTTTTTCGTGAATGCCTAACCGAAGTTCTGCAATTTCAAGATTTTTATACTTCGTTGAAATTTTATAAACAATATTATGAAATGAGTCGTGAAATCGACTTAAAAGGCAGTAAAAATGTACTCAAAAAAATAACAGAGCATCAACAGCAAGAAGCAAGTAAGCCCCTTATTCAATTAAATACAACTCGCCATTTCCAATCGTATAATCAGCAAGTACATAAGCTTGCACGGTACTATTACCAAGGAATTAGTGATGGTGTTTATAAGTACACAAAAGAAGGGGATAAATTCCGTCATGACCAAGAGTTTAAAACACTCGAAAATCATTTTACTGATCACTCCAAACTAAAAGAACTGGTGGAACATCCCACTAACGCGTTAGCAAATCGCTTTCTCATTGCCGCTCATGCTGAAATGCGCAACAAGGAGTTTGGTAATTTTGATCATCTGTTGACGTTATATGGCTTAATCACACATTCAGATATAAACACACCCTATTTACCTCAGAAAAAAACCGTAACTCAGCTTAATTCTGATTTGCAACAATATCGACAACCCTCAAATTCATCAGCCATATATCTGCAGTTTCTATTTTCCAACGATACACTAGCTGCTAGCATCCAACCCAATTCATCAGGATCTGGGATGAGTTATAAAATTTTTGATACCCATAAAGAGCTTCAACAATTTGATGATTTCGATGGTTTTATGCAAAGCCTAGAAACCAAAATTGCTCAATATAATCATAAAAATAATCTACCGAGCAGTTTGGTTTATGTGAAAGCATTTCATCCGCAAGTCAATGAAGATACCTTAGTGGGCTCCTACCTGACGTTATAGTCAACCCTATCCCCATTAACTAAAAATCAATTAAATGAGCGAGCTTATGGCTTATCTAATTGATTTGAAAACTCAATTAAGTATTTAGAAAACTCATCAGGATGGGAAATAAAGGGAGCATGGGCGCTTTGGCGTATCATGACTGATTTGGACTCTGGATACATCTCATCCAATATCCCAACAATTTTACGCGGAACTAAACCATCTAAATAGCCATATATACGCAAGAATGGTATCGCTAGGTTTTTCAGCTCTTCACGTAAATCTTCTGTACGCAAAGACTCCAATCCTGCATTGAGCACATCAACCGTGGGTATGGGTTGTGCCAATACGACGGATTTCAAAGTACGAGCATCATCACGGGCACTCTCTGTACCTAGGGTTTGTAACGCTAAAAAACGTTCTACAGTACGTTGAAAATCCGCAGAAAGTTGCTTTTCAAAATTTAAAAGTACATCAGGTTTTATACCCGCCCAATTATCTTCAGCCCCAAAGCATGGGGAAGATGCCACCGTGATAAGACCTTTTACTTCCTTGGAATGGTCAAGAGCAATGCGACTGGCAACCAATCCCCCCAACGACCACCCTAACCAAATTGCATTTTTAGGTGCCTGCGCCCATAAAGTTTCTGCCATTGACTGAATATTCATGGGGCTAAAATTTTGGCTACGCCCATATCCTGGTAAATCAACGAGATGAATGCGAAATTGTGAAGCGATTCGCGGAATGAGTGTTTGCCACACTTGTGCATTCAGCCCCCATCCGTGCAGTAACACAAGATCTTGCTTTCCGTCACCTACCGTCTGCCAATATAACTGCGCCATGATTACACTCTCTTGCTATAGCTTTTATTGTAATTTCTCAATTGAGGATGAACCTATGCTAACAATGGAAGGGGGCTGTTGGCTATGCCATCAATCACTAAAATTACCCCATCAGGGCATTTGTAGTTTTTGTCTCAAAAGCTTACCGATGATGCCTCGCTGTTGCTTACAATGTGGCTTACCTAGCGAACAGCCTCATATTCCTTGTGGTCGATGCTTAAGACATCCCCCCGCTTGGCAACGATTAATTGCTGTTAGCCCCTATCAAGCACCACTACGCAAGCTCATCCACCATTATAAATTTCAGCGGCAACCTCAGTTGGCCTCTGCATTGACTCGAATTTTTCTGTTGTTTTGGCAGATGGGCTACCGTCAGCAACGCTGGAATAAACCCGATTTATTGATGACGATACCCGCTCATCCGCGTCGACGCTGGCGTCGAGGCTTCGACCACATGGAACTCATTGGCGATAGATTAGCCAGATGGCTAAATATTGGCTATTCGCAAAATTCATTACTACGCACTCGTGATACACTGGCACAAGTTTCCTTAGCACGTCATCAACGCCACAAAAACCTAAATCAGGCATTTACCCTTGAAACTTCTGTTTATGGGCTACACATAGCTATTATTGATGATGTTATTACAACAGGCGCCACAATGAATGCCGCTGCACAATTGTTGATTTGTGCGGGAGCGCATACTGTTGATGCATGGTCACTGTGTCGCACCTTGTAGGATAGGTGTAAATGGGCGTATTATAACCAACTAAAGCAGTCAACTATTATATTGAGCAAGAGACTATGATTAATATTACTGAAGCAGCACAGGCTCACTTTTCCAAATTATTGGAAGGTCAAGAGCCAGGAACCCAAATTCGAGTATTTGTCATTAACCCAGGCACACCAACCGCCGAATGTGGTGTCTCCTATTGCCCTCCTGGTGCTGTAGAAGCCACTGATAAAGAGCTGAAGTTTGAAAAACTCTCTGCTTATGTTGATGAAATTAGCGCACCATTCTTGGAAGATGCGGAGATTGATTTTGTCACTGACCAATTAGGTTCTCAGCTCACACTGAAAGCCCCTAACGCAAAAATGCGTAAAGTCTCTGATGACGCGCCATTAATCGAACGTGTTGAATACGTTTTACAATCCCAAATCAACCCGCAATTAGCAGGTCATGGCGGTCGAGTTTCTTTAATGGAAATCACTGAAGATGGCTTTGCAATTTTACAGTTTGGCGGCGGCTGTAATGGTTGTTCAATGGTTGACGTGACTCTAAAAGAAGGGATTGAAAAAGAGTTACTGAAGATGTTCGACGGTGAACTGAAAGGTGTTAAAGACCTAACTGAGCACCAACGTGGCGAGCACTCTTTCTACTAATTTTCCCTGCTCTAATTTTGGCATCCGCAATTTATTGACGGATGCCAAATTGATTATCCCTGACGGGTTTTTTCCTAACTATCCGGTATTTTATGGACCATTTTGAGACACTAACACCTGAACAAGCTTACCAACATTTAGTCGATGGTAGTGCAATTCTTGTCGATGTTCGCGATCCCCAAAGTTTTCGTGCTGGTCATGCAACGGGTGCCTATCATTTAACCAATGAAACTCTTAGCCAGTTTTTAGAAAAAACTGATTATGAACAAACTGTTATGGTGATGTGCTATCACGGGCACAGTAGCCAAGGTGCAGCACAATATCTGATTAATATTGGTTTCGAATCTGTATATAGCATTAATGGCGGGTTTGAAGCATGGTCACGGACATACCCACAAGCCATTACGGCGCTCTAAACGAGAAACGCATCCATGATCCATATTATTTCGTTTGCTAACCCACGGATGGCACAAGCGTTTGTCGACTATATGGCGAGCCAACATATCCATCTGCAAATCCAACCTTCATCCGAACAACAACAATTTGAGGTATGGTTAGCAGACGACCAACAGGTTGAGCTGGTTCGCAAAGAACTAGAAATTTTTTTACAAAATCCGAATGACCCTCGTTATCTTGAAGCCAGCTGGCAAACAGGTCGCACTGATGCCCAGTTTCAATATCGTAATTATCTGACTTTTAGCTATTTAAAACAGCAATCCGGCCCATTGACTATCGCAGTTATCCTGCTGTCTATTATTGTGTATCTTTGGGTCACCATGGCAGACCCACGAGAGGTTCTGTCTTATTTAGGCTGGCCAATTGGCGACCAACAAAGTGAATTATGGCGGTGGTTTAGCCCTGCCCTCGTCCATTTTTCCATTTCTCATATTGGCTTCAACCTTGCTCTGTGGTGGTTTCTGGCAGGTCAGGTGGAGAAAAAAATGGGAACAGGAAAACTGTTGACGATCTTTTTAGTCTCCGCACTCTTTAGTAACTGGGGGCAATCGCTGTTTAGCGAAAACAATTTTGGTGGTTTATCTGGAGTAGTTTATGCTCTGGTCAGCTACGTTTGGATCACAGGTGAACGTCGTCCGGAAATCGGTATCGGCATCCCCCGTGGGCTAATGGTGTTCTCTATTGTTTGGCTATTTTTTGGCTATTTTGATCTCTTAGGCATGGATATCGCCAATGCCGCACATACTTCGGGGTTAATCATCGGTTTATTGATGGGAGTATGGGATAATAGGCTTAGTTTTAAACACCAAAGCTCCAAATAAAACATTTTCATAATTAGAGGCTAACGCTGTGAAACAAACCCAGAGACATGATGCAATTGTTGAACTTGTGCGTCTTCAGGGATATGTCAGTACTGAAGAACTCGTCGAACAATTTGAGGTCAGCCCTCAAACCATTCGTCGAGACCTCAATGAGCTTGCTGAACAGAATAAGATCTTACGGCACCATGGTGGCGCAGCTTTGCCTTCTAGCTCCGTCAATACCGCTTACAATGACCGTAAAATTATGTGGTCAGATGAAAAAGCACGTATTGCGCAGCATGTTGCTAGCCAAATTCCTGATGGCGCAACCTTATTTATCGATATCGGAACGACCCCTGAAGCCGTGGCTCATGCCTTAGTGAACCATAAAAATTTACGTGTCGTGACCAATAACTTAAATGTGGCGACTCTGCTGATGCCAAAAGAGGATTTTCGTTTGATCCTGGCCGGTGGAGAAGTGCGCTCCCGTGATGGGGGGATTGTTGGTGAAGCGACCCTCGATTTTATTTCCCAATTTAGATTGGATTATGGGATTCTGGGGATCAGCGGCATCGATATGGATGGCTCCCTGTTAGAATTTGATTACCACGAAGTGCGTACTAAGCGAGCCATTATTGAAAACTCTCGCTGCGTCATGTTAGTTACCGACCACTCAAAATTTGGTCGTAACGCTATGGTAAATTTAGGTAATATGAATCTGATTGATTACCTATTTACCAATCAAATGCCCCCTGACAGTATTTTAAAAGTCATCGAGCAGCATAACGTTCAATTAGAACTCTGCTAGTTAAAAATTCTCTCTCAATGATGGTAGCCCAGCTGCCATCATCTTTTTCTACCTTTTTCCTTTCTTTTCATCCCCTTGTCATTTCATTGCAATATTAACAATTTATTAAACAGATTAAATTTATACACAAAATGTTATTAGCATCACGCGCTTGTTATTTTTATGCATTACAGGTTGGCATACATACAAAATTTGATTACAATCAAATGAGCGAAAACGAACATTATAGAAAGTTGTTCGAACATCTCAGGGGGATGCATGGAAACTAAAGACTTGATTGTAATTGGCGGCGGAATCAACGGCGCTGGTATTGCGGCAGACGCCGCGGGGCGTGGATTATCTGTACTGCTGCTAGAAGCTCAAGACTTAGCGAGTGCAACTTCATCCGCAAGTTCAAAATTAATTCATGGTGGCTTACGTTACCTTGAACATTATGAGTTCAGACTGGTCAGTGAAGCTCTTGCGGAACGTGAAGTTCTGTTACGACTGGCTCCACATATCGCATTTCCAATGCGATTCCGTCTTCCTCATCAACCACACTTGCGCCCAGCGTGGATGATCCGTATTGGTCTATTTTTATATGATCACTTAGGAAAACGCGTTAGCTTACCAAGCAGTAAGAGCTTAAAATTCAACCAAAATTCCGTGTTAAAACCTGAATTAACCAAAGGTTTCGAATATTCAGATTGTTGGGTTGATGATGCGCGTTTAGTGGTATTAAACGCTCAAGAAGTGGTACGTAAAAACGGTGAAGTTCGTACCCGTACTAAAGTCACTCGCGCTTATCGTGAAAACGGTTTATGGGTTGTTGAAGCTCAAGACTTACGCACTGGCGAAACTCATACTTGGAAAGCCAAAGGTCTGGTCAATGCTACCGGTCCTTGGGTAAAAGAGTTCTTTGATGATGGCTTAAAACTGAAATCGCCTTATGGTATTCGCCTAATCAAAGGTAGCCACATCGTGGTTCCACGCGCTCATGATGAGCCACAAGCGTATATTTTACAGAACGAAGATAATCGAATTGTCTTCGTGATCCCTTGGATGGATGAGTTCTCAATCATCGGTACCACTGATGTCGAGTACAACGGCGATCCAAAAGATGTAAAAATTGACGAAAACGAAGTCAATTATCTATTAAAAGTGTATAACGACCACTTTAAAAAACAACTGACTAAACAAGATGTTGTGTGGGATTACTCCGGAGTTCGTCCTCTGTGTGATGATGAATCTGACTCCCCACAAGCTATCACTCGTGACTACACATTAGACATTCACGATGAAGAAGGCAAAGCACCTTTACTATCAGTATTCGGTGGAAAATTAACCACTTACCGTAAATTAGCGGAAGCAGCTGTGGGTAAACTAGCAGCTTACTATCCACATGCTAGCGGCCCATGGACTAAAAATGGCCAGCTGCCAGGCGGTGATATTGAAGGCTGCGACCGTGATGGTTATGCCCGCGTGCTGCGTCAACATTACCAATGGCTGCCAGAAGGTCTGGCACTGCGTTATGCAAGAACTTACGGTAGCAACAGTAAGCTCATTTTGGCGGGTGCAAATTCTCTTGCTGATCTTGGCGAAGCATTTGGCGCTAATGTGTATGAAGCAGAGCTGCGTTACTTAGTCGAAAATGAGTGGGTTGTAGAATTAGACGATGCAATTTGGCGTCGTACCAAATTGGGCATGTGGCTGAATGATTCAGAAAAACAGCGCATTGCACAATGGCTAGCAGAGCACACTAAAGTGGCTGTGACAGCATAATCTCGTCAAAGAGATAAAATCGTAAAAAACTCGTTGTTATACCAAAAGAGCCAATCCGTACCCACAGATTGGCTCTTTTACTTTTAAACCTAATCCAATACTCTCATATTCTCATTAATTCTTTGCTGGATATGTTTTAGTGTTTGCTGAGTAATTTTATTTTCATATCTATCCTTAACAATACGAGTAAATTGTTGAGCTACTTGGCATATCTTACTAATAATCTCATTCGCATTAACTTCGCTGATATCCGCATCCCTAGCTAAACCCAGCAATGAGCCACGATCTATCTCCAGAGCTTGCCCCATAATATCCATTTGATGATACCCACCAGGACCTTCACAAAAAGTAACATCATAGGCTGGTGCAAGCTTCCATTCCCCTGATGAGGACATAACATAGGCAAAATTCTTTGGGTGATCATCTCGATTATTGAAGATAACATTGAAAACTGCACGTTCGAAAGCAAGCTTTTTCTCTCGTACATCATTCGTACATTTATGGGTTGCTCGTAAGAAAGTAAGATAATCAATAGACCCAGGAATTGTATAGTCAGCACCAGTATAAGATGCAAGGCTTTGCATCGGTACTCTCAAATTATTTTCCCTATCAAAACGTTTAGACGCAAATGCTGTTAACCCGTTTTTCAACGTAAAAAGTAAAGTATCTGGGGTTTGAATTCCACACATTCGCAAGCATTCTGCATAAACCATTTCGATTGCACAAACTTCAGGGTGTTCATGGTTTGCAGGAAACTTCACTAACCAAGCCTCTAAATTAGGGGAACTGACAGTGGTGAATAAGTTAGATTTAAGATCTCGATAGATTAATGCTTTCGGTCTAGCGCCTTGAGGGGAACCACCAATTTGTAATAATTGCTGGAGAAATTGTTCCCCTTCCCCATTTAATACATCTTGTACTTCCGCAGCTAGCTGCTCAAGAGAAATATCAATTTCGCCATTCTCAAGTTCAGAGGAAATAGGTTCAAATGACATAGCACCAATCGCATTATCACCGATATAAGCTAAACGCTCTAATGCACCTATTCTAGCGGCATTCAGACCTCGACGTTTAAACAAGCGGTCCATTAATAACATACCCCACCCATCCGGTAGCGCATCATAAACAGGGCCAGGTAACCCTAATTGATGAGATGGAAAATTGGTGCGAAGTTGAGTTTCTTGTAATGGAAGAAGTAGGGATGAAAGTTCCAATCCTTTGTTTTTAGCCTCATGACTATATTCAAATGCGATCAGAGGACGTCCCGTAATATTGGTTGTTGAAACAAGAGTTCCCCATAACCAATGCTCTCCCCATCCGTTATAATACACATCAACTCGATTAAGCATTTTCACCTATCCTTTTTTCACCCGTTGACGATTTTTACTCTCGTCATAGCGAATAATATCATCAACACTATTTAAGTTAGGTAAAAACAGCCCTTCAAGCTCTTTACTACGTCCAAGCACCATTGCAACTCGGATAATATTCTCAAAGCTGACATTTTTCCCTGCCTCTAGATTTGAAACTGTATTTACACTCACTCCAGCACGTTCAGCGACATCAAGCTGAGTCATTTTTAATGTCAGTCGCTCTAAACGTAATCTTTCACAGAGTTTTTTGACAATTTCACTCGGTTTACTCAGTCTTAAATCCAATATATTATGCCTTAAATTAAAATATTGCCGTTAACACACAATATTATGGATTTAAAGGTCAATTACTGCAAGTTTACTTTTCATACAACCTAGGCTTGCATCTTCTTCGCACCCTGCCTATAATTCGTCCGCAATCTTGCACTTTTCAAAGAGAGTCTTCCTGACGATGAACTAAGTCCTGCCAGAAAATATTTCCAATGCCTTCTTTAAGGTATTCATTTTTCTGTTCCTGGCAGACATAACGTTCTGATCTCTTCTTTTGCGAAGGATAGCATCCCGTTGTCTGCCCTCTATATTCTGGAGGTTTCTATGACGATGGTTTGCCACTTTTCACAACTCACCGTTGAATTTCATCAATCGCCCCTATTTCCACCATTAACGGGTTCGCTATTTAGCCAAAAAACCGCCCTAATTGGTCACAATGGTCGTGGAAAATCAGTATTGATGCGCTTACTTGCCCAACAACTCGTTCCCAGCAGCGGTAACGTTAATTGGCACATGCCATTTATCCATGTGGATCAGCTCACCCGCTTACCCGGCAACACTATTGCGCAGGGGTTAGGCGTCGATGAACTACATCAAGTATTTGCTCGTATTGAAGCGGGTCACGGTACATTGGCAGATTTTGAGCAAGCTGAAGACCAATGGCATCTTCCTGCCACATGGCAAAGTCTATTGGATTCTGCACAGTTACCAGTTTCCATGGAAACCCCGATTGAGCAACTGAGTGGCGGAGAACGAACTCGCTTAGCTCTATGCCGTGCATTTTTACATTCTGAACACTACCTATTATTGGATGAACCGGATAACCATCTCGATAGTGCTGGGCGTCAATGGCTAAGCGAAAAGCTTAGTCAGCACAAAGCGGGTAGCCTAGTGATCAGCCACAACCGTAATTTGCTCAATAAAATGGATACTATCTTTGAATTAACTGAGAAAGGACTACAAGAGTACGGCGGTAATTACACACTGTATGATGAACAAAAAACCTTGATAATCAAAGCCATTGAAGCGCAAGGGGAGCATTTAGATAAACAAATTCGCCAAGAGAAAAAACAGCAGCAAGCCACGTTACAAAAAGCCGCTCAACGACGTAAACAGGGAGAACAAATCCGTAATAGCGGCTCTCAATCTCTGTTATTACTGGATATGCAAAAAAACCGCGCAGAGAAAAGACAATCCAATGTTGCTGAACGCCATCAGCGTGTTCTGGGTAATTTACATAATCAATTACAAGAAAACCAAGATAAAATTAACCACACAAAACCCCAAAAAATGGTATTGAATTACCAACGTGAAGGCGGAAAAATCACGGTATTTGTCTCTCAAATAATGCTGCCTTACGGCTATAACCAACCTTTATCATTCACTGCGTATAGCGGCGAGCACTGGCATATAAAAGGCAGAAATGGTTGCGGAAAATCGACACTCTTAAAAGTATTAGCGGGAGAGCTTACTGCAATTTCAGGTGAACATCGTATCAGTGGGGAGTTTTGTTATCTGGATCAGCATCTTAACTTATTAAATAAGTCTTTACCTGTTGCTGAAGCATTACATCAATATCAACCTGCTATCCCCCTAGAACAATGGCGAACTCAACTCGGTATGTTGCGGATTCGAGGAGATAAATCCTTGCTACCCTTGAATAAACTCAGCGGTGGAGAACAACTCAAAGCGACATTATTAGCGCTTATCCATAGCCCAAAACCACCCGCAGTATTATTGCTGGATGAGCCAGATAACCATTTAGATTTGGATTCTAAACAACTGCTTGAGGAACTTTTGCAAGACTACCAAGGCACACTATTGCTCGTTTCCCACGATGACACTTTTGTGGAACAGTGCAATATCACGCATACCTTAGATTTAGCGGATTAACAGCATCAGGGCTGGCGTTCACAGCCCTGCAACTTAATGAATAAACGTATTTTTTACCCGAGCAGACACCAAAAAGTAAACAATGCCAATCAAACAATACAAGCTGGCATAGAATAAGCTCATCACATAGTTAAAATCGATTTCTAAGTCAAAAGCGAGTGGAAATGCGATGCGAGCAATCGCGATAATAAATACATAAAGCAACATGGTAATAATAAACAATAATTTGGTGCTACTTTTACCTTTAAACGCAGCGATAAAAGACCATAACATCAAGGCAATCACCACGCCCAACCCCGCCTGAACACTATAAAAAGTGGGCGCAAACCCCGCAATATAGAAATCAGAATCTGAATCCGTCGCAAGAGACCAAACCCCTTTAACCAAAGTAATATCTTGTAGCATCATCGAGATTAAATTGCACAACATATACAGCTGGCCCAGTAAGGGTAAAATCAGCCAACCACCAATACCTCGAGGCTGAACCTTTAGCTCATTTTTCAGTGTAGAATAGGAAACCGGCGAAGGTTCTCCACTTGATGATGAATTTACTTCCATTCTGATAACCTTTATTTTTCTTGTAATTGTTCTTCTATAAACGCCTTTAAAACTTGCGCCTGATTATGCTGGGTATCTTTAGCGCTATACAGCAACGTTAGATTGCCATGCCTCGCTTTTTCCACCAATACTTGCCACGCTGTATTAGCCTGTAATTCTTGACGATATTTCTCAATAAACTGATCAAATTGATCGGTATGTTGATGGAACCATTTACGCAACTCATTTGAGGGTGCAACCTCTTTATGCCATTCGTCACACTGTAAATCGGTTTTTTTAATACCTCGTGGCCATAATCTATCGACTAAAATTCGATAGCCGTCCTGTGAACTACTCGCGTCATACACCCGTTTGCAATAAATCATCGGAATTATTCCTCTTTCTATTTCACCACTATCCCGTTGATGAATACCTGTGGGCACGATAAATTACTCCCTATATATTCAATAAAATTAACATACTCCCACGGTTAAAAATGTAGCGACTCGCAATTTTTATCAAAATTTGACCTAAAAGGGTCATAAATAAGAAGATGATGAATATGACCCCTACACAAACTATCCAATTATTGTTGCCCCCTCACTACCGAGTTGATGATTTTTTTGCCTTTCACTTACGTGATCCGCAAAATATTGCCGAGATCGTGACAGAAAATACCTTACGCAAAGGCATTATCTGGCAACAATATCCCGCACAAATTACCTTGGCGATTGAAAATCATAACGCCACTTTTTCATTAGACATCGACGCTTTACAAGTCAGTGCAACGCCACATGAAAAGCTCACTTTAGCCACACATTTATTAGGGCTCAACCAACCCGTGGAGCTGTTTGAAGATATTTATTTATCCCATCCGATACTGGGCAAACTGATCACTCCCCAGCGGGGCGTTCGTGTCTATCAGTCTGCCAGCACCTTTGAAGCCTTAGTTTGGGCGATTATCGGTCAACAAATCAGTGTATTAGCTGCTATTGCCATTCGTAGACGCTTTATTCAAGCCGTAGGAATGCAACACTCTTCAGGAATTTGGTGTTTTCCAACCGTACAGCAGGTTGCCCAAGTGGATGACAATATTTTGCGTAAAACGGGGTTTTCGACTGGAAAAATTATTGCACTGCGCGGCGTCTGTGAAGCCATTGAAAACCAGCAGCTCGATCTTGATCTTACCGTTACACCCGATAATGTCGAAGACGTTACAGCGCAATTGCTGGCAATCAAAGGCATTGGACCTTGGACAATAAGTTATGCGCTACTGCGTGGGTTTAACTATCTGGATGGTTCTCTACATGGGGATGTAGCAGTTCGACGTAACCTGCAAACTTTATTAAACCACACCGAGCAGCCTAGCACCAAAGAGACCCAACATTGGTTAGTGCAATTCGCGCCATGGCGAGCATTGGTTGCAGCCCATTTATGGCGATATCAATCTGCCGCAGGCTATTAATGAAAAAACCCCAATCCGGTACTCCGAATTGGGGTATATATCTCACAATTAATGGCAGTGATTAACGTAGCCAGTTGGTTTTCACTAACTGCACGACTTCATCACCACGACCGCTCATAATCGCTTTCAGCATATATAAGCTAAAGCCTTTCGCTTCTTGTGCTTCAATTTCTGGCGGCATAGAAAGCTCTTGTTTCGCGGTTAGTACATCCACGACTACTGGGCCATCATGGGCAAAAGCTTCCTTCAGCGCGCTATCCAGATCTTCACTCTTCTCAACTCGAATGCCTTTAATTCCTGCGGCATTAGCAATTGCTGCAAAGTTTGGATTTTGTAAGTCAGTGCCCGCTGTCATAAAGCCAGCCACTTTCATTTCCATGGCAACAAAACCTAATACGCCGTTGTTATGAATGATAATTTTAACTGGCAGGTTCATTTGTGATAGAGAAATAAAGTCTCCCATCAACATGCTGAATCCACCGTCACCACACATCGCAATAACTTGACGGCTTTTATCTACGGCTTGTGCACCAATTGCTTGCGGCATCGCATTCGCCATCGAACCGTGGTTAAACGAACCAATCAGGCGACGTTTACCGTTCATTTTCAGGTAACGAGCAGCCCATACAGTTGGCGTTCCCACGTCGCAAGTAAAGATAGCATCATCGTTTGCCAACTCACTGAGTTTGGTTGCCAAATACTGTGGATGAATTAAACCTTCATGCCCCGGTTTAGCCAAATCATCTAACCCTTTACGCGCCTCAGCATAATGCTTCAGTGCACCATCCAGATGTTGACGATTCTGTTTAGCTTGTAAATGAGGCTGTAATGCCGTTAGCGTAGCTTTAATATCGCCAATCAGCCCCATATCAAGGTGACAATGGGAACCTAAGCTGCCAGCATTAATATCTATCTGAATGATTTTTGCATCGGTTGGATAGAACGGGCGATAAGGAAATTGCGTTCCCAGCAGCACCACGGTATCCGCATTCATCATCGCATGATAACCCGATGAGAAACCAATTAAGCCGGTCATTCCCACGCTATTTGGGTTATCCCACTCAATATGCTCTTTACCGCGTAATGCATGAACCACTGGCGCATTTAAGGTTTCAGATAACTTAATCACTTCATCATGAGCACCCGCGCAACCATTACCACAAAATAGGGTAATATTTTCAGATTGATTCAAGGCCTCAGCTAATTTTTCAATTTCAGAGCGCTGAGGCATGATCAATGGCGCTTGTGGTTGATACCACGTTTCTTTTGCCGATTCAGGAGCGTCTTTTAATGCGATATCCCCCGGAATCACCACCACTGAAACACCTTTGTTCAAAATAGCTTTGCGCATTGCGATACCCAAAACCTGCTGAATTTGCTCAGGGTTAGTGACCATTTCACAATAATGGCTACATTCGCGGAACAGTTCAGTTGGATGAGTTTCTTGGAAATAGTTACTGCCAATTTCGCTTGATGGAATATGGGCTGCAATGGCTAATACAGGTACACGGTTACGGTGGCAATCATATAGCCCGTTAATCAGGTGCATATTTCCTGGTCCACAAGATCCTGCGCATACAGCTAGATTACCAGTCAGTTGTGCTTCCGCACCCGCGGCAAACGCTGCGACTTCCTCATGGCGAGTCCCCAGCCACTCAATCGCGCCTTGCTTACGCAAGCTATCAGTTAAACCGTTTAATGAGTCCCCAGTTACACCCCAGATACGCTTAACGCCGGCATTATCCAGTACTTTCGCAACATATGATGCAATACTCTGTTTTTTCATAATGGCACTCTTTTTAAGTCAGATTAAATTTAGCTTATTCGCTATAACAATGATGCATTTAGCAGCCAGTGCTGATATTCATATTTATTCAGTTGAATGCTTTGGATTCTAACTAAATCAATTACCCATTCCTACTTGTGACACTCATTCTAAATCAGAACGAGATATTCCTCCGTGAATATCGAAAGAAGAATGAAATAACAGGACAAATTCAAGGTCGTAAAAGGACAAGCGCGTTTCAAAAAAGAACATTCTATTTAATTAATATTTTTACTCTGAAATCGGCAATCTATCGATATCTATATATAAAAATAACAAAATATTTTATAGCATAATTTTTATTATGCGCATGGTCACATAACAGACTGAAATATAATAAATTAGCCAAAAATAAATAAAGTTAATACTGTCTAAATTTACCCACTTAAAATACCGACAAAACTGAAACAAAATACCGAAATTTTACATCTTGTCGATATTATCGTATAATGGATCCATATTTGACTATCTACAGGTGATATTTTTGCTCTATTTTAAAAACACAAAAAATCAATATTCCCCCATTAACATGCTTCGCTATAAAAATTTCATATAGCTTATCCAATAAGCTTTTAAGCAATAAATTTCCATTCTATTAGTTTAGATACTGCATTTAATTATCCATACTAACTTTCATTATTTGCAGATTGTCCGAGCAAGTCGGATCGGGAAACCCACATCTTAAATATTGCTAACAATATGGCAAAAAATTCAAATAAGAGGATGGTTCCATGAAAATCAGAAAGAAAAAAGAAAAGCCATTAAATATCAACGACATTACAATCATTGATGATGGAAAATTGAAAAAAGCAATCACCGCAGCTTCGCTGGGTAATGCGATGGAGTGGTTTGATTTCGGTGTCTACGGCTTTTTAGCCTATGTACTGGGTCAAGTCTTCTTTCCGGGCGCATCACCGAGCGTTCAGATGATTGCCGCGTTAGCGACATTCTCCGTGCCTTTCTTGGTCAGACCCCTTGGTGGACTGGTCTTCGGGGTTCTCGGTGATAAATATGGTCGCCAAAAAGTCCTTTCCATGACGATAATTATCATGGCGGTCAGTACCTTCTGTATCGGTTTGATCCCGTCTTACGAAACTATCGGTATTTGGGCTCCAATCTTATTATTGATTGCGAAGCTTGCTCAAGGTTTCTCAGTCGGTGGTGAATATTCCGGTGCGGCCATCTTTGTCGCTGAATACTCTCCTGACCGTAAACGTGGCTTTATGGGAAGCTGGTTAGACTTTGGTTCTATCGCCGGTTTCGTCATGGGTGCGGGTGTAGTTGTCCTGATTTCCAGTATTGTGGGTGAAGCGAACTTCCACGATTGGGGCTGGAGAATTCCTTTCTTCTTAGCATTGCCATTAGGGATCATCGGTCTCTATCTACGTCACTCTTTAGAAGAAACACCTGCATTCCAACAACATATTGAAAGTTTAGAACAACAAGATAAAGCCAATATCCAAAACCCACCGAAGGTTTCATTTCGTGAGGTTGTCTCTAAATATTGGAAAAGCTTGATGATTTGTGTCGGCTTAGTGATCGCGACAAACGTGACTTACTATATGTTACTGACGTATATGCCGAGCTATTTATCCCATAACCTGAATTATTCTACCGACCACGGTGTGTTAATTATTATTGCGATCATGATTGGTATGCTATTTGTTCAACCACTGATTGGTTTAACCAGCGATAAAATTGGTCGTCGCCCATTTGTGATTATCGGTAGTGTAGGTCTGATTTTATTTGCTTACCCCGCGTTTATGATGATTAATAGCGGATCCGTAGGCTTGATCTTCATTGGATTATTAGGTTTAGCGGTATTACTCAACTGTTTTACTGGGGTTATGGCGTCGATTTTACCGTCGATTTTCCCGACACATATTCGTTATAGTGCATTAGCCATCGCCTTTAATATTTCAGTGCTTATCGCAGGTGCAACACCAACCGTTGCTGCATGGTTAGTGGAATCAACTAATGACCTTTATATGCCAGCCTACTACCTGATCGTGATTGCTTTCATTGGTTTATATACAGGTTTACGTATGCCTGAAACGGCCAATAAACCATTACGTGGTGCAACACCTGCCGCATCAGATAGAGCTGAAGCAAAAGAAATTTTGAGCGAGCATTTTGACAATATCGAGCAGAAAGTTGAAGATATTGAACAGCAAATTAGTGAGCTGGAAAAACAGCGTCAATCGCTAATTAATCAGCATCCAAAATTAGATTAACCATTACTAAGAGGAAAGGTATGTCGGCACGTCACCTTGTTTGGTTCCGCGGCGACTTACGAGTCACCGATAATAAAGCCCTTTCCTCTGCCTGTCAGGACTCTGATTCCCAAGTAATCGGCGTGTTCATTGCAACACCCGATCAGTGGGCTAGCCACGGAGTCTCGCCAAGGCAAATCACGTTTATGCACCAAAACCTTATTGAGCTACAGCGCGCACTTGCTGAACGCGGCATCCCACTGGTTTGCCACACGGTTTCGACATTTGCAGATTCCGCGAAATGGCTATTAGAATATGCCAAGCAGCAGCAAGTGAAGGCGCTGTTTTTCAATCAGCAATATGAATTGAATGAGCGCCAACGTGACCAATGGGTTACTCAACATGCCCAATCCCTAAACGTTTTTTCTTATGATGATGCGGTCTTAATTTCGCCTGGTGTAGTTCAAACACAAAAAGGTGAAATGTATCAAGTTTATACGCCATTTCGTCGCGCCTTTCTCAGCCAATTAATGATGACTGATTACCGCTCACTTCCCGCTCCCAAAGCACGAAGTGAGCCCATTATCATCGATAGTTCTCAGCCACTGTTTCCACATACTCCGGTAGAAATCGCGCCACAGTTTATTGCTGGAGAACAGGCCGCACTGGCAAAATTGAGATTATTTTGTCGTGAAAGAGTACAAGACTATCAGCGAGATAGAGACATTCCTTCCATTGATGGCACCAGCCAGCTATCCCCTTATTTAGCCATTGGCACTCTTTCACCTCGTCAGTGTGTAAATCGGTTACTCGCTGAAAATCCACATATTTTTGATTCCCCTGACAGTGGCGGGTTTAGTTGGTTAAATGAGCTAGTTTGGCGTGAATTTTACAGCCATTTATTGGTCGCGTTCCCTCGCCTTTGTCGTCATCAACCATTTATTGAGTGGACTCAGCATATTCAATGGAACCCTGATGAAGACGCATTCACCGCATGGAAAACGGGACAAACAGGCTACCCGATTGTGGATGCAGCCATGCGCCAACTTAATCAGACGGGTTGGATGCATAACCGACTGCGAATGATTGTGGCGAGTTTTTTGGTGAAAGACCTACTGATTGATTGGCGTAAAGGGGAGCACTATTTTATCAGCCAGTTAATTGATGGCACATTGGCAGCCAATAATGGCGGTTGGCAATGGTCAGCCTCTACTGGCGTCGATGCTTCCCCGTGGTTTCGTATTTTTAACCCAACCACGCAGGGCAAGAAATTCGACCCACAAGGCACCTTTATTCACAAATGGCTGCCTGAACTTCGAAATGTTCCAGAGCAATTTATTCACGAACCCCACACATGGGCTGAATCTAATCAGGTCACTCTGAACTACCCAACCCCGATTGTCGACCATAAACAAGCGCGGCTGAATACGTTGGAAGCGTTTGAGGCAGGGAAGCGGGGGAGTATGACAATAAGGTAAATTTTATTGATGCCCCCGGAGAGTTCACTCATGAATCGCCAGCCCCACTATCTTTTAAAAAATCAGTGGATTGTCATACCTCCGCAATAAGGCTCTATCCTTTATGCCATACAAACTGTGCTTCTCTATATTCGTAATTAATGAATATAACCAGAAGAAAACTAAGTATGTTTATATTAAAGTGCAATGATGCCCCGTTCATTGCGCTATCAATCTTAATACGCGTTCGGGCGAAGTTTAAAGGATTGCAATACACGATCCCAAATTTCAACCATTTGCTCGTCGCTATACTCTTTCACAGTCAATATTCCTGAATTGTGGAGCAAAATCAGCACTAAAGGTTTCAGGTAAGTGACATTTTTTTCATTCGCATTGTATTGAAAACGGTATTTTTTATCGCCATCTTCTTCACCCGAAATTAGCCATTCTTCACCGGCAATCATATTGTATTGCACTTGACCTTTTTTCAACGTGGATGCACCCAACTGCCGCATAACTGGCTTAATCTCGGATGAACGCTCAAGCAAGCTTTCATCTTCACTCCCCAACAAATTGTCCATCACAATGGCCCACGAAAATTGACTGTTTTTAAATAGCATGGACAATTTATATTTGTGGTCACTTCCATCATCCTGAATAAAACCGTAAGGAATACACATCCCTTTTTCGGTCGGAATTTCATTTTTTGGGCGACCGTGTAAGCGAGAAATCAACGATCGCATAGCGGCTAGTTTTTGGAATTTATTCGTATATGGTTTGTTTTTCTCATCGTACTCTAGCTGTTCATCTTTATATTTAGAGCTAGAAACATCTTTAATCTTTGATTTAATAATAAAAGCCACATTATCAATGTAGACATGAGCTTCTAATAAACGAAGGACATCAGGATAAGCATAGCTTTCATTTCTTTCAAAAATAACCCCGTTATCTAATCGCACAATATCTTTCAAAAAGGGTCCATCTGATTCCTCACTCACGCGCTGTTTTTTTAATTCTTCTTCTCGTAACTCAATGCGTTGTTTAAACGAAGGCGGGTAAATAAACTGACTTTCAATCGTCATATCATCAATGGTAATCACCGATGAAAGTTCTTGTGTTAACGCTTTCGGATAATTAAACGTATAGCGACCTAAACAGTAGCTCGGCGCATCATCAAACAGAGAATTAATCACAGCGGAATCTTGTTCATTGAGTGTGTAAGAATAAGAACGGTTTACGACTGAACAGGCGGTTAACACCATGAGCAATAAGGCTCCCAATGACACGATAATTATCTGTTTTTTCATGCGATTACTTTTACCTCATCCCTACTTCTGTGCGTCACTGCCCCCACAAACCTTCACGTGGGTTAATGCGCTGACTCGTCTATAAACACCAATCTATCAATAGGTTCCGTCAGCCAATAAATAGGCTATGGCTCAAGGAAAGATACATAACTGGCGCAATGACGCTCCGTTCATTGCGCCATTAACCTTAATACGCGTTCGGGCGAAGTTTAAAGGATTGCAATATACGGTCCCAAATTTCAACCATTTGCTCGTCGCTATAATGAACAACCTTACTCGATGAATGCATCAGTATGCTAACGGAAGGATGTAGATAGCCAATATTTTTTTCATTCGCATAATATTGAAAATAATAAAATTTATCGGATTGGTTATCATAACGGGGGTCTCGACCTAACGTTAGCCACTCCTCACCCGCCACATTATTGAATTGTGTTTTTCCTTTCCGTAAGGTTTTACCGCCATATTGAGAGAGAACAGACTTTATTTCATCAGCTCTATCCAGCATGCTTTCTTTTTCGCTTTCTATCGTGTTATCCATATCAACCGCCCAATAAAATTGAGGGTTTTCAAAAACCATCGAGATTTCTTCTTGGTGCGGATTTCCATCATCCTGAATAAAGCCATAAGGAATGCAAATTCCTTTTTCGGTCGGAATTTCATTTTTTGGGCGACCGTGTAAGCGAGAAATCAACGATCGCATAGCGGCTAGCTTTTGGGGTTTATTCGTATATGGTTTGTTTTTTTCATCGTACTCTAACTGTTCATCTTTATATTTAGAGCTAGAAACATCTTTAGTCTTTGATTTAATAATAAAAGCTACATTATCAATGTAGACATGAGCTTCTAATAAACGAAGGACATCAGGATAAGCATAGCTTTCATTTCTTTCAAAAATGACCCCGTTATCTAATCGCACAATATCTTTCAAAAAGGGCCCATCTGACTCCTCACTCACGCGCTGTTTTTTTAATTCTTCTTCCCGTAATTCAATGCGTTGTTTAAACGAAGGTGGGTAAATAAACTGACTTTCAATCGTCATATCATCAATGGTAATCACCGATGAAAGTTCTTGTGTTAACGCTTTCGGATAATTAAACGTATAGCGACCTAAGCAATAGGTTGGGGCATCATCAAACAGAGAATTAATCACAGCGGAATCCTTTTCATTAAGCGGGCGTGAATAGGTTTTATTGGGTACAGAGCACGCCACTAAGGCGCTCAATAAAACTAAACCTAAAAAAACAATAAATTTATTTCTTATCATGGTTTAACCTCATCCGTTTGCAAGATTCGGCATAAGGAGCGCAAGGTAAATTTTATCGCCGGGGACAAGTCTCCATCGCCATAACTACCATCCCCTTTCATGGGTGGAAATTGATACGCGTTTTGATGGTCAACGTTCATTTCTAAAATTTCTTTAAATCGACCTTTAGCCTGTAAATTGATGGCGTATTTAGGCACGGTGCCATCACCGGCCCCCCCCTCATAATCCCTCGATGAAGTATTCTTCCACTTAAAACTGGATTTAAGTAACGTATACTCCCGTTTATCGCCATACGCCTCCGTTGCTCGACTGTCATCAGACACCCATAGCCACGAGGTCTTATCCCGTAATTTCCATGTCAACGTTTCATCTGAACGGCGAGAATCTTTCGAGTCATTCGCATCAAAATACGCCCCATAAAATTGGTAAGTGTTATCATGATAAGCACTGTCCATTTTTGTCATAAATGGTTTGACTATATATCTAATAATATTTTTATAAGCACTAAAGTTATCATCAATAGTAAATTGCTTTTTATCTAAAATATCCGGTTCATACATCTGCCACCATATTTT
This sequence comes from Providencia sp. PROV210, assembly GCF_028479445.1. NCBI lineage: Bacteria > Pseudomonadati > Pseudomonadota > Gammaproteobacteria > Enterobacterales > Morganellaceae > Providencia > Providencia sp. PROV210. Next base: position 73,197 of record NZ_JAMPNQ010000012.1, read on the forward strand.
TTCCTTGAGGTAAATTTCGTTAAACGGATCACCATTCTGCGGTAACAACAAATCCGTCACGCCATCAGCGCTACCTTTTTCAATCCGTAACCACGGCTGACCATGGTTATATTTCGACGAAGGTAAAAGTTGTAAAGGTGCTGGTGACTGAGCCAATACCGACATTAAGCGTGTTGCACTCATGCCAAGCACTAGCCCCATAGGAAAAGAATGCTCCCCTATTTTCATCATTTTGTAGGCTGTTGGAGAACCTAAATCTGGCATCACACCATGAACTATCCCAAGGATTTTATCTCTGTATGGCGTATCTAATAATTCGGAGGCATAACGCGCCACCAATCCGCCCATAGAATGCGTTACCAGAATGACCTTTTCATGCCCTTCTTCAAACGCCAGTCCATGTCCAATATCCCCATTCTTTTTCGTCCGATATAGATTTAAAACATCATCAATATATTTGGCGAGGTCTTGCGCAGACTGAGCGTTGTCTTGTAGCCAGTTATAGCCAAAAGCGTGAAGAGGGAGTAGCAAGCGGCGATATTTGCCTGCTTCATCAATCGAAAGCGGGTTTGTATCATCCGGAGACAATTTTTTGCCTAAAATATGCTGAAAAATAGAGTCCGAACCATTACCCGCAAAATATTCAGCCGCCTCATCCGCAGAGCCAATTCCATTACTTTTTGCCTTGTTATAATAATCTTCCCATATCAGCAATTCTTTCTGTAATTTGTCGAGAGGCTCGGCATACGAAAATTGTAAAACACTTCCCCAGCCACGTTTTTGCCGAGAATTCGCAAAATAAGTCGATTCATTATCGTTATTATCGACATCTTGGGTCGAATCTGTTTCTGTGGCTTCAGGGGCGAGTAATTTTTTCCGTTTATTGCCGGAAGTCAAAAGCCAACCAAAAGCATCCATCGCCATTCCAAGCTTATTCGTTCGAATGCGCCAGATTGATTTTTTATCTTTCTTACTCCGTAAGTTAGACCCCATGATCCCAGGTAAAAAAATTACGGGAACAACTTTGATTGAAGGTAAATGGAGGTAAGCTTTAGCATTTTGTGATCGATGTTGCCTTGTACATTCCCAAGAAACTTGTTTCTTCTCATCAAATTTACAAAAACTATGTTGGATATTTTCATTTTGCTCATCCTGATTCATATCACATCCTTATAATTTAGGTTATGTAGGTCAACATAACCTAAATATTAAAGAACTGCATTAGGATTATCGGACAGATTTTTATATGACATTCCCCCAAATTGATCACTGTTTAAAACTATTTACTGGGTATGATAGTTAAACAACAACCATAGGAGGCAGTGATGCAAGTAATTTTACAGGTGGATTTCCCATACCAAGGACCGTGGGGTGACGAGATGACGGCTGCAATGGATGGACTGGCGCAGTCCATCAACCAAGAGCCGGGGTTTATTTGGAAAATTTGGACGGAAAACCAGCAAACTCAGCGTGCCGGTGGGATTTACTTATTTGCAAACCAAACGGATGCGCAAGCCTACCTTGAAATGCACAGCGCTCGACTCAAATCCTTTGGTGTACCTGAAGTGAGTGGACAAATTTTTAGCGTGAATACTGCCCTCAGCCAGCTCAACCAAGCACAATTTATCCAGAAATAGCATTCAAATAGAGAGGGCGTTTTTTACTCTCTCTTATCCCATTTAAAAATACCGAGGTTTATTCGATAAAATCGAATTCATCAACATCCACAGATTGATGAATAACGCGGGAAATAAAAATAAATGGGGTCTGTGGCATGTAATAAATAGAATGTTTTTTAAATTCAAAACGCCTCATTCCCTCATATACCCAATGGCACTCTCTGCCTATCCATGGGGAAGCGGCTAATAAGTCGAACGTTTTTTTCAATTCATGATGATACTTTTTGGCTTGATTTACACCAAACTGCCGTATGGTGTAATGAGCAATTTGATAAATATCCTCTTCAGCAATCTTAGAGATTTTATACATTTAAGTCCTTTTCAGCTCTGGCAAAAATATCATCCATGCTACTTTCACTCTCGGGAGAATTTAGCCCATCCAATACCATTTTACGTACATATTCAATACGTTGCTCTCTTTCTTCCAGCATACGTAATGCATCTCTGATCACTTCTGACGTATTGCCATAACGCCCCGACTGGATCATGTCACCAATAAAACGGTTGAAATGCTCGCCCAATGTCACACTGGTTACCCTAGCCATAAACTCACCTACCATTACTTTGTATTACTCTGTCATACAACTATAGCAACGAATTTATTTTACTGCTAGCCAGCTCAACCAAGCGCAATTTATCCAGAAATAACCGACTGAAATAGAGAGGGATTTCCCCCCTCTCTTACCCCATTAAAAATCCCCGTGGCGACGTTCCACCAGCGTTAAAATACTGTACAACGCCACCACTTCATTGCGCTGGTTAAACACCTGAACATCCCACTCCACAACCCCATTGGGCTTATCTTCGGCTTTTTTCTGCACTTTTTTGATGGTTTTCTTGCACGTTAAACGCACTTGGATAGTGTCACCAATTTTTACGGGTTCAATAAAACGCAGATTTTCCATACCATAGTTAGCGATCACCGGACCGACGCCCGCATCCACAAATAACCCAGCGGCCGCGGATACCACAAAATAACCGTGGGCAATACGCTCGCCAAACATCGACTGCTCAGCACCGAGTTTATCCACATGAACATAGAAATTATCACCACTGAGACAGGCAAAATTCACAATATCCGCCTCAGTCACGGTACGTCTAGCGGTGAGCAGCGTGTCACCGATCACCAAATCTTCAAAATATTTGCGGAACGGATGCACCACATCGGCAACGGTATCGGCTCCGCGCATCCACTGTTTGCTGATGGCGGTTAACATGGATGGGCTGCCTTGGATAGCGGTGCGCTGCATATAGTGTTTTACAGCTCTTAAACCACCTAATTCCTCCCCACCACCCGCACGCCCCGGTCCACCATGCACCAACATCGGCAATGGAGAGCCATGCCCCGTCGACTCTGCCGCTGCCGCTTCATTCAAAATTAACATTCGACCGTGCGCGCGAGCGCTAGCGCGGATCACCGATTGTGCCACTTGGCTATCTGCGGTGACTAACGTTCCAGCCAAACTACCTCCACCGAGAATTGCCAGCTGCACCGCCTGCTCTAATGAGTCATAGCTCATCAAAGTGGCAACCGGACCAAACGCCTCCGTTTCATGCACTGCTTGGTGGATAAATGGTTGTGCGCAATACAGTAATGTAGGCGGATAAAATGCCCCATTTTGGCTATCTGCCCCCATCACTTGTAAGTTGGTGAAACTACCACCGCACAGCAACTCACAGCCATTTGCTCGCAAATAATCCACTTTTTCTTGCACATCTTGGCGCTGTTCTAAATTAATCAGCGCCCCCATACGCACGCCATCCACCGCAGGATCGCCCATGGTCACGCCAGATAAGCGTTTCAGTAGCGCATGTTTCACATTTTCCAACTGAGATTTTGGCACGATAATCCGGCGAATTGCGGTACATTTTTGCCCTGCTTTCGCGGTCATTTCACGGGCAATTTCTTTGATCAATAAAACAAACTCCGGGCTTTCAGGTAGAACGTCGCTACCCAAAATCGCACAGTTCAGTGAGTCGGCTTCCATGGTAAACGGAACGGATTTTTGATTAATACGCGGATGGGATTTTAGCTTTTGCCCTGTCCCTGCCGAGCCCGTAAAGGTCACTACATCTTCAAAATCGAGGTGGTCAAACATATCCCCGACTCCACCGCAAATTAATTGGATTGCCCCTTCGGGAACCAACCCACTGTCTACCATCAATTTCACCATGGCTTGGGTGACTTGAGCGGATGCCGTCGCGGGCTTGATGATAGCAGGCATTCCCGCCAACCACGTTGGTGCTAGTTTTTCCAACATTCCCCAACAGGGAAAGTTGAACGCATTGATATGCAAAGCAACACCACGGCGAGACGTTAAAATATGGCGCGCAATAAATTGCCCTTGTTTAGAGAGCGGGATCATTTCATCTTCTGACCAAACAGTGTCATCAGGCAGCTCACGGCTGGCTAACCCCGCATAGGCGAACAACGTCCCAATTCCCCCCTCAATATCGACCCAACTATCTGCTTTTGTCGCGCCGGTTTGTGCAGAAATTGCATATAACTCATCCTTATGGGCTAAGAGATATTTTGCCAATGCCTTAATCATTTCCCCACGTTGCTGGAACGTTTGGTTGGCTAATGCTTCCCCACCGATTTCACGACCATATTGCAGGCTCTTGGCTAATGGCAGTCCTTCCGTTGTGACGGAATACAACCCCTCGTTGGTCAGCGCATGATAGATTTTGCGTCCCTCACCTGCGCCATTGACCCACTTCCCCATTATATAACTCGTTAAATGTTGCATATTTCCCTCTCCAGAAAAACGACAATAACTTATTTTGATAACAAATATGTATCATATATCCAATCATAGATGCCAATCTAAATTTAACAAATAAAAAACATTCTGCCGTTATAAATACGATTACCATCAAAACCACACAAAATATGAATAATTTAATTTATTGATATTTAACAATTAAAATAAAATCACTGTGATGGCAATCGCAAAAACCACACAAATGGCATTGATCTTATTGTTAACTATTCCTAGCATTAATGTTAAATAAATGTGTTTCATATTTTTATGTTTAAAATATTTTTTTGAATCACTTTAATGGAAGAGATCAATGAGCGAGCAAAATCAGGCACTCTTCGAGGCCAAAATCGAAGCCGATATTTCCATCGAGCCCAAGGACTGGATGCCCGATGCCTATAGACAAAACCTGATCCGCCAGATTGGGCAACATGCACACTCTGAAGTGATTGGCATGTTACCGGAAGCCAACTGGCTCACTCGTGCGCCAACTTTACGCCGTAAAGCCGTACTGCTCGCTAAAATTCAGGATGAAGCGGGACATGGTTTGTATCTGTACAGCGCCGCAGAAACTTTGGGCTGTACCCGCCAAGACCTCTACCAAAAGATGCTGGATGAAAAAATGAAATACTCCTCCATCTTCAACTACCCGACCCTGAACTGGGCTGATATTGGTGTAATTGGCTGGCTCGTCGATGGTGCCGCCATCGTTAACCAAGTCGCCCTCTGCCGAGCTTCATATGGCCCCTATGCCCGTGCAATGGTGAAAATCTGTAAAGAAGAAAGTTTCCACCAGCGCCAAGGTTATGAAGCCGTGATGGTGCTTGCACAAGGCACTGATGAGCAAAAAGCCATGCTGCAAGATGCCATTAACCGCTTCTGGTGGCCGGTACTGATGATGTTCGGTCCCAACGACTCCGATTCCCCCCATAGCGCCCAAAGCATGGCGTGGAAAATCAAACGTTTTAGTAACGACGAACTACGTCAGAAATTTGTGGATAACACCGTGCCGCAAGTGGAAGCCCTCGGCATGACTATCCCAGACCCTGACTTACAGTGGGATGAGCAACTCGGGCATTACCGTTTTGGTGAGATTGACTGGGAAGAACTTTTTCAAGTGATTAGAGGTCAGGGCATTTGTAACCAAGAACGCTTAGAGGCCAAGCGTAAAGGCTGGGAAGACGGCGCTTGGGTTCGCGAAGGTGCCATGGCGCACAGCCATAAACAACAAGCGATGAAATCCGCCGCCTAACCACACGAAATAAAAAGGAATACACCATGAGCAATCAAGACTGGCCATTGTATGAAGTATTTGTGCGTAGCAAACAAGGTTTAGCCCATCGCCACGTAGGCAGCCTGCATGCGGCAGATGATCAAATGGCGCTGGAAAATGCCCGTGATGCTTATACCCGTCGTAGTGAAGGTTGCTCGATTTGGGTGGTAAAAGCGGCACATTTAGTGGCCTCCCAACCCGATGAAAAGAGCCAATTTTTCGACCCTGCGGATACCAAGGTGTACCGCCATCCCACTTTTTACACCATCCCTGATGGCATCAAAAACATGTAAGGAGCACGGAATGAATCAGCAACAGCAGCTCCAACATTATGTTTTACGTCTCGGGGATACACCGTTAATTCTCGCCCAGCGCTTGTGTGAATGGTGCGGCCATGCACCCGAAATCGAAATTGACCTTGCGCTCTCCAACATTGGATTAGATTTACTCGGTCAAGCGCGCAACTTTCTCAGCTATGCCGCCGAACTCAAAGGCGCTGGTTGCAACGAAGATAAGCTAGCTTACCTGCGAGATGAGCGTGAATTCAGTAATTTATTGCTCGTAGAACAACCCAATGGGGGATTTAACGATACGTTAGTCCGTCAGTTTTTTATCGATGCCTACCACGTTCCACTGTATAGCGCATTAACCCAAAGCCGCGACCCACAACTCGCCGCTATCGCCGAAAAATCCTTAAAAGAAGCCCTATATCATCTACGTTTTAGCCGTAATTGGATGGTTCGTTTAGGGGATGGTACGGCACAAAGTCAGCAAAAAATTCAGCAATCTATTCACCGTCTATGGCGCTTCACTGGGGAATTATTTCATGGGGACGAGATTGAGATTGATCTGAGCGAAGCGGGAATTGCTGTCGACCCACGAGCCTTACGCGATATTTGGCTACAAACCGTCACAGAAACCTTGGAAGAAGCCACTCTCACTTTGCCAGAACAAGCAGCCTACCGCTTAGGTGGCAAACAAGGTAGCCATACCGAGCACTTAGGTCTGATTTTAACTCAACTGCAATTTGTGCAGCGCGCTTACCCTAATAGCCAATGGTGATGAAGATGGAACAGAGAATGCAACTTCAAGCCCCCGATATTCACCAAATCTGGCAACAACTGCACCAAATTCCAGATCCGGAGTTGCCCGCTCTTTCCATCACCGATCTGGGTATGGTTCGCCATGTTGTGCCGACGGAGCAAGGCTGGCAGGTGGGATTTACCCCGACCTATTCCGGCTGCCCCGCCACCGAGTTTTTAATCAATGAAATCAAAACTGTTCTTGATAGTGCAGGATTTCAAAATGTGGATGTGGAAGTGGTACTGACCCCCGCGTGGACCACCGATTGGATGAATCAAGATGCCAAAAGACGCTTGCGGGAATTTGGCATTGCGCCACCGCAAGGTACCGCCTGCGAACATCCTGAGCATACGGGTGCTATCTGCTGCCCACGTTGTGATAGCCAACACACTGAAAAAATTAGTGAATTTGGCTCAACAGCCTGCAAAGCGCTGTATCGCTGCACTGAATGCTTAGAACCTTTTGATTATTTTAAATGTATTTAAGGGCACACTCATGACTGTATTTCACCGTTTAAGTATTGCCGCCATCGAACGTGACACGCCAGATGCGGTTGCTGTCACCTTCAATATTCCTGAAACCTTGCGGGAGCAATACCGTTACCGCCCAGGCCAGCATCTCACGTTAAAAGCTTCAGTTAATGGGGAAGATTTACGCCGTTGCTACTCCATTTGTAGCGCTCCCGATGAAGCAACGTTAAAAATTGGGGTCAAAGCCATCTATGAGGGGCGTTTTTCCAACTTTATCAACCAGCAGCTCAATGTTGGGGATAATTTGGAGGTGATGATCCCCCAAGGGCAATTTGGTTATCAACCCGATAGCCACCATGCTGCCCATTACCTCGGGATTGCGGCAGGCTCGGGGATCACGCCACTTCTATCCATCATTAAAGCCACCCTACACATTGAGCCGAAAAGCCGCTTTGTGTTGATTTATGGAAACCGCAATAGCCGTACCGTGATGTTTAAAGAAGCCATTGCGGATTTAAAAAACCGTTTTGCCGCCCGTTTCCAAGTTCTGTATCTATTCAGTCAAGAACCCCAAGAAAGCGAGCTACTCAGTGGACGCATTGATGCCAAGCAACTCAATGCGTTAGGGGAATCTCTCCTAAATTTTAGTCAATTTGATCGCGCTTTTATTTGCGGTCCTGAGTCCATGATGGATGAAGCTCAAGAGACGTTAATTCACCAAGGCATGCCCCAAGAGCGTGTCCATACCGAGCGCTTCAATACCTCTGGTGCAAAATTCAAACCGACTCATGCCACCAGCGAAAGCCGCCAAGTCAGTATTCACCTTGATGGACGTACTTTGGACATCAGTATGGATAGCCAAGATGACAGCATTCTTGATGCCGCCTTACGCCAAGGGGCAGATTTACCCTACGCCTGCAAAGGCGGTGTTTGCGCAACCTGTAAATGCAAATTGCGTTCAGGAGAAGTGGAAATGGGGGTGAATTACAGCCTTGAACCTGACCAGATAGCCGATGGCTATATTCTCAGTTGCCAAGCATGGCCAAAAGGCGATGGTGTGGTGCTGGATTTTGACGTTTAAGGATGGAAACCATGGAAAATAATTGGATTTTATCCCAACAACAAAACCGCGTTCTGACACTCACCCTTAATCGCCCAGAGGTACGCAACGCCCTGAGCACCCCGTGCTTAGAGCTGCTAGTTAAACATTTAGAACGCGCCCAAGAAGACCCAAATATTGGGGCGATTGTGATCACGGGTAACCCACGTTTTTTTGCAGCGGGGGCTGATCTTAAAGAACTTCAGCAACAAACGGTCGCCAGTGCCATCACCGATAAACGCCCGCAAGTCTGGCGCCGTTTCTCACAGATTACTAAGCCGATTATTGGTGCAGCCAACGGCTATGCATTAGGTGCTGGGTTTGAATTACTGCTCGCCAGCGACATGATTATCGCGGGGGAATCCGCGCGTTTTGGTCTGCCTGAAATTACCTTGGGTTTGATCCCCGGAGCAGGCGGTACTCAGCGTCTGATTCGCACCGTCGGTAAGTCATTGGCTATGCAAATGGTGCTGACAGGTGAACCCATTGATGCCAAACACGCCTTACGCGTGGGGCTGGTCAGTGAAGTGTGCGTGGACGAGTTAGCCCTCGAACGTGCGCAAACTATTGCCAAACGCATTGCAAGTCACGCTCCACTGGCAGTCAACGCCGCCAAAGCCGCGTTAATCAATGGGCAAGAAACTCACCTTACTGAAGGCTTGAAACTAGAGCGCCAATATTTTGTCGCTCTTGCCGGAACGGACGATCGCCAAGAGGGGATCAACGCCTTTTTCGAAAAACGATCTCCCCAGTTTACAGGACGCTAATCATGATAAATGACACCGTGATCACCGAAGAGATGATCCTTACTGCACAGGAAAATGGCGTGCTCACCATCACGTTGAATCGCCCTGATAGGCTCAATAGCTTTAATGATGAAATGCACCGCCAACTGAGTGATGCCCTCAAAATTGCCGAACGGGATGAAACGGTGCGCTGCCTCGTGATCACCGGCGCGGGTCGCGGATTTTGTGCGGGACAAGATCTTAACGATCGCAATGTTGCCGTGGGATCTGCAACACCTGATCTCGGTTTTTCTGTCGAAACTTACTATAACCCATTGATCCGCCGATTAACCGCGCTACCCAAGCCGATTATTTGTGCCGTTAATGGTGTTGCCGCAGGAGCCGGAGCCGCGATTGCCCTTGCTGGAGACATTGTGATTGCCGCCAAAAACGCCAGTTTTATTCAATCTTTTTGCCGACTTGGATTGGTTCCCGATTCTGGTGGCAGCTGGTTTTTACCCCATTTAGTCGGGCAAGCCCGAGCGATGGGTATGGCTATGTTAGGGGACAAAATTAGCGCTGAGCAAGCTTTACAGTGGGGGATGATTTGGCAAGTCACCGACAATGACCAACTGACTCAAACCGTGGACTCCCTCGCTCAGCACCTTGCCACTCAACCAACTTATGGGTTAGGTCTGATTAAAAAAGCCATTCATCGCGCTGCCACCAATACCCTTGATGAACAGCTGGATCTTGAGCGAGATTTACAACGCTTAGCAGGTCGCAGTCACGATTATCGCGAAGGTGTGGGCGCTTTCTTAAATAAGCGCGAACCGAAGTTTCAAGGAAAATAACCATGAAAACTTCACTCAGCACATCGATACAAAATGTCGCTGTGATTGGCGCAGGTACCATGGGCATAGGCATTGCGCAAGTGGCTGCCAGCGCAGGTCTGCAAGTACAAATTTTTGATGTAAATTCGCACGTGTTGCAGCAATCTTTAGCGGCGCTCTCTGCACGTTTACGCAAACGCGTCAGCCAAGGAAAAGCGGAATCCCATACAACAGAAGCGACCCTTGCCCGTATTCAGGTTGCCCATCACTTATCTGAATTGTCAGCCGCTGATTTGGTTATCGAAGCGGTCGCTGAGAAACTGGAAATTAAACAAGCTATTTTCGGTGAACTTGAGGCCATTTGTCGTGAAAATACGATTTTTGCTAGTAATACCTCCTCATTATCGATTACCGCGATTGCTAACCAATTAATTCATCCAGAGCGCATGGCCGGATTACACTTTTTTAATCCGGCTCCGGTAATGAAACTGGTGGAGGTGATCCGTGGTTTAGAAACGGCTGACGTGGTTATCGATACCCTAAAAGCACTCGCCCTATCTTTTAACAAGGTGCCCGTGATTTGCCGTTCGACACCCGGATTTATTGTTAACCGCGTGGCGCGCCCTTTCTACGCGGAAACCTTACGCGCATTAGAAGAAAAAATTGCCAATCCCGCGACGCTGGACAGTGCCATCCGTGATGCGGGGGGCTTTTCCATGGGACCGTTGCAGCTCACGGATTTAATTGGTCATGACATTAATTACTCAGTAACCCAATCCGTCTTTCACGCTTTTGGCTATGACCCACGCTTTCAAACCTCATTGGTGCAATTAGAATTGGTGCAAGCGGGGCATTTAGGGCGTAAATCGGGGCGTGGATTTTATCGGTATCAACCGGATAATCATTACGATCACAATAAATCCCAATCAAAACCCAATGCTGAGCCACCCATTACATTAACCCACCCACTGAATATTATTGCCTCTGGAAATTGGCAAATATTTCCAGAATTTAAACGCATTTTGCAGCAAAACGGGATCACACTCGAAGAACCAAAACAAAATACGTTCCAATCACCCTCACTGATTGTTAACGGGGTTGTTATTATGTTAACAAATGGTGAACTAACTTCTAAACATGCGCAAATTTTAGGTAAGCCCGTCGTGCAATTTGACCTATCGGCGGATTATGTTGCGGCAACGACTATCACCCTCAGTTGCGCTACCCAAAATAGCCACCAACAGAACCAAGATGCTATCGCGTTTTTCCAATCTATTGGGAAGCAAGTGATTGTATTGCCAGATTATCCGGCATTACTGACCATGCGCACGGTTGCCATGCTGTGTAACGAAGCGTTGGACGTGGTGAATAAAGGCATTGCAACCGCCGAGGATACGGACAATGCCATGCGTTTTGGCGTGAATTACCCTAAAGGACCTTTGGCATGGGGAGCCCAAGTGGGTTGGGAGTCTATTTTGCAGGTACTTCAACAACTCAGCGAGTTTTATGGGGATGCTCGCTATCGCCCAAATCCGCTATTACGAAAGCTCGCTGCGGGCTATGCCACTTTATCATTCAAGGAGTTGCCATGAATTCACTGCCGACTATTACCCTCGCCCAACAAGCGGCACATGCCATGTATCGCGATGATACCTGTGCAAAAGCCATGGGCATGCACATTGACGAGGTTGCTGAGGGATATGCGCAACTCACCATGACCGTGACCGCCAATATGCTCAACGGTCATAAAACCTGCCATGGCGGGCAACTGTTTAGTTTGGCAGATACCGCCTTTGCTTACGCCTGTAATAGCCAAGGTTATGCGGCGGTAGCTTCCATGTGTTCCATTGATTTTCTGCGTCCAGGTTTTGAAGGGGATACCCTCACCGCAACCGCAAAAATGCAGCACCAAGGTAAGCGCAACGGATTATATGCCGTGGAAATTGTCAATCAAGATGGCAAGCCGTTGGCGTTATTTCAAGGGCGTTCACACCGTTTAGGTCATCGTTTAGTTGGAGAACAATCATGAATGACGCTTATATCTGCGATGGTATTCGTACCCCAATTGGTCGCTATGGCGGTGCATTATCCTCCCTTCGCCCCGATGACCTGTCGGCGATCACCTTAAAAGCCTTAATGGCACGAAACCCACAACTGGATTGGAGCCTGACCGATGACATTATTCTCGGCTGTGCCAACCAAGCAGGGGAAGATAACCGTAATGTGGCACGCATGGCGGGGCTACTATCTGGCTTACCCATCTCTGTATCAGGTACCACCATCAACCGTCTGTGTGGCTCAGGCTTAGATGCTATTGCACTTGCTGCCAGAAGTATCAAAGCGGGAGAGTCTGGGTTAATGGTGGCGGGAGGCGTGGAGTCCATGAGCCGCGCGCCGTTTGTGATGGGAAAACAAGATTCAGCATTTTCCCGTCAGGCAGAAATTTTCGATACCACCATTGGCTGGCGGTTTATTAATCCCGAAATGAAGAAACAATTTTCCACCGACTCCATGCCGGAAACGGCGGAAAATGTTGCGCAAACCTACAATATTAGCCGTGAAGACCAAGATGCTTTTGCATTGCGGAGCCAGCAGCGTACTGAGGCTGCGCGGGTAAAAGGGATTTTTGCGGAAGAGATTGTTCCCGTTACGGTGAAATTGCGCAAAAGTGAGCAACAGATTAGTGAAGATGAGCACCCACGCCCAGAAACTACCCAAGAACAGCTACAAAAACTGAAAACGCCTTTTCGTGATAATGGTTCCGTGACTGCCGGCAATGCTTCAGGGGTCAATGATGGTGCTGCCGCATTAATTATCGCATCAAAAGCCATCGCCAAGCAGCAAGGGCTAACGCCACGTGCTCGGGTCATCGCGACGGCAACTTGTGGCGTCGAGCCACGTTTGATGGGAATTGGTCCACTACCTGCCACTCAAAAAGTATTAAAAATCGCAGGGTTAACCATCGAACAAATGGATGTGATTGAGTTAAATGAAGCCTTTGCCGCTCAAGCACTCGCGGTATTACGTGGGTTAGGTCTTCCTGATGACGCACCACAGGTTAACCCCAATGGTGGCGCAATCGCCTTGGGTCATCCTCTGGGAATGAGTGGGTCACGCTTAGTGATCTCCGCCGTCAATGAGCTACACCGCAAACAAGGTCGCTACGGTTTATGCACCATGTGCATCGGTGTGGGTCAAGGCATTGCAATGATTATTGAACGAGTCTGAACATCTTAACCAATATAAAAAAGCCTGATAGCTCGACACCTGTACAGGCAAATATCAACGCATTTAATCGCTTCATTCCCTAAATGTGCTGGTAACTATAATAACGAGGACTGGCAATTATGAGCATGACACAACAAGACAATATCGACGCAATCGAGTTTGCTTCTCGCGATGAAATCGAGGCGCTGCAACTCGCTAGAATGAAGTGGACACTTACTCACGCCTATGAAAATGTGCCGATGTATCGCAAGAAATTCGACGATGCTGGGGTTCATCCTGACGATTTTCAGCAACTGAGTGATATTGAAAAATTTCCCTATACCACCAAACAAGATTTGCGTGAAAACTACCCGTTCGACACCTTTGCCGTGCCGATGGATAAAATTATTCGCATCCATGCCTCATCGGGAACAACAGGTCGCCCAACTGTTGTTGGCTATACCCAACAAGACATTGATAATTGGGCAGATTTAATCGCTCGTAGCCTACGTTCAGCGGGAGCAACTCGAGGAGATAAAATCCATGTCGCCTACGGTTACGGGCTGTTTACAGGCGGACTTGGCGCCCATTATGGTGCGGAGCGTCTTGGCGCAGCAGTGATCCCCATGTCCGGTGGGCAAACCGAAAAACAAGCGCAACTGATTGCTGACTTTAAGCCTGATATCATCATGGTCACCCCCTCATATTGTTTAACAATTATCGATGAGCTCGAGAAAATCATGGGCGGAGACGCTAGTAAGTGCTCACTGAGATTAGGCGTGTTTGGGGCTGAGCCTTGGACTGAATCCCTGAGAACAGAAATTGAAACTCGCTTAGGTATCAAAGCATTGGATATTTATGGGCTTTCGGAGGTCATGGGGCCCGGCGTTGCCATGGAATGTGCGGATTCAGGGTGCTCAGGCCCCACTATCTGGGAAGACCATTTTTATCCCGAAATTATCTGCCCCAATAGCCTGAAAACCTTGGGGGATGGTGAACATGGTGAGTTAGTGTTCACTACTCTCACAAAGGAGGCTATGCCCGTTATTCGCTACCGAACTCGCGATTTAACGCACCTGAATTTAGGCAGTCATCGTCATATGCGCAGTATCGGGAAAATCACCGGTCGCTCTGACGATATGATGATTATCCGTGGGGTCAACGTATTTCCCTCTCAAATTGAAGAGCAAATCATGCAATTCAAAGAGTTATCTCCCCACTACCAGTTGGAAATTGGTCGCCAAGGGAATATGGATAACTTGTCGGTACGTGTGGAATTGAAGCATCCGGAACAATTGACGTTCGATGAACGCTGTAATATCTGCCATAACCTCAAACACCGTATCAAATCCATGGTCGGGATCAGTACCCGCGTCAGTATTGTGAACTGCGGTGATATTCCTCGCTCCCAAGGGAAAGCTCAACGCGTAATTGATACGCGAATTGCAATTTAAATCAAAAGATTAAGATATGGCTGGCAACAGCCTGTCTTAAATCCGGTTTCCACTCAGTGCACCATACGCTATTTAGCAAGTACAAGACAATCGTCTAATTTTTGTCTAAGATTTGTGGGCATCTGATACATTAATTTTAGGGATAAGCGAATAATGGAAACCAAGCTCAATCAGTTTATTCAGCACGCCATTGAGAGCCAGCCGATCAGTGGCACCTCATTGATTAGCTCCTTATATGGCGATGCCCTGCATCATCGTGGCGGAGAAGTCTGGTTAGGCAGCCTCACTAAATTACTTGAGCCAATGGGCTTTTCAGACCGTTTTGTGCGCACCTCCGTTTTCCGTCTACAAAAAGAGGGCTGGTTAGATGTCGAAAAAATTGGGCGTCGCAGCTATTACCGAATTTCTGAACGAGGACAGAGCCGTTTTCGCCGCGCTGAAAGCAAAATTTATTTAAGCGAGCAATCTGAATGGAATGGAAAATGGGATTTACTGTTATTGGAAAGTGCCGATAAAGACGAAAAAATCCGCCTCAAAAAAGAGTTAAGTTGGCTGGGATTTGGGCAATTTAATACCTCATTAATGGCAGCGCCTAACAGTAATCAAAGCGATATTCCTGCACTTTTGAGTGAATTAAATGCCGCAGAAAATGTTGTCTATTTCCATGCAGATTATCCCTTTAACCGTTCCGAAAAAAATCTAAAATCCCTCGTCTTTGATGCATGGTCACTGCCCGATATTTCCGAGCATTACCATCAGTTTATTACCTTATTCCGTCCCGTGGCCTTGTTACTAAAAGAGTATTCCGAGCAAGTCATTTCGCCAGAGCTGTGCTTCCAGTTGCGTCTATTGTTGATCCATTTTTATCGCCGCGTCGTGTTAAAAGACCCATTACTGCCGGATGAGTTGTTACCCACCCAATGGGAGGGGCATATCGCTCGTCACCTGTGTACCAATATTTATCAACGTATCGACCAAGGTGCTACGCAGTACGTCACACAAATATGTGAGACCACTTTTGGCGAACTTCCTCAACCCTCGAGCGCTTATTACCGACGTTTTGGCGGGGTTTTGAAAGAGCTTTCTGCCGCATAATCTTTGCCTGTTGGCATTAAAGGAGTCTGTATGCCGTTTTATCAGATTGATGGGATCACCCCTGTTGTTAGCCCTGAAAGCTTTGTACACCCTACCGCCGTTATCATTGGCGACGTCATTATTGGCAAGAATGTCTACATCGGTCCTAATGCCAGCCTACGCGGGGATTTTGGACGCTTAATTATTAAAGATGGCGCCAATGTGCAAGATAACTGTGTGATGCACGGTTTTCCGCAATTTGACACGGTAATTGAAGAAAATGGGCATATTGGTCATGGCGCGATTTTGCACGGCTGCCATATTAAGCGCAATGCGTTAGTGGGCATGAATAGCGTGGTGATGGATGGCGCGGTGATTGGCGAAAATTCGATTGTTGGTGCCTGTGCCTTTGTGAAAGCCGATGCTATTTTCCCCGATAACAGTTTGATTGTCGGCACACCAGCCAAAGTGTTGCGCAGCCTATCGGAACAAGAAATTGCGTGGAAAAGTAAAGGAACTGAAGACTACCAAACGCTGGTAACTCGCTGCCTCAATAGTTTTCAAGAAGTGACCCCGTTGGCAGAAGAGGAAGCGGATCGTAAAAAACTGATCTTCGATGATGTGATCCCAAAATCCAGATTATAAATTTCCCTCATAATCCATAAAAAAGTAAGCGCGTGCTAACTTCTCACGCGCCTATTTATCTTAGTGCTTGTTCGCCTTACTGCCAAAAGGTGGTTTCGCAAACCATACCGTCACAATCAGCGCAATAAACACCCAACCGCATAACCAGAAGATTTCGTTTGCCGCAATAATCAACCCTTGGCTGGTAATTTGCTGAGCAATGAAACCGGATGTTTGTTCCGTGGTCATCCCGTGGGCGGCCATTCCTTGGTACATGTCCAGAGATTCCGGATTGTAATCAGTAATAAACTCAGTGAGCTGACTATGATGGACAGCTTCCCGATCGCTCCACATCGTGGTGGTGATTGACGTGCCAATTGAACCCGCCAATGTCCGGAAAAAGTTAGCTAAGCTGGATGCAGAAGCCAGTTTTTCGGGAGGGAGCCCCGATAAAGTGAGCGTTGTGAGCGGCATAAAGAAACACGCCACCGCCATCCCCTGCACCAATTGCGGCCACACCACGGCTGAAAAGCCCATTGAAGGTTCGAAGGTATAAGCGCGCCAGAAGAAACAGATGGCATAGAATACGAAACTGAAGGTGACTATCCAGCGGATATCTAAGAAGTCAGACAGTTTCGCCACCGGTGCCGAGAACAACACGGGTAGCAATCCGATTGGCGCTAATGCCAATCCTGCCCATGTCGCGGTATAGCCATATACCTCCTGCAATAGCTGAGGCAACAAAACTATCGCACCAAAATACGCCATATAGGCCAAGCTGACGGAAATGGTTCCGATAGTAAAATTCCGTGACTTAAACAGCGATAGCTCCACAATCGGATTTTTAGAGGTGAGTTCCCAAATAACCATAAAGACCAGCGCAATCGCAGAGACCACCGCAAGGATGACAATCTCATTAGATGCCAACCAACCGAGCTCTTTTCCTTTATCCAGCAATACTTGTAAGCAACCCACACCCACGGATAATAGCGCTAAACCGATCACGTTAAATGGCACCTTAACAACGGTCGACTCCATGCCTTTAAGAATGATCGAACCCACAATGATCACGAAGATCCCCAGAGGGATATTCATAAAGAAGATCCAGCTCCAATGGAAATTATCGCTGATATAACCGCCGAAAATAGGACCAAAAACAGGGGCTAAAATAATGGTCATCGACCAAAATGCCAACGCCATGTTCTGCATTTTAGGTGGATAACAGCGCATGATCAGGCTCTGTGAGAGCGGAATAACTGGACCTGCAACCGCACCTTGCAACACGCGACATAAAATCAGCATGCCGAGGCTGTCGGAAAAACCACACAGTAATGAAAATAGCGTAAATAGCGCAGTAGCCCACAGGAAGACCCTTATCTCCCCAAAGCGTTTCGCAAGAAAGCCCGAAATCGCAATAGAAATGGCATTCGATACCCCAAACGAGGTGATAACCCACGTTCCTTGGGATACCGAAACACCTAAGTTACCCGCAATTGTCGGGATAGCCACGTTGGCAATCGTTGAATCGAGTACCTGCATAAATGTGGCGAGGGACAACGCGATGGTTGCCCACACTAATTTAGCCCCTTTGAGCGGTTTAATCTCTGCCATGGGGCTAATCCGCGTTATTGCTAATGATGGTATCGATCACCTGATCAACCTCGTTCAGCTTCAAGACCAAGACATCACTCTCAAAGGCCGGTACTGTGCGCTGAACCTCCGATAACACGGGCCCATTTTGATCTTTAATATCAATGGTGACATTCATCGATAAACCAATACGTAACGGGTGCTTAGCCACTTGTTCTGGGTCTAATTCCACACGTACTGGTAAACGTTGTACTACTTTAATCCAGTTACCCGTGGCATTTTGTGCAGGTAGCAACGAGAACGCGCTGCCGGTTCCCATGTCTAATCCAACGACTGTTCCCTTGTACACAATATCGCTACCATAAAAGTCACTGCTAATGGTCACTGGCTGACCGATACGCACGCTCTCTAATTGCGTTTCTTTATAGTTAGCATCGACCCAAACTGGCTGTACAGGGACAATCGCCATCAGAGAACTTTGTGAACTCACTTGCGAACCCACTTGAACGTTACGACGAGAGACATAGCCCGTCATTGGGCTTTTAATTTCAGTGCGCTGTAAATTGATCCAGGCGCTGCGCACGCTATCTGCCGCTTGTTGAATCGCTGGCTGATTTTTCAAAGCGGTATTGCGCAATAATGCACGATTCGCATTATATTGTTGAATAGAGATATCCAACGCGGCTTGGGCAAGTTGCACCGCTTCTTGGGAGTGCTGTAAATCTTCTTTTGAAATTGTTCCGCTGCGGCCTAATGCAATGCGCCGCTGGTAATCTTTTTGGGCTTGCGCAAGGGAGACACGGTTTTGTTGGATTTGCGCCTGATACTGATCCCCATTAATGTACAGCTCTTTGGTTTTGCGCACTGTGGTGGCTAAATCATGTTTAGCTTGTTCGTAGGAAAGCTTGGCATTGGTTTGATCCAACACGACCAATACATCGCCGGCTTTCACCAAATCTGTATTTTCGAAATTAACCTGAGTCACATTCCCTGTTGTTTGCGCAACAATCGGAATTTGCAAACCAGAGACATAGGCGTCATCGGTATATTCTTGGAAACGTAAGACTAAAAACCAATACACACCATAAGCGACAAATAATAGAACAATAATAATGGTGGCAATCACCATCCATAACGTTCTTTTATTTTTCATTTTCGTTTCTTGCGGTGTTTCAGTTGAATTTGTTGATTGTTCCATAATAATTCTCAGGCAAAAGATTCAGTAATATTTCTATCCACTATATTTACGAACTCACTGTAATAATGCAATAGCCAATTATTTTTAAATTCAATTGATTATCGCGTTAAAATTTATATTTTAAAATTGACGAGAATCATAGTTTATTCAATTAGATATAAAATAATAAATGACTAAATAGCCTAATATCCACGAAAAAAAACAATCTAAATAGGATATTAATATTCATCAGTAGAAATAATTCACAAATAAGAAATCCAATTCCGCATTTAATTTATTCTAAAAATGATGAGTTTATTAAATTATTCTATTGCCTGACTCTAATTTGAATATATCGAAATAAGATAATCAAAATAATTTTACTCGCCAATAATGAATTCTATCTAGAATGCCTTGATAGCCTCTTATTGGTACTAACAATCCCCCTATTTTTCCGATGATTTTCTGCAAAAAAAAGTTAACCGAGATCAAACTTCGCCTAAAAAATAGCTAGCTAATTATTTATTTCAGATGTGTTTCAATGGTAATATTCGCAAGACTTATGATTATTATTATCATTTAGATTTACTAGGGATAAATATGAAAATGCGTTCTCAATATTCACTACTTGCTGCGGGTGTTTGCGCAGCTATTGCCTCGTTTGGCGCCACAGCACAAGAAGAATCCGACAAAATGATTGTCACCGCATCCGGATACTCACAGCAGTTACGTGATGCACCAGCCAGTATTACCGTTATCACCGCAGAACAATTACAAAATAAACCGGTACGTGACTTAGCTGATGCCGTTAAAGATGTTGAAGGTGTGAGCGTCGTTGGTAGTGCAAACAAACAAGATATTAATATTCGTGGATTATCTGGCGAATACACTCTAATTCTGGTGGATGGTCGTCGCCAAAATAGCCGTGAATCCCGTCCAAATGGTAGCGGTGGATTCGAAGCGGGCTTTATGCCGCCCGTTGAAGCGATTGAGCGTATTGAAGTCATCCGTGGACCAATGTCATCGCTGTATGGTTCAGATGCCATGGGCGGTGTTATCAATATCATCACGAAAAAAGTGACCAATGAGTGGCATGGTAGCGTCACAACTGGAGCCATCATCCAAGAAAATAGCGAAAGCGGCGATTCCATGGATGGTAACTTC
Organism: Providencia sp. PROV210; assembly: GCF_028479445.1. Classification (NCBI taxonomy): domain Bacteria; kingdom Pseudomonadati; phylum Pseudomonadota; class Gammaproteobacteria; order Enterobacterales; family Morganellaceae; genus Providencia; species Providencia sp. PROV210. The sequence continues at coordinate 93,411 of NZ_JAMPNQ010000012.1, forward strand.
TACCTGTCAGGGCCATTAATCCAAGATAAATTAGGCCTGCAACTGTATGGCGGCGGTGATTATCGTAAGGAAGATAAAATTCCTGATGGACACAATAAGAAAGACAATAAAAGCTTAACGGCCAAACTGACTTTCACCCCGATGGAAAATCAAACTTTCTTATTTGAAGCGGGAAGAACCACCCAAGAACGTTACTCGGAACCCGGAAAATCTTTAGCTGAATACTCCATGTTCAATGGTAAGCGTCGCGATAATACCAAATCAGAGATCCACAACGACCGTAACCATATGGCGTTAACCTACAAAGGTGACTGGGATATCATCCAAACGGAAGTGAGCGTTTATCAAGAACAAACAAAGCGTAAAACTAAGTCTGAAACCAAAGATACGAAAACTGGGCTGTATAATTTTGCATACGAAGCCCGTGTTCCTGAAATCACCAATACTGTTGTTGATGGTAAAGTGGTGGCGTTCTTACCGGATAATATTTTGACGGTGGGCAGCCAATACCAACATGCAAAATTGAAAGATACTTCTGCAACCGGAGCGAAAACCACTGAAAATGTTTCTCTCACCGCAGATCAGTATGCCCTGTTCTTAGAAGATGAGTTTACCGCTACCGAGAATCTGATCTTAACCGGTGGGCTACGTTTAGATCACCATGAGTTTTATGGTAATCACTGGAACCCTCGCGGCTATGCGATTTACCATTTAACCGATGAAATCACCCTTAAAGGTGGGGTATCACAGGCTTTCCGTGCACCAACCTTGCGTGAAATCAGCCCAACTTATGGGACATCAACAGAGAAAGGGCTGGGCATTATCTACGGTAATGACAACCTAAAACCAGAGAAAAGCTTTAACCAAGAAATCGGTATTGCTTATGACCATGAGTCTGGCTTTAATGCGAGCTTAATGTTCTTCAATACAGACTTTAAAAATAAACTCACTAGCTATTACACTGGTGAAAAAGACCCAATCACTAATTTGAATCTGTACACCTATGACAACGTGGGTGAAGCCAATATCAAAGGGATTGAAGTGGCTGCGGGTATTCCATTCGCTGAAGATTGGAACCTGAGCCTCAACTACACCTATACCGATTCAGAACGTAAAAGTAATGATGAGAAGCTGACCAGCGGCGAATCCCTCAAAGGCTACCCACTGGACAAAACGCCAAAACATTTAGCCAATGCTAAATTGGATTGGCAATACAATCCAGAGCTGAATCTCTATACCCGAGTTCACTATGAAGGCGAGCAAATTTGGGCTGCACAACGTAATGGTTCATCCGTTCCTCGTTATCGTGATGCCTATACCACCATGGATGTGGGGGCAACCTATCAGTTGTTCAAAAATACCAAATTGAACCTTGCGGTATTAAATCTTGGCAACGAGAAAGGTCCAAAAATCGATGCGGATAATGGCGGTAACTGGGATGTTGAAGATGGACGTCGCTACTGGGCGAATGTCAACGTAACATTCTAATCCCTGAGTGCGGGTATGACGCTAGCAGCCAATTACCCGCCGACTTCTTCTTGTTCGATGGCAATTTCGATGATGAAAAAACTGTTTATGGCGAGCCTATTGATGTGTATCGCAACCAGTCCTTGGGCTCGTCCTAACCCGAATATTCCTAGCATTGATGAAAGTGCAAAGCAGGTTTATGACCTTCAGCACCACGACCTGCGCAATGGTGAGCGAGTATTTCGTATTTATAGCGCCGTCCCCCTGAACATAACGGGTAAGCGTCCAGTATTATTTATGTTAGATGGCAATGGGCTATACCCCCACGCCGTCAATCAAGCTGCGAACAAATTTACCCCAGAAACCCTGCCAATCATTATTGGCATGGGGTATCCCAACCATGAAGCTTTCCCTAAAAAAGAGCGTACCTACGATTACACCCCGAAAGTATCCGGTGAGGCATTCAAACAAGGGGGGGGCTCCGATGCCCTTTATCAATTTTTAACGGATACGGTTCGACCATGGGCAGAGCAACAATTTCCCATTGATACCCAACGCCAAACGTTATTTGGGCACTCTTTCGGTGGCTTATTTACCTTAATGGCATACCAAAACCATCCCACTGCTTTCCAGCATTTTGTGTCCGCTAGCCCGTCATTATGGTGGGGTGAAGGAAAAATGGTGGATTTAGCGAAACTGGCTAACATAGCGAATGCTTCCCCCATCCACATTGCGCTGGGTGGATTAGAAGAAAAACCCGATTTAACCCGACTAACAGATGAACAAAAACAGAATTACCAAACTCGAAAAAGTTGGATTACATCGCGCAAAATCTGTGAAGAAATTCAGGCTCACCAGCGAGCATGTTCTTTTACTCTTTTTGAGGGAAAAACCCATGGCGGCGTGATCCCTGATGCGATAAACCAAGCGCTGGAAATTACCGTATCTCAGCCTTAAATCCGGGTTATTGTGGACTAATGGGTTTTAGCATATCGTTATACAGATTCGCTAAAATCCCATTGTTGGTAAATTCTTTACGGATCCACTGAGTCACTAACCCCGTTGCAGAGTGCTGAGTCGCTAGCAACATATGTGAATCCTGCCGTGGATTTTGTATTTGTTTCGGAATTAATAGCCCATTTTTAACATGCTCTTTGACCATATAATCGGGCAAAAATCCGATCCCTTCCCCTAAGATTTGGCATTGGCACTTGGTATTAAAATCGGGTACTTGTATCGCTTCCTGCCCATGCAATAGCCAGCCAACCCGCTTATTAATCGTATACGCCGTATCTTCCACCATAATATTGGGATACAGCCGTAGCTGGCTTTCAGCTATGGGTTCAGGCATTAATGCCAGTGGATGAGTAGAGGCAATTGCAAATTGCCAATGAATCGCACCAATTTCCATATAATCAATCCCGCCACCATCCATCAACGTACCGGGAGCGCCAATCGCAATGTCGGCGATATTATTAATAATCGCATCCCAGACCCCATTATAAACTTCAGTTGTCACTGTAATCTGGCAAGTGGGAAATTGTTTTTTTAATATCTGTAACAGTCTGGCAGTGTGATAGGGCGTGTAGAGAAGCTGATTAATACAAATTCGGACGCGCGCTTCAATCCCTTGTTCAATGGAGTAAATACTCTTTTTAATCGAATGAAAATCATTTAATAAATCAGTGGCTTTGCGGTAAAAATAGAACCCAGCCTCCGTTAACTCAATATTGCGAGTATCACGAATAAACAGCGCAACATCCAAATAGGTTTCAATGCGCTTGATGGTATAGCTCACTGCCGAGGTGGTAATCCCCAATTCTTCCGCCGCTTTACTAAAGCTGCCATACTTTGCTGCGGTGGTGAATGTCAGTAAGTTTTCTTCGATAAAAATTGAGTTCATCGCGTTTCCTGTATTGAATAAAAAACGTTCAAAAATGCATTTTATGTGAATACTATTCAATAGCCTGAAAAATCGATTATTTATTCACCATTTTTTATAGAGTAACAGAAATATTTACTTTGATGGAATGTTTAATTTTTAATGTTTAGACTTAGCTAAAATGACATTCAGTCAAAAACGGAAAAACAAATATAACCAACTCATATTATTGAATTAAAAACATTAAAATCACTTTGCATAACTTTGTCGTTACCTACAAAATCATTACAATAATAACATTTATTAAACTTCTAATTTGATGTGTATCACAGAACTGATCAAATCATTTTGGACTCACCATAACACGTCAATTTTCACCCAAAAAAAGCCGGGAAAAAGCCCAAAAACCGGCATTTAAACGATTAAAATGATGCTTTCACGCACAAAAAGCACGCATTATTAAATTCAATTCAACAATCAGCCCTCCTATTGATGAATGATATTTAAATGGATTCTATTTATTAGCCCCTATTGGTATGCTCTGTTTATCAAATATTCATCGATTTAAAATCGATAAATAAAAATTAAAGCCCTAATACAGGAGAGCGTTATGACAGCCAACGCACTAGTTCAAGAATTTCTTAACGCAGCAGAACAAGGTCAATTAGCGACATTAAAAAATTGTGTCGAGAAAGGTGTGGATATTAACGCGACGAACCGACAAGGTCGTACAGCAATTGTGAATGCGAGTTTAAATAAGCATTATGATTGCATCACTTATTTAATCAGTATTGGTGTGGATATCAATAAACAAGACCAAACCTGTTTTAATCCATTTTTGTTAAGTTGCCTAACCAACGATTTAACTTTATTACGTCTTGTATTACCCGCCAATCCTAATCTTGATTTATTAACACGTTTCGGTGGTGTGGGTATTACCCCAGCCAGTGAAAAAGGCCATGTGGAAATTGTTCAGGAATTACTGGAAAAAACAGACATCAATGTCAATCACACTAACTTTGTTGGCTGGACACCGTTATTAGAAGCCATCGTATTAAATGATGGAAAAGAGAAGCAACAGCAAATCGTGAAATTACTCTTAGAACATGGTGCCAATCCACATATGACTGATAAATATGGTAAAACACCATTAGAGTTAGCCCGTGAAAAAGGTTATCACGAAATTGAAAAATTGCTGGTCGCGGCAGGTGCTTAATCCCTAATCGAGGAAGCATGTGAATAATATCGCGCCCCATCGACAGATATTATATGGACTAACGGCTGACCCCCATTTTTATCACCTGTTAAATCAGCCGTTAGAAACAGGACATATTGAGCAGGTATTTAATAAAGCGATTAATTTTTCCATTAATAATTCTTTATTCACGTTACTTTGCTCACAATTAGATAACGCACCAAACAGCTGTCGATTATTAATTAAAGACTTTTCTCTATTTGATATCCATGATGGAGACCTTATCACCATCAATAGTCAGTATATGACTATAGGTGAAAAATACTCACTAAGTTTTGAATTATGTAAAAAATGGCAACCACCACCTATTGAATATAATCCTAATAACCAAAAGGATATTAAATACTTTTTATTTTTAAAAAAACAAATAAACGATTTAGATTTAATTTTAAAAAACCATCCAGGTACCTTGTTTAATTATCAAGGCGATAATGTATTTTATTTTTCAATGGCGAGAAAATTAATTCAATTACGCGTTGAATTAATTGAATTAATAAAACAAAAAAAACGTTCCGACGTTATTTCTGTTATTTCGCAATTTGTCGGGTTAGGCATTGGATTGACGCCGACAGGCGATGATTATCTCGTGGGATTAATGTCTATTTTGCTCTTAAAGCACCATTTTTTGAGCGACATTTATTCCGAGTTTTATCAAGGAATTACACCGGCAAAAGCACAAACCACGCCGATTAGCGCGGTCACCTTAGAAAAGGCGCTATGCCATGAGTACCGAGAAAATATGTATCGGCTTATTCAATCCATTGTTGATGGGAATAACGACGATATGCAGGCGAATTTTTTAGCGATTTTAAATATCGGGTCGAGTTCAGGTTGCGACATGCTATTTGGCGTTCGTGATGCCTTGTATCTCACTCATTATTTTGGAGAAACAGATGTCGACTAAAGTTGTCATAAAAAAGAATACCTATTTTGATTCCGTATCCCTGATGTCAATTTCAACGAAAGCCAATCAACTTGAAAATGTTGAGCAAGCATTCGTTGCGATGGCAACTGAGATGAATAAAGGTGTATTAAGCAATGTTGGCTTATTGACCCCAGAATTAGAAAACGCGAAGAATGGCGACTTAATGATCGTGATTAAGGGCCCTAGTGATGAAGCAAATGAAGCCTCACTACTCGCCATCGAAGAGTTATTCAATAAGAAGAACCAAGGTGGCTCTACCCACGAAGCGAAATATGCCACACTCAATTCAGCTAAATCACATATCCCAGAGAGCAATCTTGCCATCATTTCCGTGAATGGTCAGTTTGCGGCTCGTGAAGCTCGTATTGCGTTAGAAAATGACCTAAACGTGATGCTATTTTCTGACAACGTCTCCATTGAAGATGAATTAGCGCTTAAGCAATTAGCCAGCCGCAAAGGCTTACTGATGATGGGACCCGATTGTGGCACCGCCATCATTAATGGCACGGCATTATGTTTTGGTAATGATGTTCGTCGTGGCAACATTGGGATCATCGGCGCATCAGGAACGGGAAGCCAAGAACTCAGCGTGCGTATTCACGAATTTGGCGCAGGAGTTTCCCAGCTAATCGGTACCGGTGGACGTGATCTTAGCGAAAAAATTGGCGGGATCATGATGATTGATGCCCTAAAAATGCTGGATGCCGATGATGAAACCCATGTTATTGCCTTAATCTCGAAACCACCAGCCCCTTCCGTCGCCAAAAAAGTGCTCGAGCAAGCAAAAAAATGCCATAAGCCCGTTGTGGTCTGTTTCTTAGGTAGCCAGCCATTACCGGATGATGAACCGGGACTGACCTTTGCTCAAGGTACCAAAGAAGCGGCACTGAAAGCGGTTCTGTTAACCGGTATTAAAAAAGAGACGCTAGACCTGCATCCACTGAATTTACCGCTGATTGATGAAGTCCGAGCCATACTGAAACCAGAGCAAAAATATATTCGCGGACTGTTCTGTGGCGGCACATTGTGTGATGAAGCGATGTTCGCAGCACTCGAAAAATATGACGATGTGTACAGCAATATTCAGCCAAACCCTGATTTCCGCTTAAAAGATGTCAATAAAAGTATCGCCCATACCTTCCTAGATTTTGGCGATGATGACTTCACCAACGGTAAACCGCACCCAATGATTGACCCAACAAACCGTATCGGGCGTTTACTGCAAGAAGCCCGTGATCCTGAAGTCGGTATCATCATGATGGACTTTGTGCTTGGCTACGGCTCCCATGAAGACCCAGTTGGCGTAATGATTGATGCGATTAAAGAAGCCAAAAATATCGCGAAGAAAGACGGTCGTGAACTGGTGATTTTAGGCTACGTTCTCGGTACTGACCAAGATTCACCGTCAATGGATGCACAAGTCAAAATGCTCACCGATGCAGATGTCATTTGGGCAAGCAGCAGCACCAATACCGGTTTATTAGGACGTGAGTTTGTTTGGAAAGGGGAAAAAGCATAATGACTTCATTATTTAAGCAACCATTAAACGTAATTAACATTGGCATCGAAATGTTTAGCGATGACCTGAAAAAACAACATGTTCCTGTGACCCATTTAAGCTGGACTCCCCCTGGTCAAGGTAACGTTGCGGTGATCCGCGCTCTAGATAGCATCGAAAATAACGCGGCATTACAGGAAAAAATTGAAGCGGCTAATGCGCAAGCTCTTGAGCGAATTATCCAATCCCAACCTGTATTAGTCGGTTATGACCAAGCGATTAATGTGGTTCCGGGTATGACTAAAAATACCATCCTGCATGCGGGTCCTCCGGTTGCTTGGGAAAACATGTGTGGCGCAATGAAAGGCGCTGTCACGGGTGCGTTAGTCTTTGAAGGGTTAGCTAAAGATTTAGCCGATGCAGAACGTGTTGCTGCATCTGGAGATATTATTTTCTCTCCTTGCCATGAGCATGATTGTGTCGGTTCGATGGCTGGCGTGACTTCCGCCTCCATGTTCATGCACATCGTTGAAAACAAAACCTATGGTAACCGCGCTTTCACCAACCTCAGTGAGCAGATGGCGAAAATTTTACGGATGGGCGCTAACGACCAAAGCGTTATCGACCGTTTAAATTGGATGCGCGATGTATTAGGTCCAATGCTCCGTGACGCAATGAACATTATTGGCGAAATTGATTTACGTTTAATGCTCGCACAAGCCCTACATATGGGGGATGAGTGCCATAACCGTAATAATGCGGGAACCACATTGCTCATTCAGGCACTAACAACAGGGATCATTCAGACTAATTTCTCTGTGGCTCAACAAAAAGAAGTGTTTGATTTTGTTGCCAGCAGCGATTATTTCTCAGGCCCTACGTGGATGGCGATGTGTAAAGCGTCGATGGATGCTGCTCATGGTATCGAATACAGCACCGTCGTCACCACCATGGCACGTAATGGTTATGAATTTGGTTTACGCATTAGCGGGTTACCGGGTCATTGGTTTACGGGACCTTCTCAACAGGTTATCGGTCCCATGTTCGCGGGTTATAAACCTGAAGATTCCGGCTTAGATATTGGGGATTCTGCCATCACAGAAACCTACGGTATCGGTGGTTTTGCCATGGCAACAGCACCGGCAATTGTTGCTCTTGTCGGTGGTACCGTTGACGAAGCTGTAGATTTTTCTCGTCAAATGCGTGAGATTACTCTTGGTGAAAACCCAAATATTACGATCCCACTACTTGGTTTCATGGGAATTCCAACCGCCATTGATATTACCAAAGTTTCTGCAAGCGGCATTTTACCTGTCATCAATACCGCCATTGCCCATAAAGATGCCGGTATCGGCATGATTGGTGCAGGTATTGTTCATCCACCCTTTGAGTGTTTTGAAAAAGCCATGCTTTCTTATGCTCAAAAATATGCATAACCACCAGCAATAGCTAAATAACGCCCGACTTCGGTCGGGTAAAAAAATAAATATAAAGTGACGTATACCCTGATTAGTCTTAATGGAAAACAGCGCTGTAGCTCAAAATATCGATGGAATTAACCCCAACATAATTTGAATTGCAGCTAGGCGGCAAGTCAATGAAATCCAAGGCACATACCAATATGTGACTAGGGCGAATGAACGCAACCAACCACGCTGCAGTTCAAAGAATGACGGGTATGGGGAGTATATAATGAATCTATTGAATATTAAGTGGAAACGTGGGGACTTGGCCGCCTACTTTGGGTTGATGACCAATAACCTAACCAACTTACTCACCATGATGGGATTATTAATTTTCGTTGTTGGAATTCCCTCTGAAATTGTTTACGGCCGTATTGCTCCTGCATTTGGTTTTGCTGTTTTACTTGCCAGTATTAGCTACGCTTACTTTGGTCAGCAGATGATCAAGCAAACCGGTCGTAATGATGTCACCGCGTTGCCATCCGGACCGAGTGCTCCCTCTATTTTCACCGTCACGTTCTTGGTTATCATGCCGGTGTACCAGACCACACAAAATGCTGAGTTTGCGATTCAAATCGCGCTAGTTTGGTGTTTCGTGGAAGCGATGATCCTCGTAGGAGGTTCATTCTTAGGTGAAACTATCCGTAAGATGATCCCGCGTACCGTGCTGTTATCCTGTCTTTCCGGACTGGGATTACTGTTACTGGCGATGAACCCAATGCTGCAAGCATTTGAAGCGCCAACCGTTTCATTCATCGTATTACTGTTAATTTTCATCAACTGGTTTGGTAAAAAGCCGATCTTTGCCCGTATTCCTACCGGCTTATTACTGCTGATTGCGGGTACTGCATTAGCATGGATATCGGGTTTACAAAGTACTGAAGCCATTAAAGATTCCATGGTGTCATTCGGCTTTAACCCACCAGGCATCCATATTGATAGCTTCTTACAAGGCTTACCTCATGCATTACCTTACTTAGCCTCAGCCGTACCACTAGGCTTAGCAAACTATATTTTTGACTTGGAAAACATCGAAAGTGCTCACGCGGCTGGCGATGAATACAACACTCGTAAAGTTATGCTCGCTAACGGTTTATCCTCGACTGTTGGCTGTTTTATGGGTAACCCATTCCCTGTCACCGTGTATGTGGGTCACGCGGGTTGGAAAGCGATGGGCGCCAGTGTTGGTTATACATTGGCATCCGGTATCACCATGTTCCTTGTTCCACTATTCGGGATCGGCGCATTCATGTTAGCCATCATCCCAATGACCGCTATTGTGCCAATTCTGGTGTTTATCGGCGTGGTCACCGCCAACCAAGTGGTGCGGGAAACACCGAAAATTGAAGTGCCCGTTATCTTTATCTGTCTATTCCCATGGATAGCCAACTGGGCATTGACCATGGTTAACAGCGTGATGAATGCGGCAGGAACCTCTGCAAGTGCCATTGGTGTTGAGACACTGTTACACAAAGGTGTTTATTATCAAGGTCTTGTTCACTTAGGTAACGGTGCACCGTTAGCCAGTATGCTGTGGGGCTGTATTGCGATCTTCGCTATCTTAAATCAGCCATTACGTGGTGCAATTGCCGCGGCAGTTGGCGCCGTACTGGTATTCTTCGGTATCATCCATTCACCTGCGGTAGGTATTGCAACCGGTCCAGCCTTGATGTTTGTTTACGCTTACCTCATGATGGCCGCTTTGTTTGTACTCAAACACTTTTTGGATAGCCGCAAATCGGTAGAACAACAACAACCTGAACATGCTGAAAAAATCAGTAAATCAGCGTAATCAAACCAGCCTTTAATCGTCGGTGTGCCTAGCGCACCGACGTATTCGCTAAATTCTCTGTATCAGGATATATCACAATGAAAGAACTCGTGGTTGTTGCCATCGGGGGCAACAGTATTATTAAAGATAACAACAGCCAGTCTATCGAAGCGCAAGAAAAAGCCGTGCAAGAAGTGGCTCTACATATTTGCGATATGCTCGAAGGCAATTACAACATTGTTTTGACCCATGGCAACGGACCTCAAGTTGGTCTTGATCTACGCCGTGCAGAAATTGCCCATCGGGAAGAAGGCTTGCCATTAACCCCATTAGCCAACTGTGTGGCAGATACCCAAGGTGGGATTGGTTATTTAGTTCAACAAGCACTCACTAATGCGCTGATGCAACGCCATCAACGACAAGCGGTCACGATGATCACCCAAGTGGAAGTTGATCAGCACGATCCTAATTTTGATGCACCCACCAAACCGATCGGCGCATTTTTTACTGAAGCCCAAGCTAACCAGTTAAAGCAAAATAACCCTGAATGGCATTTTGTGGAGGACTCTGGACGAGGCTATCGTCGCGTGGTTGCTTCACCAGAACCTAAACATGTTATTGAATCACAAGCGATTCGCACGCTAGTCGATAACCAATATGTGGTGGTTGCCGCTGGTGGCGGTGGCATTCCAGTCATTAAGAACAGTCATGGACAATATCAAAGTATCGATGCGGTCATTGATAAAGATTTATCGACTGCGTTACTGGCTGAGGAATTAAAAGCGGAGATTTTAGTGATCACCACGGGCGTGGAAAAAGTGTGTATTCACTTCGGGAAACCGCAACAACAAGCCCTTGGGGAAACGTCCGTGAGTGATATGCAACGCTATATGGAAGAGGGGCATTTCCCTGCGGGAAGTATGCTACCAAAAATCGAGGCGAGTTTGTCATTCATTAAACAGGGTGGAAAACGCGTGATTATCACCACACCTGAAAAATTGCCGGATGCATTACGCGGTGAAACTGGCACTCATATTGTTCAGGGGTAATTCGATTCGCGTTTCCTACGGTTGATAAGTAGGAAACGCATTTATCATTTTTTAGTTAATGACCACGGTTTTAGCGAGATAATCCACAATATCTTGTAAACGTCGCCATTTCATCCACACTTCATCACGCAATGGCTGCTCCGTATAAATTTCAACCGCGGCAATCAACTCTAACAGCTCTAAAGAATCAATGTGTACATCCGCGATAAGCTCAGCATCCATTGAATATTGTTTCGTAATCCCTGAATAAGTCCGCATTTGCTGAATATGATTTTCTAGCCATTGCTGCGCAGTAGCATGTTGTGTGGTCATTAAGTTACCTTATGAGAAGTGTTTTCCATTGTCGTCATACTTCTCTTTGGCGACTTGGTCACGGGTTAGCGCCCCCATTTCCGTCAAGGTTACAGGCTTGCTGGTTTTGGTCTCCGCCAGTTGCCACGTTTTTTTGATTTGCCCAGTGACTTCATCTTCCACTTCCACCGCTTCAAATCGGTTAGCGAATACCGTATTTTGTGTTTGAATCTTCATGTCTGTATTCTGGCTGTAGGCTTCTTGTAACGATGAGTCACGGGTTAATGCGCCGCGTTCACTTAATGTCACAGGCTTAGTTTCCTTTCCAGATAACTGCCATGAATGTCGAACTTTTCCTGTTGCGGGATCATTCATCGATACGCGAACATATTTATTCGCAAAACTTCCACCCAGTTGCTTTTCTTCCACCAATGTCGGAGCCTCGGTGACAACTTCCTGAATATGACGGATGATTGGCACGTCTAACGTTGTTGTAAAACGCGCTGGCGATTTAACAACTGGTGCACAAAGCTCCACATTCAATACCGATCGAAATGACGAAGGCAACCCAGCTTTTTCAATTGAATCTTTTTCAACTAAGACTTTTTCGATAACCGTTTTTTCGCTAGTGACTTCTGCCGATTTGACGTTATTGATGCTCGTTATTTCTTGCGGCGACGTATAATAATTACTTGTATTATAAGTATTATACATATTTTCATTATGTGTAGTGGTGGCTGGTAATAATGACTCTTTAGGGGCAGATGCAGGGAAATATTGTCGGCCATCAACCGTGTCCTCCTCTGGAGCTGATACCGGTAAAGACGGTGCTTTTGGCTCCCCTAAATCCATTTTGATTTTGAGTGGGCGAATAGTTTCTATTTTTTCTTCCAAAGATAAAAACATATTGTGGATTTGGCAGGCTTTATCGACAAAAGCTTCACGTTTATGCTGCTCATATTCACGAATTGCGCCAGCGGCTCGCTGTTCACAACCATAGTTCAGTGAGCTAACCAAAAAGCTATCGATAGGGTGGCTAGCAATTTCGTCTTGGCTAAAGTAGGTTTCTAAAACTTGCTTAATAGAGGGATCAACATACTGCTGCTGATATCGTTGAGCTAATACTTGCAGTTTACCCTGCCCCAATTTCAATAATGCCGATTCGATTTTTTTATCAAATACTTTTTCTTCATGGCTTAATACGCGTTTTGCATGGGAGTTTTTTTCTCCCATTTTATAAAGTGTTGTAATTAAATCAGCCGCTGAATCTAATAATGAGCTTATGCCGCTTAACTCTTCAGGCTTGAGCAATGTTAAAAGAACTAAGTTATTCTCTGGGCGATAATTGATTTCCTGCTGTGCCAAATTACCACTTGCCCCCGCACAGATTACCGACAGAATCATATTCCGTGTAATTTCAGGGTAGCGACTCTTTAATAATTTATGAATATTGAGCGATTGCTCAATATGATTATGCTGATGCAATTTATTACGGTCTCCCGCAATAGAAATCATATTATTCATTTCTTCACTAATTGGAAAAACACGCTCATTTTGCGCTGTATGTACTGACGCAATTTGTGACGCCATTTCACTGGTATCAGCGATTTTACGGGGATCGGATGGTGAGTTTACCAATCGATTATTTGATAGCGCGGTGCTTCCAATAGGCATAAATATTCCTCATAATTACTTATGATTAAACTTTAAAATTTATTAATTACCTAAATCACATATTGATTAGGCTATTGTTGTTCTGGTTTAAATCTTTAATTAACTGAATTAATAGCTGAACTAATGTTTCAAAGTGACTATTATCCTGACGGAACGTTTCTAAAAGCCTTGAAACGCTACTATTCACTGCGTTTTTTTGAGCATCAATCGCCGTCTGTAAGCTCTGTAGTTCTTGAGACATAATATCGCTACCATTCCAAGTTGCTGAGGAGTGGGTAACCGAATAATACATTTCAGCAATGGGCTTCATATCAGGATATATTTTGATCTCATTATTCTTGTATTCAACAATAAACCCTTGCCCAGAAAGCTTTTTATCCCAAAACTCAAACTCTTCTTGAGTTCCTTTAATGGCAGTTAACGGGGTCGCGTTACTGAAATCTGCCGACCAGCCGCCAAAATAGGCCCCAGGGTCACTACCTGAGTAACTCTTACCCGAGTATTTACTGATCATTTTATCCATATCTTGTAATAGGGCTTCTGGCTTCAGTTGAATTTTCCCATCACTTCCCGCCGTAATATACTGGCTCATCTTACCCACTGCCGTATTCACATCTTGCATATACTGAGTCGAGGCTTTGACCACTTCACCGTATTTCTTTTGGTACCCAGAATGGATATTCTCGATTAGGTTGCTGATACCCTGAACATGTGGACGCCCATCCACCACGGCATCTGCAATATGACGAGAAGCTTGATTATAACGGTCAACTGCGCGTTTACTTCGACGTTTCACATCTTTGATTTGATCATTGAGTCGCTCAATATCCGAAGAAACTGCTCTTTCCTGATAAGGCTCAAGGGCAACGTCATAACCCAACTGTTGAAAATGCTGAGTCGCTTGTTGATATACATCTCCCTGGGCATCCAGCGGAGATAGGCCAGCGTCACGTACTGACGTGTTCACCTGCGTTTGTGACTCCACGGGCTTCCCCCCTTTTAACAGGGGAGAATGGGCATAGCTAGTTAGAGAAAAAGTATCCATCATCATAATTAACCTTTTTTATCCCCTAACAATGCTTTGGAATGTTCTTTGCTGTTCTTCTTTGATCTCATTGACGCTTTTACGCATCTCTTTAACGAGATCACTATTTTTGTCGACTTGTTTATCTTTATCGGCAGATACCGAGCGAGCCATATCCGCGACAGATTGTTGAGTCATTTTGTTGGCTTCTTCCGATTTAACATTGACTTGATTAGCGGAGGTTGCCATCTGCCCAGCGTTGTCAGATAAACGAGAGCCTTGTTCTGCAACCCCCATATGGACACGCGTTTTATTCATAATGCGCTCATGCTCATCTCGCTCCGCTAACCCTAATTTATTGGTTCGCTGGGCGGCTTCAGCTCCACGTTGGTTTGCCAATGCTTTTTGTGCTGGTGTTGCACTATCCACCATATCCACATCTACGCCATCTTTAGTTTTTAAAGATAAATTGTTTCCTTTCAGTCCATTAGCTGAAGAGAGGGAACCGGCATTTAACTCATTTAAGCGATCAGCCGCCGCACCATTTTGGTTCGCTTTGACTAGATTATTTTTAATCGATTGTGTTTGTTTATGAAGAGAACGCGCTTGGAATGCAGCGCCTGCGGTACTAATGGCTAATGAGGTAAAGAAACCCGTTAAAGCACCCGCAAACATCTCTTTACCTTCTTTAATGGTAGATTCCGCAGCGGATTCCACCATTTTGGCATTTAGCATTAAGAAATCAGCACTAATACGACGATCAGAAATATTTAATTCAGCCACAACCTTGCGGATTATTTTCATCAATTCCACGATCAAGTCGCTGCTGATGATCCCAACAAATTCACTGTTCTTCACGGCTTGAACGGATTTAGTTTCTTTTGAAGAAACTCCCGTAACGCCTTGGTTATTTAAAACATCTTTAAAGAAAGACCCAGCTAAAATCACATAAATTGCCTGTGAAAATTGCTTAATTACGGCTTCATCATCCAACAGCATATTTTTTGCTGTTAACTCAGTACTTTCATTGACCACCTTAGTTAAGGTGGTTTCAACCATGTCAGGAGTCAAAGAGATAAAAGTGCGTAAATCATTTAATAACAGCGCTTTTTCTGGGGAATCTAATTGGTCTAATGCATTAGTGAGTGCCTCAGCATTCACTGTGCCACTTGGGATTTTTAGGGCGACTCTTTCACCCGAAATTTCAGCTGCATTCGCTGTAATATCACTGATAGTAACTGATTTTGGTGTATTTTCTGCTGCTGTAGATGGTGTAGATGCTTGAGCATTTGTCTGCCCAACTGGCTTGGATAATACTGGAGAAAATAGGGATTGAGTTACGGTTGTCATAAGATTATCTCCAAAAAATTAAGCGAAGCGTGCTGTTTTTAGCATGTCGACTTTGTTACTGTTTGAGCGATTCAAAGAATTCATCATGGTGGTGAACATTTCATCTAACTGTTCATAGTTTTTTGAAACAGACTTAATTAGTGCATTTAGCAATTCTTCAAGAGCCTGTATCACCTCACTATTTAACATCATGCCCGCTAACATCTCTTTCATATCTCTATGCTGCGCTGCGGCACTTAAACGTAATCCGCCTGTCGTTGCCGCATTTGCAACAGATAACCCAGCGCCTGTCCCTTTCATTCCCACTTCCAAGCGAGCCATCGTTACACTCTGTGTTTTACTGTTTGCAGCCACATCTTTTACGGTTTTTGCAATGTCTTTAACATCATCGACTTTGCTACCCACTTGCTCGACAGACTTAGCAATCTCTTGGGCGTCATCAAATTTATCTGCTAGCTTGGTTAATTTCGTGAGCTTAACCATTTCATCGGCATTATCAGCGGCTGATTGCCCAACTTTGGCACCTTTAGTTGCCATATTTCCGAGAGCATTAGTGAAACTTTTCGGCATAGACTTAATGGCGCTTTTTAATATAGTTCCCACATTTTTTGCCAACATCTTGGTCACGTTGGTGACCGTATTGGCGATGTTCTTCACAAATGAGGACATTGAAAGCAATGAAATTGCTAAAAAGGCAATCGCTGCAAGCACCATACCGACAATGCTACCGATACGTTTGGCTTCCTCTTCAGGAACCCCAAACGCCACTAGCATATCGGTGACGGCACTGGATATTTCAGCGGCAAGCATCTGCATTAAGCTCCCTTGCCCCGTTTCTTCTAAAACAATATCTGTCACCGCTAATGCGATACCAATCGCAGCTACCGCTAAGGTTAATGGGGCAGCCGCGCCAAAGGTCGCTACCGTCGCAATCACCGAAATTGCTAGCATTACGTAACTGAAAATCTTGCTCGCACAAGAGGCTGCTTTATTGGCATCCGCCGCTTTGCGCTCCGCTTCTGCCGCTTCTTTAGCTTTTTTATCGGAGTCTTTACGCGCCGCTTCACTAACTTTCATCATCACCTCTTCTTGCTCTTTGAGGTTGCGAATCGAATCTTCATTCATCGCTTTCTTGAGCGTAGCGGTGAGCATGGTGAGTAAAGCAATGGTGTTTTCCCATTTATCCCCATCGACCTCTGTAGGGCGTGGCGCAGTTTCAATAAATTGATTTAATTTTTGGCGCTCTATATCTGCATTTTGAGCTAATTTAGCTGCATCTTCTGCGATAACTTCCAATTTGCTCTGTAACACGTTGATATCATCATGACATGTAGTCACTTGGCTATTTAATGTCCGGAGGTTCTCCGTGAGCTGGTGATTCTGCACCTGTAATGGTTGGATTTGATGAGTCAGCTCTGCGATGTTTGCTTGCAGCATTAGCTGTGCGCTGTCGGTTTCTGGTGTGTTTGGTAATGAAGAGAGTTGGGCTAAAGACGCTTTATTTTCATTGAGTTGAGATTGTCGCTGCGCCAATTCATCTTGATTCTGTTTTATCGATAATTGTGAAGTCTGTTGCTGTGTCTTTAAGCTATGTAACGCATTTTTTGCGGCAAGTAACTGGTTTTTTTGCGTGTCGAACTCGGCTGCGGAGCCATTAAGTTGCTCTGTTGCTACGGCAAATGAGTCGAGCAACAAAGCCCCTTTTTCTCGTAACGCAGCCGATTCAATATTCAGCAATTGTAAGCGGTTGCTTAACTCCGTTAAGTTTCCAGCAAACAACAGTTGGCGTAACGTTGCAAACGTATCGATTAATACCGCGTTGGCATTGAATCCCTTTTCCTGCTGAGCCTCTGGTGACATTTTCATTGCCGACATTTTTGGTCTCACCAATTGAGGAATATGTTCAGCGCGCTGACGCTTCATTTGCTCTGAAGAGGCGAGTTCTCCACAAGCCTCTTCTAAAGCTAATAGCGCCTTAGCACTCTCCTCACCTAAACCTAATGGGTGATTCCCTTGCAAAAATGTACGGATATTATTTATTCGCTCATTACCCGCTGAATTTAGGGTATTTGGCGTTGTTACCTGACTCATATTATTTCCTTTACGCAGTATTCGAATCTGTTGATTCGGCGTCGACTTTTTCCCGGTTTTTCTTTAAAGCGCTCAAATACGCTTCGGATTTTTTCTGTAAATCCATATCCGTGCTGTTCTCAATGACACTTTCAAAACAGTGAATGGCTGCGCTACTTTTTTTCAACAGCAAATTACACTGCCCCGCATGGAACAGTGGTCGGTAATCATTCTTGGTCAATACAAATGCCAACGCATATAACTCCGTCGCTTTCTCATAACGTTTCGTTAATTGATAAACCGCGGCAAGTCCCATGACATAATCGGTATTGTAGAAATCATAGATGCTTAAGAATCGGAAAAAGGTTTCCGCTTCATCTAATTTACCTTGCTGATAAAACTCATAAGCATAAGCATAGATACCGTCCATGGTACTTTGAGGAATACCGTGGATATCTTTATAGGTAGCACCTTCCATTAAGGCGCTGGTAATACTGTCGAGTAAAGCTTCCATATCAACGTCTTTTAAATCGTCGGTTGCGGTATGATTCATATTCTCACCTTGTTATTAATGTGTGGCATATGATGCAAACCCTGATGATTGCATCATAATTAATCAAATAATCTGTTTCTTATAAAAAACGATTTAGCAAAATAATAATTAATTTACACCCTTATCAAATTATGAATGTGATTCGGTTTTAATTAGTTTTTCCAATGTTTCGTCAACATCTATTCCCAGTTTTTCTAATTCAACACGAATTAACCAGGTAATTATTTGCATAACACTCTGTAATCCTTGGTCATCAATAAAACTGTCTTTTTTATATGTTCGCCATATTTGGCGAGCCAATATAATATCTCTTACAACGGGAACACCTTGCTGCTGTGCATATTTAATAATGGCTTTTGCTTGTACTCCGCGCATTTTTGCCATTAAAAAAGGTAGTGGCGCAATGTTTGAATCGTAATAAATTAACATCGCAATATGCGTAGGGTTCGCCATAATAAATGTCGAATTTCGCACGTTTGATTTCACTTCCTCAGAGAGGATTTCTTGGTGTAAACCTTTTCGAGCGCTCTTGATATGCGGGTCACCCTCATTATCTTTAAATTCTTTTTTAACTTCTTGTTTTTCCATTTTTAAGTTTTTAATAAACAAGAAAAACTCTGCAATAGCATCAATCACAACGATGAAAACCGCCACCGCCAGAAACACAAAAACAAATAAAATACAAAGTGTTACCCAACTACTCATCATGCCGTTGATGGTGGTTCGATAGAGCATAAAAATCTCTTGTCGCCACACCACAAAAAAAGTTGCGGCTGAAATACTGAATACCAATAAATATAAAATAGCTTTAATAAGTTCCTTTAGTGAGTTTAAAGAAAATATTTTCTTAAACCCCGCAATTGGATTTAACTTAGTAAAATCAATTTTGATTGCTTCTGTTGCCAATCGAAATCGACTCTGTAATAAAGAAACAATCGTCCCCGATAAAAAGCAGGCAATTAAAATAGGCAAAACCAAACTTAAAAATATTTTTGAAAACTGCCAAAGTAAATTATCAATATGAATATCGTATGGATGCAATAATATTCTTTTCATTAGCCCGCCAAGTTCATATAAGCTAGCGGCGCCATCAATAACTAATGCACCGACAACTAATACAATGGCTGCAACCGTATCCTTACTTTTAAAACTTTGTCCTTTTTTAGCAGAGTCTTTTATTTTTTTGTCGGTAGGCTTTTCTGTTTTTTCAGCCATAGCAATCTCTACTTACATTAAGGATCAAGAAATACGCTATTCAATGGCGACATTGAAATCATATTCACTAAGATGTCCGGTACTTCATTTTGGAAATAAAGTAAAAAAACAATAAATGCAATAATCGATTTAATGGCGAGCGATAATGAAAATGCATTTAATTGTGGGCAAAAACGGGAATATAACCCGAGCGCGACTTCCGAAATAAATAACGTCACAATAATGGGTGCCGTTAAAATAACACCATTCACCACGGCTTTGTTTAACCATTCAGCCAACGGCAAGCTGTTAAAAGACGTAAACCCATGAGCAAATGGCAATAATTGGTAACTTTGCGCAAAAACATTAGCGAGCTGGTACATACCGCCTTGAGCTAAAAAAACCATACACACGATATAGCTGATAAAAACCGCGAGCTCAGAAGCTTCGCTACCGCTTGCCGGATCCACGATACTACTGATGGTTTCCCCTCGCTGGGTATCAATCAGTTCACCAATAATGTTGGCAATCATAAACGGTAAGCCCAAAATCAGTGCCAGTACGATACCAATGCAAATTTCATATAAAAATACTTCACTAAGACTCATTTGTGCCCAATCAATGTCTCTCGCCGATAAATAGGGCCACATTCCTAGCGCCAAATACGCTACAACGCAGTTCTTAATGATCCCCCCGTTGAGCAGCTTGTTGCTCAAAAAAGGCAGAAAAAACATGACAGGGGCAATGCGTAGCCAAGCTAAAGAAATTTTCATTAACCCATGCTGAAAATTAAAATAGACAGAGGATGCCAGAGAAATCATCTCCTGATTCATCCAAATAGCCCTATGGATGGCAACGCTGCCGTCATAACTTCAAGGGCATAATTCATGACTTTATCTGCTAACCAACCCGAGATCATAAATAAGCAACCAAAAACGGCTAATAATTTGATACCAAAAGGTAATGTCTGTTCTTGAAGCTGTGTCACTGTCTGCAAAAGACCCACCAGCAATCCAACCACAGTCGCGACAATCACGGGAATGGCAGACAAAATAACAATCAGCAACATCGCCTTATTGCTCACATAAACGATTGAATCCATCATCCATTCCCCTAAGTTAATGCTGTGCGAGTTCGAAGTACTGCATAACTAACCCTTTCGAAATTAATGACCAACCATCGATCGCCACAAACAGGATTAACTTTACGGGTACTGAAATAGTTACAGGGCTCATCATCATCATACCGAGCGCCAACAAAATACTGGAGATCACTAAGTCGATGACCACAAAGGGTAGATAGATATAAAAACCGATCTCAAACGCAGATTTAATTTCACTGAGAGCATAAGCCGGTAATAGTGAAAATAATGTTGGCTCGGCTTGTTCTTCACTCACTTCTGCTTCACTTTTTCCTTGTTGAACTGACTCAAAAAAAGTGACTAACTGCGGGTCGGAATATTTCACTAAGTAATCTTTGTAACGCCCTAAGCCGTTATCAACAAAGTTATCAATTGACTCCACATTGCTAAAATCAACACGTTCACTGCGCATATGATTATTCACATCTTGCAGAATCGGCATCATCACAAAAATGGACAGTAACAATGCAATCCCATTTAATGCCATCGTGGAGGGGACTTGCTGCACTCCCATAGCATTACGCACCATAATCAGTACGATTGAAATTTTTAAATAGCAGGTCCCCGCTGCAATAATAAAAGGCAGCAATGTGGAAAATGCGATTAGGACTAATAATGGAATTTCATTCGGAACCGTCGGCATACTTATAACCTTTTATCGCCTAAGCTCACCAACCGAGTGATTTCCAAGCCTAACTCTTCACTTTCGCCAATGTAGGTCAATTCGCCTTCGGCAAATAATTGTTTATTGGCGTACACTTTTACTTCTCGTTCTTTATTTTCACCAATCGAGAAAATTGTGCCTGGTTGCATGTGATTTAATTCAGCAAGACTGACCTCTGAATGTCCTAAGACAAAAGTCAGTTTTACGGTCAAGTCGTTCACATTAAAAGGACGAGCTGCTTCATCAACGAATGCTTCTTCCATTTCAGTATTTGTCGGCTCATCTTCTGGAGTCATTAAATGTTCAATCATAAAAATACCTTCTTGTTGCTTTTGAAACTGGGCAAATAAACGTCCGTCAATCGACATATTCAGTTGTAATTGCTGAATATAAAGCACGTCATGCAGCGCAATAGACTGCAACGCTTTTCCGCTGATATGGCTATATCCAAGGATCCAATCTGCCTGTAACTTAAATTTTTCTAGCGCACCATTGCTGTGCTTTGACTCGCTCATTCCTTCGAGAGGCTCGGATAGCAACACGTTACCAAGGGTTTTCTCTTTAACCGATAACCAAGGCTGCTGTAGGCGTTCATCATCGACAATCTCGACAGAACTACAACGGAATTGATTGGAGAAAAATGTCTTTCCGGTATTTTCATAGGTAAAAACCTTACACAGACTCTTGCCGTCTAACATATCCCATGCGTAATGTGCCAATTTCGGCCAACGATGGCGGCACCAATCCTCCGCAGCCAGAAATACATACGATTTTTGAGTATCACTCTGTAGGGTTAGTTGAAAATAACGTTCCCCTGCTTTCGGCGTTTGCAGTGTCATTTCGTTCTGGAAGCGTTGCTGCCATTCTTGAAGTTGTTTTTTTCGGGTACTGATTCGACGCAAATTAAGCATGATTACTCCTCATCGTTCTGCTGTTGTTGCTGTTGATGACGTTGTTGACCCTCATGCTCTTCGCGTCGAATAACCACTTTTTGTTCGCCGTGGAATAAATGCTGACTGTCTCGCAAAGCCTGTTGAACTTCATAACTGTAAGTGGATGCCACGACTTCTTCTCGATTCGCTAATGTAAAAGAGACCGAAGGCGTATTTTTCCAGTGGCTAAATGTATAACTCAGAGTTCGTGCCGGTACAGTTTCATGGTTGTCATTCGACATACCGGATGCCATTAATTCAGCCAACTGCACCGCTTTATCAGCAGATGATTGGGTCGAAGGCGTTGGTGTAGTTACAGGCGCCCGAACTGAAGACTCTGCCATCACCTGAGCTACAATATTTTTTGTAATATCAATTTGATCTGGCTGAATAATTTCTGATTGCTCCAACTGGAAGCTTTTGGCATCAGGAAAATGTTGCATTTGTGGCGCATCACTCGGTTGAGGCTTATCGGCAATGGCCAATGCGTCTTTGGCTTGAGTAATATTATTCTGTGTAGAAGCCTTATTTTCCGATCCCGCTAAATACGGCCCCGTTATCGCTGACAATTTTTTATTTTCAAATGATTTTGGTGATGATGAATCCATAAATGTTGTTTGTTGATTCAACGATGTTGCCAGCCATGATTGTTCAATTAACGACGTAGAATTTGTTTTATGTCCATAAGTCGGGATATTAGCCCCTAACTTTAAGGGGAAAATTTGATTTGTCGTCAATGGGATTGCCATAATATTAACCAATGGAATAACCTCCTCATCCTTCGATATTGGTGGTGATTCCGTCGCCGCTGTTTTCATCAGAAATTCAGTCGGCTGATCATTCGCTGGGGTCATTTGAGCGAATAACGCGATGTTT
Source organism: Providencia sp. PROV210 (assembly GCF_028479445.1). Classification (NCBI taxonomy): domain Bacteria; kingdom Pseudomonadati; phylum Pseudomonadota; class Gammaproteobacteria; order Enterobacterales; family Morganellaceae; genus Providencia; species Providencia sp. PROV210. The sequence goes on from NZ_JAMPNQ010000012.1 coordinate 116,490, forward strand.
GACCCTGAACGAATGTTTTGAACATTGGCTGATAATGCCATCATGATGGGAACTCCACCCTCATCAACATTATTCTTGTTTTTTTTATGGCTGTTAGCTTGCTCCATCTTTTTTTGCACAATAGCTTGAGCCACTTTTTTCGCTGAGTGTTGTTGACCATACTTTTGATGGTTAAAACCTACCGATGTATTTTTACCTTCCGCTATGGAATTAAATTTACTCTCGTTAGGAATAGATTTTATTATCGACATGGACTAACAGTTCCTCAGTTTCGTTCTGTTGCCGATGCTCTAATTTTAACCATCTAGCACGACATTGTTGCTTGAGATATTTTCGGAATTTCTCGCACTTATTACGCAAAATGAACCCGCGCTCAGACATTTGCTGCTTCAATAAATGGTACTTAGATAATTCACTGACAATATTTTCTATTTGATACTCAAATTGGGCGATTTCTGATAAAACCACGGCTTTTAATCGTTGACGTTCCCAAAAATCAATTTGATTTAATTCTTCTGATTTTTCATACACCGTGACGTGGGTGAATAAAATGTCTATCTTTTGGCGTAAATGAACCTGTTCCTGCTGTAAATGAATCATCGCCAATCGCAGTTTCTTCTGTTCAAGCTGTACTCTTTCGAGTCGTTTTTCAGTTAACGCCAAAAGATTAGAAATCATCATGATGCTAGGTCACCTAATCGAGCCAAGGTTTCCTCTGCGCTGACAAAATCATCCATTGGCTGTTGTAAAAAGCGGGTTATTTCTGGTTGCTTATCTAATGCTCGGTCGTTTTCAGCACTTTCTCCACGCTGGTACTCTCCCAACTCTAGGTACAACTGAATTTGCTCCAATCGTGCTAAGTTATCTCGTACATCCACCGCCCACTGTCGATGTTCTGGTGTAGTCACCTTTTGGAATACACGGCTAATACTGTGCAGAATATCAATTGCAGGGTAATGCCCGCGCCCCGCTAGCTTATGGCTCAGGTAAATATGCCCATCAAGAATCGAGCGAATTTCATCGCCAATGGGGTCTGATTCATCTTCACTTTCTAGCAATACCGTATAAAAGGCGGTAATTGCCCCTTCTTTGATTCGCCCAGGACGTTCGAGTAATAAAGGGAGCTGTTCAAAAACAGATGAGGGATAACCGCGACGTGCCGGTAGCTCTCCCGTTGATAACGCCACATCCCGTAAAGCACGGGCATAACGGGTCATCGAATCCACATACAGTAAAACGTGACGTCCAAGGTCACGGAAATATTCCGCCATTGCGGTGGCTAATAGCGCCGCATTACAACGCTCAATTGGCGGGCTATCCGAGGTGGCATACACTAAAATTGTTTTATCTGCATGAGGTGAAGTTTTTAACTCTTCAATAAATTCAATAATTTCCCGACCACGTTCACCAATCAACGCCACAATATGAATGTCCCCATGGGCATGATTGATCAACATGTTCATCAGCGATGTTTTACCGCTTCCCGCCGACGCGAAAATACCGAGTCGCTGCCCCAATCCACACGTTAATAGCCCATCAATAGCGCGGATCCCCGTGACCAAAGGTTCACTTACAGGTCGCCGCTTAGTAACACTAATGGGAGGGTTATCAATCCGTTGTAAGCGATTTTTTAACTGAGAAATTTCAATATTTTCATCAACTAATGATCCCACTTGTTCACCTGCCGCATTGAAAATGCGCCCAGCAAGATGCTCCCCCATTTGGAAAACAAACGGGTATCCGCTAGGTCGGATAACCACTTCGCGGGTTAATCCTTGAGCTCGACCAATCAAGCTCAAGACAGTAATGCCCTCTTTAAAGCCAATCACTTGAGCTTTAGCAATCACCTCTGGCTGAGTGAGAGATTGCTCAACAAAACAAATCTCACCGATAAACACGCCATGAAGAGGAGCCTCGATTAGGCATCCATGAATGCGCACTGGATGTGCGCAGGAATCAAATAGTTTCATAATGAGTTACACTAATTGTGTTCTAATTTCGTTAGCTCGCTCGAAAAATTCTTCAAAACTATCGGCGAATAACTGCATGTTATCCATAGACTTTTCTTTTAATACCGCAGACAACACCAAGGTATTGTCAATGATATTTAATGCTGGCTGCCCCGGTTGAAAATTACGAGGTGGATACTCGATTAAGCTTCTTAACAGCGAGGCGCTAACTGAATCCAATCGGCTATAATTACATTCAGCTAAATTGCACCAAATAATTAATTCATCCGTGGATAAATCAATATTAATTGCCGGAGAATCATTCATCTCCAACTGAATATTTGAATGGCAATCTAATTGTGAATTAATTAAATCACTACGACCCATTGAATTTAAAAATTCATTTAATTTTTCGACAAAACGATACTTCATTGATAAGTTCCTTATATTGTTTTAATAACATTCACTTTCACCATTTCAGAGACTTCATTAAATGACAGCACCTCTAATTCTGGGAAACGACCTTCCAAGATTTTTTTCACAAATCGACGAATATCGACTGGCACCAACACGTTAATATCTCGTGTTGATAAGTAACTATTTTCTAAAGCTAATTCGGCGGCTTGAATCAGCTCATTGGTTTTTTCAGGTTCTAAGTGTAAATAGACTCCACCCGATGATTGACGAATTCCCTGACGAATGGTGTCTTCAATTTCCGCATTGACCATCAGCACATTTAAACGCCCATCCACGGAAAAACGTGACGATATATAGCGCGCCATTGAACTGCGGATATGTTCAACCAGCATCATGCTATCTTTCTCTTTTGGCACCCATTGCACCAAAGTTTCAATGATTAACTTCATATTTCGTACCGAGATTTTTTCCGTTAATAAACGCTGGAAAACCTCTGTCACTTTTTGAACCGTGGCGTGGCGATAACATTCTTTCAGTAATTCGGGGTATTTTCTTTCAAGATCATCCAGTAAATTTTTAGTTTCCTGTATGCCGAAGAATTCATTGATATGTCGAAGTAATAGCGTACTGACACAATCGATCATTTCGGTCACATCATCACGCGCCATTAATCCAAGCTGCTCAATATCCGATAAATATTGATGACCGAACCACGTACTTACGGAACCATATTCATCGGCATACTTGATTAATTCCATGCCGAGATATTCCAATTCATCGTTCGCCGTTAATAAGCGATGCCCATGGAAATAAACGTCGTATTCACCCGCTTTAACTTCATTAATCAGCACCACAATTTTATTTTCAGGCACAATGGGCGAGTAATTGATAGCAATATCCGGAATGCGATAGCCGTAGCGAATAAAGACATCTTTTTTCATGCGAGATAAAAAAGCGTTATCCTCAAGGTGCTGCTTATATTGCTGATTTACTGAGATAATGACGGGAAGAGTTTCTGGAATATAGTCATCGTCAAAATCGGCATTGGAACGCTGAGTTTCCCCTTCCGTCGCCTCTGTTTGTACATTTTCTCGATTAGAGAGCTGCTCGTTACGCTGGTTTTTACGTTTTTTAATGTAACGTGCCGCAAATAATCCCATTAATAATGAAGACAGGAATAAAAATATTGTTGTCGGGAATCCCGGTAAGAACCCCATAAAAAATACAATTAATGCAGTAATTAAAATGGTGAAATCATTATCAAATAATTCGGAAACAATATTTTCACCCAAGTTTTTATCATTGCCGCCTACGCGCGTCACAATAAAACCAGCACTAATGGAAATTAATAATGCGGGGATTTGCGCCACTAACCCATCACCGATAGTTAATAATGTGAAGGTGTTTAATGCCGTGGAAACATCCATGCCTTGCTGAGCTGTTCCCACCGAAATGCCGCCAATAAAGTTAACAAAAATAATGACAATACCCGCGATTGCATCCCCTTTAATAAACTTCATCGCACCGTCAAATGAACCAAATAACTGGCTCTCTTTTTCCAATTCACCACGCTTGATTTTGACCGTCGCTTCATCAATAACGCCAGCACGTAAATCTGCATCGATGCTCATCTGTTTACCGGGCATCGCATCCAACGAGAAGCGTGCGGCCACTTCGGCAATACGTTCAGAACCTTTGGTAATAACAATGAATTGCACAATCGTAACAATGGCAAATACCACCATTCCCACGACCAAGTTATCCTGAATAACAAACTTACCGAAAGTATCAATAATGTCTCCAGCATCGGCCTCTAATAAAATAAGTCGACTGGTACTGATGGATAATGCCAATCTAAATAACGTGCTAATTAATAGAATTGAAGGAAATGATTGGAAGTTAAGGACTCGGGTTATATAAAACGAGCTCATAAAAATCAGCACTGAAATCATAATATTCAGTGCAATTAGCAAATCAACCAGCACCGTAGGTAACGGGATAATTAGCATCGCAATAACCATGATCATGATGACTAAAACCATCAATTCTGGGCGATTACGGATTTGTAATAAAAATCCGGTGAAATTGTTCATGGGGTAATTTATTTCCTATCAAATCATGGCTGACGACGTAAGCGCTGTTCTTGCGCCAGTAATGAATCCATGTATATTTTTAATTGGTCGAGTAATTCTTCCCGCGCTTCTAGCGAATGAAATACGCCGACGGGTATGACTGAAAATGCAATAATCAGCAGCTGTAAAAACCGAGCCCGTAAATCGCTGGTCATGACCTGAAGTTCATCACGAATAAAGTGCATAACTTTGTCACTAAAACTGTCTTGGCTACGAATGCCACTGGTGAATAATTGGCTCAACACCTTTTCCAAATGGCTCTGCGATAATGCCGCTCGATGGCGAAACAGACCCGATTGGATAAATTGCTGACTAAAAATACGGTCTAAAGATTGCAGTTCTCGCAGTCGCCCAATGCGCGTAAAGAAACTTCCAAACTCACTAATATTCAGGTCGCCGAGAGGCAGTGCTTGCAGGTCACACGCCAATGCGCGGGCAAGGTAGCGCATCATATTTTCACGCTTCACCATTTCCATCTCTTCAGCCCATTGCTCGTACAGGTATACAACCGGACCGTCATAACCAATAAATTCGCGATATAACCCGCGTAAATTACCCGCACTTTCCCGCAATGTTTGCGCAAACGCTTTGGCAATCAGAGCCACATTGATCCCAGCTTGAGCAGTACGCTGGGTATCTTCAGCCAGTAACAAACTTTCTAATTCTTGTAAGCTATCAATTTGTTCTTGCTTGAGTTTTTTTCTATTAATTAATGCGGCTAATACCATCAATAAATCACTGGGATCCAAAAAAAACTGCAATAAAAAGGCACGTAATTGCTGAGGCGTCATTAATTGGCGATTTAATATTCCCTCAATGCGCAATACTTTTTCATCTGCATTATTTTCCAAAATGCGTTCTGCAAAACGCATCCATTCCTCTTCATTATCCTTTCGTGCATTACCTCGGCGAATATGACTCGCGGCTAGCATCGACATCGAGGCATATTCACTGGCACTGTCTATCACACCTAAACCACGAGCAACCTCACCAGCGTCATCACTGTTTTTGGTTGTTGAACGGCTTTTTTCTTGCGAGTTCAGCAACATCCGGCTGTTGTAGTTCAGTGGTGTTATTGCCATGAATCCCTCATGTATTGCTGCAAGAACTGCACCGTGCCATGTAGCTGACTATCTTTTTCAGTAATACGATGACTTTCTGAAAATTGTCGCCCATCCCATGCTTCGTTCTCATCTAATAAACGCGGCTGGATTAAAAAAATACGGACCATTTTTTGTTGGTTGGTCGATGTATGGCTGAATAAACGACCGACCCATGGAATATCCCCTAATAATGGAATTTTGCTTTCATTTTCAACATATTGTTCCCGAGTATATCCACCGATTAACAAGCTGCTGTTTTTCGCAATACGCGCCACAGTATTAATACTGGTACGGTTAACTGAAGGCAGACCTTCAACATTGGATGTTTTTCCGCTGCTATCGCGATTTTCTGCACCGTCTTCAATATTGACTTCCATTTCCACACTTTGACCCGCAGATATACGCGGCATCACGCTGATCATGGTTCCGTAAGTCACTTGCTCTAAGGTGGCAATACGCTCCCCTTGTAACTTGGCGTAGAAGCTGGTGTTGTTATCAAATAATGCCGGGACGTTTTCTTGGGTTAACAGCACGGGGCGGGAAACAATTTGGCTATTCCCATTTTTGCTCAGTGCATCAATTTGGACTAGAAACTTGCTGGTATCCGGTAATGTACTGCGGTTAAAAGAGATAGCCCCGCCACCCGCTTTAAAAGAACCGACTTCCCAATTGACTCCTAAGTTATCTAATTCAGAACGAGTGATATCGATGATCCATAGGGACAATTCAACTTGGCGACGACGGTTATCTAGGTTTTTTACCAGCTCACGCACATAGCGAATTTGCTCTGGGCTCCCTTTTACAATCAAACTGTTACTATCTGGATGAGCCACAAGAGAAAAGGTGCTTTTCGCGCCACCGCCACGTTTGATGACAACTTGTCGATTGTTTGTGTTAGTGCTGCCACCAATTGGGGCATCCATCAACGCATCAATATCATCGTCCGAGGAATTCAACCTGGCAGGTTCAATATCTAATGTTTCCTCAACCGTGCTACCCCCGCTTTTAAACAGTGAACTCATTACCGATAACATACCGGGTACCGTGACTGTTTGACCGCGTAATGAGTAACTACGATCTGTAACAGAAGCATGTTTTAACGGAATAACCGCTACATTGCCGCTGCCTTTTTCTTCTTGTTTAACTTGTTCACTAAGATATAACGCAGCACCTTTAATCAGTTCCACATATAATGGTGGGCCAGAAACAAAGAGCATGGTATCGCCACCTTGTGAACGCACAGGGAAGCGCGAGTCATAAATTCCATTACGTTGAATGTAGCTAATAACCTGCTGGCTACTCACTTTATGGGTTGGGATAATTAAGCTACGCATTTCACTATTGTCATAAACATAAATCCCTGCACCGTCGTCATACCAAACTAAGGCAATTCGGCGGGTTAATGCTTTAAACATCTCATCCGCATTCGCAAGATTAAAATTTCCAGTGACTTTCTTTTGTGCAGCTAACCGACTCAAAATAATCGGTTTATTGATTCGTTCTGCTACCGCATCAAATACTTTTCCTACTGCAATATTATTTGCAACGAAAGTATCGTAGTTTTTTTCCTGTGTAACTGGCTGTGCAATCATCATTTCTGATTGCGCAGTATTCATATTTACACTCAGTAAAAATAGCGATAAAACAACCGCTACGTATCTTTTACTGTTCATATAACATTGCTCCAAGGTGCCTTATCTCTGAGGGTGTTAAGCCCAATTCTTTTTTAATATCATTAGTAAAGTGAGATGCAGAGCAATATCCTGCCTCTAATCCCACATCAAGAATTGAATCTTCGCTTTCAATTAATTGCAAAATGGCATGTGCCATACGAACACTCATTATTTTTCGTTTAGCTGTTTTATTAAAATTCTCTCTGTATAGCTGTCTAAAATAAGAGGCTGAAATACCATAGCGAACACATAATTGGTTAATGTTGGCATTTTTATCTTTTTGCGCAAACGTAATTAAAAAACGCATCATGCCATAGGCTTCATAGCGTCTTAATACATCGCACCATTGTTCAAAGTGGATTTGATTTTTAATAATTAGGTCAATAATAATATTCTTTATTAATATTGGAGATGATATTTCATCTTCAATAAAAATTGATTCTGGAAAAGTATCTTGTTCATTTACTTTACGCTCTTTTTTTGCAAGAAAAGATTGTCCCATTGCAGTATCTATAATAGCGAGAGTCTCAACCAATTCAGATACGCTCATGGTATATATATCCCAAAATTCATTATCAACACTTAAATGTTTAAGCTGGCAAATAAAAATAGCGGGTTCTTGTATTTTAATATTCAAATTAGAATATACGGATTTATAAAAAAGCGTCGCTGTATTTCTTTTGGGGATTGACAAGACCAATGTGTCCTGTAAAGAAAAGCAACTATTTCTACTTTCCAATAATTTAGCAATCTCTTTATCTGACATTATAAATAGGCCTTAACCATTGATTTCCAGTGAGCGTAGAGTGGGTGATTAGATAATAAAAGACAAATGAATACTCCGGAATAAATCGGAATATGAAATGAAAATACAAAGTGTGAATGAATAAGATAAATTCAGCTGACTCAACAATGAATTTAATCTTTAATACTTTTTATTGATATCGAACAGACTTAATCAAATTTATTAGTTGAGATTATATTTATGATAGATACAAATAGCCGCAATTACATAATGAAAATTATTAGCGGCCCGATGAATGGTCAAGAATTAATGATAAGTATAGATAAAAATCTTATTATCATTGATAGCAACATTAGTTATCACACTGATGTCGATGAAAATGGATTAACTACCTATTATATCCCAAGTGATGGGGAGCGATGTGAATTTTCTATTGATTCTGATCCAGCTCAACAAGACACGCTATTTATTCGATTTAGTCAAGGTCGTAATAACTATATATTACCCGTCGTTTTTCAAGAAGTTTTATTAGCAGACTCATTTCCAATAGCAGTCAAGCCATTGAATGACAGATGGAATTCGTTAATTTCTCAGGCGCTGAATTTAAATGCACCTGAAATTAAAACAAACCCATCAAATCAATCTATCGTTAAACAAAAATCCAATTTTAATAAAAAAATCATTACAATCTTATTAATATTAGTCATTATTTTATTAATTATTTTTTCATTCCAAATTAATCCTAAAAATAATGATGATAAAAAATATCAAACACTAGAAAATATCCTAAATGATAGTCATCATCCAATATCATTCGCACAAGATAATAAAAATAAAACCTTGATCATTGTAAGTTCTCAACGTGATGAAGATTGGAGTAGGCAAAATTTAATAAAAGCTAAATACAATGAGAAATTTACAATCATCAATAGCTATAAACTAGAATCTGAAATTGAAGACACTCTTATTGATATTGTACCAAGCCTATTAAAAGTTGAAATTAAAAACCCTTGCAATCCTATTGTTAGAGTTATCAAAAATCAAAAAAATATCAATATTAATGAAGATATTGACCGAGTTATATCTAAACGTTTTAGCTGTTATACAAAAAGTAAAATTGAATATTTTAATTTTGATGATTTATTAAAAAAAGCCGAGCTAGGATTAACAGAAAGCAATGTTCAATGGAATAGAATAACCAAAGGTAATAAAGTTATCTTTGTTATAAGAGATAGTTTAAATGATAAACAGACGATCTCTTTAATTAACTTCACCAATTCATTTAATAAAAAATGGGGAAATAAACAAATTCAATTTTCTGTTTCCCTAGCAAATAATGAACTTGCTGGAAAATCGTTTATCACCCATGTCAATGGTTATACGCTTTTAGGTAAAAACCATTGGTTATTTAATGCAAATAAATTTAATCAATGAGGTATCAATATGTCAGGTATTGACAAAACAACGGGGAATTGGGTTGGGGCAAATTTTGAAAATACAGTCACATCTTCAGCAACCAGTAATGATAGCAAGTGGGGAATGATGTATCGCAGCACTGCAGGCGTTAGTGAAAGAACAAAAACTATTGCTGATGAATTAAAATCAATGCTGGATGATAAATCTCTGGAAGTTGATAACCCATTAGTACTCGGAAAAATTACTGCTCTGAGTGGTAATTATAATATGGCTCGTCAATTACAAAGTAACGTAATGAAATCGATTAAAGATGCGGCACAAGCGATTATTCGTAACGTGTAATTCCCCATGAGCATCGCGCATTTTGATGCTCTATTCCTTATAGGAAAAAATTTATGTTACCTATTATTTCGAGTATTGCAGTATCGAATATTGTAGACATTGATGCACTCACAGCACCATCGATGCCAATCGAAGAGAAAGTGAAAAAACTGTTCTCTGAATATACAACATCAGTGGGTCAGGAGAAGGCCGATATTATAGAAAAAGTTAATAATATCGATCCCAGTAATCCAGCAAAACTTCTGGAATTACAAAACCAAGTCGGTAATTACAGTCTAGCCATGAATATGATCAGCACACTGACTCATAAAAGTGTCTCGGCGATTGATACCGTTTTAAAAGCACAGTAGATCATGAATATATTGAAAAAGCTTCTCTTAGTGGGTTTTGTTGGCTTATTACTTGGCTGTGATAACCAATTGCTGTTGAGTGACCTCAGCCAACGACAAAGCAATGAAGTTCTTGCTGTTTTACAAGAGCATGGTATTGAAGCACAACGTAAACAAGACTCCAAAAACGGGGATTCAATCCGCGTTTCACCCGATGATTTTGTGATCTCGGTAGACTTGCTACGTCAATATAATTTGCCATCTAAGGGACCTGTAGAAATCATCCATGCCTTCCCGGGTGATTCGTTGGTTGCTTCACCTCAGGCGGAGCGAACTCGTGTGCTTTCATTAATAGAGCAGCGCCTCGAACAGTCTTTACTGACGATCCCTCATGTGGTAAACGCGCGAGTTCACGTCAGCTACCCTGTTGCTGGTAATGGTCCAATTAAACCAGTACAAAAAGTATCTAGTCTCGTGACTTATTCAGGGAATGAAGATCCTAAAGTCATGATGAATAAAATAAAACTGTTTTTAAACAATAGCTTTGCGGAAACTACCTATGACAATGTTTCCGTGGTTATCGTTAATCGCAAGCCATTAATCTATCAAACCAAGAAAGGGCCAGAACGTACATTCAATCCAGTCATTCTCACTGCAACAATTGCGGCGATTATCGGTTCATTAATTGCATTATTCATGTATTTACCGCAGAGATTAAAAAAACAGAATAATGAAGATGGAACGGAGAATCCAAAAGATGACCCAGTTGAATAAACTGCTAATTGATCAAAAGGATATTTTTTTAGCACCCGGATGCTATTTTCACCCAGAATTTAACCATGATAACTACCATCTGTTACCGGTGCCATTACAGCACCGGCAGAATCAAAAATTGATACAGCGGTATTCTCTCGGTTTACCTGATGAGAATACACAAATGTTGCCAGATGCAGTTGCTCAGAACTGGGCGCAATTACCTAAAGTGGCATGGGGTTTAGGTGTGATTCAATCCCCAAAACCACTTCCATGGTGGGGTGAGCTATCTCAATACCAAGAGCTGCATTCACAATTGAGCCATCCATTATGGCAGGTAAAAAATACGTTGGTAGCAACGCCACAAACATTACTCGCACTGGGTGCTTGGCAACTATTAACCTGTTTAGCCCCTTTTTGTGAGAGCTACTCCGCACGCGCAAAATATATGTTTAGTCGTTCAACTCAGCGGTTAATTGATACCTCTGAAAATGTGTTGTTACCTTGGAACATTATTGAAGAAACTTGCCATTATGTCAGAAAAAACAGCACCTAATATCCAGCAAACCATGATTGAGAATGTGCTGATTAAGCATCAAGCTTTAAGCACCAATCAATATGCTCAGGCAGTGATCAAGCAAGCACAGCAAAAGGCCAGTGACTGCCATCAGCAAGCTCAACTAGCTCAAGAAGCTATTCATGCAATCGCCTATCAGCAAGGCTATCAAGATGGCCTAGCCCAATTATTGCATGATTTTATTGATGCGATTGAAACCAGCGAAAAAGAGTATCAGAAGACCATTAACCAAACTGAAACTCATCTCGTGAATTCATTAACATCTCTGTTCTCTGATGAACGGTTGCAACAGATTGTCGCTGAGCACTTTACACAGTCATACCATCATGGAAGCAATGCAAGATTGCATATTCCGGCTAAGTTGCAGGCAAAAATTCCCAATAACATGGTAGGACTAACTGTAATACCGGCATCCGATAATACGATTGCTTTTGAAATTGATAATAAAATTACTTATTTTTCCCCAAAAATTGCGACTAAAAAAACACTACCACAAATATTTGCCATCTCAACCCGCTGTCAGATACACCAACAACATAAGCAAGCCTATAACAATTTAATAAAGCAATTACAGGTAATGGAAAACCACAATGAAGATTAGTACTTTTTCGCCACATAATTTTTCAACACCAGGTACTCATGAAGTGAAGTCGGTGAGTACACACGATCTACACACAAAAATGAGTAACCTTTGGACAAGCCGCAATATTATGAAAGATATACAGAATTATCACGCTAAAAACATTCCCCATATCTCTGAGGAAACAGATGTTAAGGTAACAAAATTCATTACGGAGTTACAAAATCATGATAATGAAAAAGCTCGATTTGCCTTTGTTTTTAAAACAATGATTAACCTAAATCGGAGTGAAAAAGAGTCATTTATTGAGCAAGTTGGAAAAACATTAAAATCTTCATCTGAAGAAGGTTCTCCTTTATATAAAGATTTTACTAAAGCTCTACAGCGATATATGGCAATCAGCTTAATGAATACTCCGTTTACTGACCAATTAAACAAAAATATGACGAATATTAATATAAATGATGACGCTGATGATGAGGACGATGACTTGTTTATATAAATCCCATGATTAGATTATTTCATTTCATCCAAACTCTATTAATCTCTCATCCGGCGAATATTGATAAGCTTAGGCTATATTTTCTATAGTCTAATTTTTTTCATCTATCAAATTTTAGAAATATAAAAAAAATAAATTTGAAATTGATATATACACCCACAGGTAGTAGTTTAAATTTACATCATCAAAACACCTTGTTCACTTTTAAAAAAACGATTTAATCTTTTATTTATCGTATACCTCATCGTTTTTTTATATTGAACACCACTTTACTGGCGGTTACGATGTATATAATTATTTTTCTATTTAACTATATTCGTGGGAATTATTATGAATAAAATGGAATACACACAAGTAGAACCAATGATTCTTTTATGTGATCAGGTTGTCTATGACCCACTGAAAAGAACACTTTCTCGCGGTAAAAAAACCATTAATTTATCAGAAAATGAATCCTGTTTATTAAAATTATTATTATTGAAAACCAATAGTAAGCGAGAAGTGATGTATGAAATTTGGGAGAAGCGAGGAACCATCGTGACTGAGAGCAGTTATTATAAGCTTGTCAGACAATTACGCCAATCCTTTAAAAAGGTTGAATTAGATGAAAATCTGATCATGACACTGCCAAGAATCGGTATATTATACACAGGCGAAAAAGCAGAAATGCCAATATTAACAAGGAATTATGAGAGAAAAAACATGTATAGCTATGTACGGTGCTTTTTCCAAAAAGTCTTTAAGCGTTCATTCCAATAATCTATTCATATAAAAGAAAGATAATCATGCCTAAATTTTATATCTCAAAAAATAGTCTATTTTTAATATTTATATTAGTGAGTAGTTTATTTTTATTAGCATGCAATACTCCACTAAATAAATCAAAAAACACATTTAATCTCAGAGGTGATATCTACTCCCAATCGATAGATATCCCTGCTGATGCTCTCATTACCCTTTCAGTATCCTCATTAAATGGTACTGATTACACAGAAAAAAGTCATTATGATTATAGCTTTACTACTCGCAAAGCAGGCCGAACCGTTAATTTCTCCATTAACTTACCCGAAGAACTATTAAATCAAGATCGTTATTTTGGGCTCAGTGTACGCGTTGAGGTACAAGGAGAATTATTGATGATGAGTAATCAAATCATTCCTGTCATTCGGAATTCCTCGGAAAGACTGTCATTAAGAGTTAACGCTATCTAACTCAGTTATATAAAAAACAAAATAATAGGCAATATTTAATTAGCTTAATTGCTAATAGATATTTATTTTTTGAATAGGGCATCCCAGTGAAAGCCCAGTAAATCACATTGATTATCTGAATATTCATTTAAATTCCAAAACAATTCCAAATTATTCACGCAGAACAAACAGAAATAATAAATATAATCACAACACGTTTATATCAAGGATGATTTTGAGTATTACCGATAAATAAACATCATTAAATATTCTTCGGAAAATGGATTTAAAAATCACTCACTTAAAAAATTTATTTTACCCATTTTGTTTCGGAGTTATTTAATGAATAGCGGATCAGGGAACCACATTCCTCATCGTTTAAAATTTATTGCATGGATAAATATTGCTATACAAATTATTTTTCCTTTAGCCTCTATTTTCACTCCTGTTGCCGTTCGTGCTTTTAATGAGCAAAACGATAAGCAACATGAATTTTTATTACCTAAAAATAACCGTTCCGTATTTAGAGAAACGCAACGCTATACGCTACAAGTGGGTGAAACAGCTCAAAGTATTGCAGACAAATATAATATTAACCTGCAACAATTACGAAAATTAAACCAATTTCGAACTTTCTCTCAAAATTTTGAAAATTTACAGCCTGGCGATGAATTAGACATCCCAATGGCTCCGCTACCAATTGTGGAATGGGATGATGATAAGCCTGAAATCGTTCTGCCTTCTTCAGCAAGTGAAAACGAAATACGCGTTGCTCAATTAGCATCTCAAGCAGGTAAATTTTTCTCCACCAATCCTGATCAAGAAAAAACGAAAGCTTTTGCCCGTGAACTGCTGACCACTGCCGCTAGCAGCTATGCTCAAGATTGGTTTAATCGCTTTGGTAGCTCACAAATCCACCTTGAGGCTGATAAGAAATTTTCGTTAAAAAACTCGCAGATAGACTTACTCATGCCTTGGTATGAGACAGAAGATAATCTGATTTTTAGTCAAACCAGTTTGCACCGAAAAGAAGGCCGCATCGAGACCAACTTAGGTCTCGGTGCTCGTTGGTATGGTGAAGGCCAAATGATCGGTGGCAATACATTTTTCGACTATGATATTTCACGCAAACATTCCCGTTTAGGGCTGGGTGTCGAATATCGTCGTGACTTCTTAAAATTATCTGCCAATAGCTATCATCGTCTAAGTGGCTGGAGAAGTTCTCGAGATTTAGCGGATCATTCTGCTCGTCCTTCCAATGGTTGGGATGTCCGTGCTGAAGGCTGGCTACCAAGCTATCCACACATTGGTGGAAAACTTACCTACGAACAATATTATGGGGATAGCGTTGCTCTATTCGGCACAAAAAATCTACAACAAAACCCTTATTCCATTACTGCCGGACTCAACTATACGCCAATTCCATTAGTCACATTTAATGCTGAGCACCGCCAAGGGAAGGCCAGTAAACAAGATTCCCGCTTTGGTCTCCAGCTAAATTACCAATTTGGTAAAACATGGAAACAACATTTAGACCCTGGATCAGTGACCACATTCCGTTCATTAATGGGTAACCGCTACGATTTCGTTAGCCGTAATAATCATATTGTTTTGGAATATAAGAAAAATGATGTTATTCAGTTAAATATCGCTAATTCTATAACCGGCTATGCAGGGGAAAAAATTCCACTGAGTTTCACGGTGGCCAGTAAATACGGTCTTAGCCATTTAAAATGGAACGCAGAGACTCTGGTTGCTGCCGGAGGTCATATTGTTCAAGAAAATGGTAAATATAGTCTTGTTCTCCCCGCTTATCGCAATGATGCCAAAAGTGCTAACAACTACACCATCAGCGCCGTTGCTATCGATAAAAAAGGGAATATATCACCCAATACCATGTTACGTGTTGTCGTCACCCAGCCGGCGATTTATCCCATAAAAAGTGCACTAACCCCCAGAAAGATCGACTTAATTGCTGATGGTAAAAATACAAAAAAGTTATCTCTCTCTATCAGAGATAAAGCGGGAAACTACATTGACCTCGCCGCAAATGAAATTGGCATTGAAAAAGTGGTGGCAAATAAGACAGCCGCACGAAGTGTAAATTCCGCTAATACTGCCAATTTAACAACCGTCAGTGGCTTTACCCGTATCGCTGCAGGACAATATGAAGCGATATTAACAAGCGGAACGACACCGGAAAATTTTGTTTTAGTGTCTAAAGCACGCAATGCCGTTTTTCCAGAAATCAAAGTTTCTGTCCTTGCTGATGGTGCCACAACGCAAATTGCCAAATTGATGACCAACATCTCGCAGTCACAGCCTGCTGATGGTAAAACGCCACTCGAAATCAAAACGCAATTAAAAGATGCTAACGGCAACCCACTGATTAACACACGGGTCACGTGGAGCTCAGACAAAAATCCGAATAAGGTCTCTTTCAGTAGCAACACCACCAGCACCGATCAAAACGGTTTTGCCTCTACCACTGTCACCAGCACCCTTGCTGGTGATGTACTGATCACAGCTAGCGCTGGTTTGGGGGAGTCTCAGGATCTCACAGTCACCTTTATTCCCGATATAAAATCAGCGATGATAAGGCCTCAAAATTTTCACGCATCGCAATCCCATACCCTCGCTGATGGGATAACACCCAATACATTAACCGTGACCGTAACGGATGCTAGCGGCAATATTATTCCCAATGTTGAAGTTCAATTTGCCACAGATAAAGGTCAGTTAACTAACGATAAAGTCGTGACCAATCATCAAGGTATTTCAGAAACACAGATCACCAGCACCCAGTCTGGTAGTGCAACTATCACAGCCTCAGTTGGTAATCACACTCTAAATAAAACCCTTTTATTCTCCGCAAATGGTCAAACTGCCAAGGTTGACTATGTGCTACCTGAGCCAAAAGCTAGCTATATTGCAGATGGCAGAACCTCTGTAACTTATACTGCAAAAGTCCTTGATACCAACAACAACCCAGTTTCTGATGTTGATGTTAACTGGTTATCTAACCTCAATGGATCTGAGCTTCACTTTGAGAAAGAAACATCCAAAACCAATGCTCAAGGGATTGCAACAACGTCAATCATCAGTAATAAAGCCGGAATTGTCATTGTGACTGCCTCTACCAATGGGAATGGACAATTGGCAGTACCTATTACTTTTGTCGCAGATAAAAACCAAGCCAAAGTGGCAACATTAGCTATCAATAAAGCGACTATCATCGCCAATGGGAATGACAAAGCCCAGCTGGATGTTATCGTCACGGATAATTTTGGTAATCCTGTTGAAGGTATCGACGTTCTATTACAAGCCAACAATGGCGCCACGATTACCACGTTAACTCCGTTCTCCAAAACCACCGTCGACGGTAGAGTAAAAGCGGAACTGGCCACTAACCAAGCTACGGGCGATATTATGGTTGCGGCAAATGTGGTGGGCTCACAATCACAACCTGTTGCTAAGCATATCAAAGCCCTCGCAGATAATAATACCGCTAAGGTGACTATCGTCTCTTCGACTGATCGAGTTCAAATTAGTCAACAAACACCAACTGTTATCTTAACGGCCACCGTAATTGACGATCAGCAAAACCCATTAATTGGTACTCCAGTGACATGGTTAACCAATCATAACCGGTTAAGCACCAACACCACCGTGACTGACCTAAGAGGGCAAGCTAAAGTTGAACTGTCTGGTTATATTTCAGGTGAAACACAAGTCACCGCACAATTGATGAATCGCCAAACAGCTCACCAGAATATCCAATTTATGGCGGACATTCCTCATCAACAAAACAGTGTATTAGAGATAAAACCACAAACTATCGTGGCAAATAATCACGAACAAGCGACAGCAACGCTCATCTTAAGAGACCAATGGAATAACCCAGTATTAGGGCAAAATATCCAATGGAGTAAGAACAACACCGGACTCAGTTTATCAGGAGCTAGAGAGCTGCCGAATAACGGCGAATACCAAGTTAATATCAGCGGTAATCTTGCTGGAACATTTGATATATCCGCACAAACGGGTTCTGTCACCAGCCAAAAAATGATTGGACTGATTGCGGATAGCAGTACCGCACATCTAAAAAATATTAATATAGTAGGAAAAACCACAGCACCTGCCGATGGTACAAATCCCATTACCCTGCGAGCGACAGTCACAGATGCGACCAACAATCCAGCACCAGCCGGCATTGCCGTTGGTTGGCGTAGCGATATTGGCGAACTTTCTCAGCCTGTTAGCTTAACGGACAATAATGGTATTGCGCAGATAACCCTAACTAGCACCGTTGCCGGGAAAGGTAAGGTCGCCGCTATCGTCGGGCAATCAACCAAAGAGACAACCAATCAAATTGAGTTTCTTGCAGGTACAGTGTCTCGTAGTGCCTCGAGCGTAACACTCGCAGTGCCTTCTATTATCGCTGCGACGGGTGAAACCAACATCACCATAATGTTAAAAGATAATGCTGGTAACCCATTAACTGGCTTAGCCAATAAAATTATTCTCGATTATTCAGCTAATTTAAGTATCGCTACTCCACGATTTAACGAAATCAGTAAAGGCGTTTATCGCGGAAAATTGAGTGGCGTTAAAGCTGGAAGCACATTGATTAAGGTAAAAGCAAATAATGTGACGTTGGATAATTCTGTGTCTCTAACTATCACTCCGGATAGCCAAACCGCACGTGTGAGAGGCGGGATCACCGCTAGCAAAACAACTGAAACCGTTGGTCGCTCCGTCACCTATAGTGCAATTTTTGAAGATGCTAATAGCAACTTATTAGGTGCTGGAGTACCTGTGTTTTGGGTGGGTAATGATAATACTCTATTATCCGATAACCAGACGATGACAGATACAACGGGCCGTAGCGCGATCCAAGTTCAACGAGATACCATCGGTGAAGCATTAGTCAGCCTTAATCTGATATCACAAAATAGTGCTAGAGCCCCAATAGTGGCTTTCGTTCAAGGCGCACTTGATGTCAGTAAATCATCATTGAATTTAACGCCAAGTACGGTCACTGCGGGTAAACCGACAACGTTAAAACTAGTATTAAAAGATCAATTTGGTAATCCATTGGTCAATCAACAAACAGCTATTCATGTTCGTAAGGATAAAAATCATGTTGTTATCTCGCCGGTAACCGTTGTAGATGACGGAGTTTATCAAGTTTCCGTCAGCAGCGAGCAAGCGGATACTGCTATTTTATCCGTCGATATTGGTACTCAATCTTTACCTCAGACCAAAACCTTAACGGTACAGGGAGATACTGCCAAT
The DNA here is from genome assembly GCF_028479445.1 of Providencia sp. PROV210. NCBI lineage: Bacteria > Pseudomonadati > Pseudomonadota > Gammaproteobacteria > Enterobacterales > Morganellaceae > Providencia > Providencia sp. PROV210. The sequence continues at coordinate 135,496 of NZ_JAMPNQ010000012.1, forward strand.
GGTTCAATTTCTAGTTTGATGCCAAGCGTTAACCATATGCAGGCAGGAAACCAAACTGGAGTGACCTATTACGCCACCGTTGTGGATCAATTTAATAATCCACTCCCAAGTATTCATGTTTCATGGCACCTGCAAGGAAAAGCAGAGCCGTTTGCTCACTCGACGGTGACTAATGCCCAAGGTGTCGCACACGTAAAAGTCACCAGCCACCAAATGGGACAATTAGTGATGACCGCGGTGCTATCAAGCAGCCAAAATAAAGTGGCCACCCCAGTTCAAGTCAATGCGGGAGCCGTCAATAGCCAAAACTCGACATTTACTGCCAGTAAAATGGATATTGGCCCTGATGGTATAGAAGAAACCATCCTCACGATTAAGTTACAGGATGATTTTGGTAACCCACTCAGCAATGAAATAGTGACTATCAATAGTAATGCACCCAATACTGACTTCACTATTGCGAGAATCACCAATAACCAAGATGGTAGCTATACCTCTACGGCAACGGCCACCAAACAAGGTACGGTGAGATTAACCGCTAGAGTGGGCAGTGACATCATCGCTAACCCACTGAATATAAAAGTGGATGCTATCAATCCGACTTTACGCTTTGATAATATTCAAAAACGTTTAACTTACTCATCAATAACTGATAATGGACAGGTTATCAAAGGTTTACCCGCTGGAGCAGCCCCTGTTTGGTCAAGTGATAACACCAGTATTGCAACCGTGGATAATCAAGGGAAAGTGAAACTGAAAAAAGCAGGACGCACTAAGATTTGGGCGCGCATCGATGGAAATGGCGTGTATAAATCTGCGGCAGCTAACTATGAGTTAGAGGTTGAGAAAGCCAGACCAAATCTAACCTTAACCAGTAATAGTACAATTTCGGCAACTTGGGCGGATAATAACAATCATCCTATTCAATCTGCATTTAATCATACTGATGCAGCCAGTATCCCTGTGGAATATATCAGCCAAGATGCCAGTATTGCTCAAATTGATTCTGCTTCAGGCGCTATTACTCAAGTAAAACCTGGAGTGACCAAATTAACGATTCGTTCCAAAGAAACCGAACAGTTTTTATCGGAAAGCCAAGAGGTCACTTACAACCTAGCTAAAGCTCGCTTTAATATCGATTTTGCGCAAAAAGAGCAAGAAATTACCGATGAAAAAGGTCATTTTGCTCTACAAAATACTCAAATAACAGTGCCTTCCAAAGCCGATATTGTTTGGACTTCTGGCGCTGACAGTGTCGTTAATTTAGAAAAAAATGGTACGTTAAAAGACCTTGCGAAAGGTGAAGCGAATCTCATCATGACAGTAAAAGCCAACGATTATTTTGAGCAAACTAGTGGGGAATATCGTGTTAAGGTTTATACCAAACCAGCTATCAGCGCAAATATCATTACCTACGGAAATAATGGTAATAGACAAGATAATACAAGTAATTGGTCACCCGTCTATACCGATGATAATTTGGAAATTAACTGGTCATTAAATGGTAGCAGTGAATTTGATACCGCGGCGACAATCAAAGCTGTTGTTACCGAGCCAAATGGTAATACCTTTGAATATCCTGTCACAGTTCAAGCGGGTATTCAAAAAATTACGCTTCCACCTAAACGTGAATATTTCAGCCAATCGGGAAATTTAAAGGTCACAATTTCGGCGACAGGTAAATCGAGTCATAAACTCAAAAATGAATTTGTGGTGATAGATACTCCGATTCAGGTGACATCACCAAAAGAAATTGGTCAACAAACATTAGGGCACAAAGTTAAGTATTTTCTTGAAGGACAAACGAGTGAAAGAAACATTTGCGCTTATTATCTAACGGATAGAACTATCGACCTTGTGATTGCACCGACTATGAATATTAATACTAATGGCAGACGTTTGCTGGCGCCTATTTATGTCAAACATGAGATTCTCTCTAGTGAATATTCTGGAACGGGGGCTGCGGGCATTAGCTATCCTGAAATCAGTACTCCGAATACTAATGATGACTATGTTTACAGTAATAACGATATTTACAGAAAGGTATTGAAAAATAATTGTTATGAAAATCACAGTGGTAGCGGAAACATTACCACCACGTTAAGTTTCTTAGGAAGTAGTGATGAACTTAAACATCACTTTTCATGGAACGGAAAAAATAATTAATCAAAAACAGGGAGCTTTGCTCCCTGTTTTTACTAACAACCGCTTCCTTATCAACTGACTCTCCCTTTCTATCACTAAGATATAAGCATAATTACCTAACTTTGATGTAATATAATCACAAAAAAATTAATATACTTACAGCTCATCGTATAAATTTAATTGCCCACCTAACAATCTAAAAAAGTGTATTTTCATGTACTAAAAGAGAGGAATAGAAGCGTAGTTATCAAGAAAAATACGTTTAATGAAAAATTTATCAAAATAATGTTAACGATAACTTTTCATGTTAATTATCATACAAAATGGCTATATCTCTACATAATATCTTTAGCCCCAAAATCAGAATCAAACTAAAAACAAAAAAATGGAAAGACTCAATTGTAAATTTATTAATCAACATTCCTAGATATATTTAGTGTAATAAAAAATAAAATTGATCAAATAACGATCTTCTTAGTTTGACTCTTTAATCAAATAAACCAAAAATTGAAAATAACTAAGCTAAATCACATGAAATAAATAGATTGATTGAATATTATTCATGTTTTATTTTGCATTTTTTTGGATTATAATCCTGCAAGACAGTAAATGATCGAAGCATAAAACTGGATATTGGTCATGTATTAAAATTTCCATTTACTTACTCATTATATGAAATCAAATTTAACCCATTGAAAATAATAAATTTATCAAAGCTCAAAATATTAAAAAATATTGAACATAATAATTATAATATTTAAAAAGTCATTTTTTGACCAATTGAAAACAATTATAAGGATAGTATATCATTTACTTAGTGACTCCCAATGGTCACTATATATCCAGCTAAAAATGAAAACACAAAGACTATATAAAATGATATTTATAAGGTCTAAGGATTCATGTTTAACGTTATTCCAATAAAATAATTTAATAGAGAATGTTTATGAATAGAAAATTTCCTATTGCTTACGCTGTCGGGCAAAAAGTTAAATCATTAAGAAAATCTCAAGGTTATACTGTTTTCCAATTAGCACGAGAGTGCAATATCAGTGAACAACAGCTGTTTCGTTATGAGCGTGGTGTTAATCGTATTGATATTGATTGTTTAGCTCGAGTATCAAAAATATTGAATGTAAATATCAGTGATATATTCAGTGATATCTTCCAAGAAGATCTCGAGATTAAGCCTGTACATAAAGCCCAAGAATTTGTTGAATCTTTTGCATAAAATGAGTCATTACGCTTCATTTTTAAATAGGTGAAGATTTTGGTTAAAAAACAAAATTACTCTATATTTGAGTAACGTAATTCAATTTACTCTAATTATGATAAGTCAGCATAAAAAGTAAAAGCTAACTTGAAGGCTTTTACTTTTTATTTTACCTATCGACTCAATTTATTCAGCGAAACTCAGTAGCAAAATCAAGTGATAATAAGTAAAACAACCTAGTGTTCCATTCCATCCATAAACACCGACGTTCATCTTACCGAGATAATCACAGCTCCGCTTACAGCGGTTGAAAAATTCAACGTAACAATAATATTGCACTCTACTACAACTATTTAGATGCTAACAATTAAAGATAAAAAATAACAATTAATGACAGTATGAAAACAAAAATACAAATTATCTCTGTAAAATAATTATTTAAAATAAACGCCTTATTAAAATAGTAATTTAAAAATATAAATTCAATTCTAAATTAAAAAATAATTTAATTTTTAAAATTATTCTTTAATTATAACCATGCTCTGAACTGTGTTTTGAAAACGTAAATATTGTTATTTTTTCGTTTAATATCAGTAATTTGATAAATATCATACAATCCCTATCTTTCCTATCTTCTGTTTGACACATCCAACTTAGATTTGTCATATTGGTATATTCAATAGTCTCTTACTTATATTTATATAATTTTCAAACCTTATTTCTCACATTGCTATTTTTATTTTTAACACACCAAAATTAAATATATCCGATTACGTTTAATAAAAGAGGTTTTCATGACTAGGGAATTATTTTCTACTAATAAAATGAAATTATTATTTGAAAAATTAGCGTCATTTTCTTCTCATCCCAATAATAAAGGAGTCACACGTATAGCGTATACTCCCACTGACCAAGCAGCCCATCAATATATGATGGAAACCATGCAGCAAGCCGGGTTTATCGTTCGCCAAGATGCCATTGGTAATATATTTTGCCGCTTACCTGGTAAAAATCCTGATTTACCCGCCGTCGGTACTGGCTCACATCTTGATACTGTTCCCGATGGTGGAGCTTACGATGGTACACTCGGAGTCGTTGCTGGATTTTATGCCCTAATGCAATTTCAGCCACAGCAATTATCCCGAGACCTTGAGCTGATCGTCTTCCGCGCAGAAGAGTCCAGCAGATTTGGATTCTCATGTATTGGTAGCAAAGTGTTACTTGGTGCTGTAGACAACGAAAAATGGGCGTTAAATCTTGATGATAATGGGCAGAATTTCTTTGAGGTTATCGATGAGTGTGGCTATAACAGCCAGCAAATTGAACAATGTAAATTACCCGATGATTATTTTTCTGCCTTTATTGAGCTCCATATTGAGCAAGGTCGCCGACTGGAATTGGAAGAGAAAAATGTCGGTATCGTGAATGGGATTGCTGCCCCGACACGTTATAGCGTTAAAGTGACCGGTCACGCCGACCACTCTGGTGCCACGCCAATGTACCAGCGCCATGATGCTTTAGTCGCCAGCGCTGCCATTATCGATGATTTGAACCGAGCAGCCTGTAAAGAAGCAGTTTGGGGAACCGTCGGTACTATCGGAAAATTAAACGTTTATCCGAACTCCATGAATGTCATTCCCGGAGAGGTTAATTTTTTAGTTGATATTCGTGGCATCGAACCAGAAAGTATTCGCCGCGTCGCCGATCATCTTAAAGATTCCATAAAAAAATCTGAACATGACAACGAAGTATCCATCAATATCCGTGAAATTTCATCCGAGAATCCAGTGAAATTAGACAATGAAATTTGCCATGTTATTGAGCAGCATTGTATTGAAAAGCAATTGAAATATATGACTATGTTGAGCGGTGCAGGGCATGACTCCATGAATATGGCGAAAAAATTCCCAACCGCTATGATTTTTACGCCATCAAAAGACGGTATCAGCCATCATCCCGATGAGTTTACCGACTTTAACGATATTATTATTGCCGCCGATTTACTAAAAGAGACACTGTACTCCCTCGCTAAATAATTTTTCCAATCATAAATTATCGCAATGACCTTTATTTTTATTGTTTCTATACAATATAAAGGTCATTTTTTGACTTTGATAAATTAGAAATAAAAAAATAGCTGCAAGTCGAAAACTTCCAGCTATTTGATTCTTTATTTTAGAAAAATATTTCAGATTAATTTATAACAAAGATAATAAGCAACCCGTATAAAGTTTATAGGCGGTTAGCATCTCATTTTCATCAAAATCAAAACCGGCTTGGTGATGCCCAGCGGTTCTATCTGCACCCACCACAAAATAGAGTGATTTCCCACCGTTACGCTGTACGCGTTTAGCAAGGATAGTCGCGTCCTCACTCCCCCCGAAAGGTCGAGTCGCCACTGCGGTTAATTCCCCGTGCTGACCAACAACATTGGTGAGCGTATCAATCAGCTCTTGGTCATTGGTTAAATCAACAGCTTCCCCCATGACTTCGCTTTCCATTTCTAATTGGAAGCTATGTGCTGAACCCTCTGCCATACGAATGGCGTTTTCACTCATAAAACGGTTGATTTCTTCATTTTCACCGCGAACTTCAACCTGCATTTGTGCATAAGATGGCGTGACATTGCGACCTTCACCCGCATTCAAAACCCCGACATTGATGCGAGACATGCCTTTACCGTGTCGAGAAATTCCTAGCATTTGGGTTGTTGCATGGCAAGCACCTGCAAGCGCATTTAACCCTAGCTCAGGCTCTGCCCCTGCATGAGATGGCGCACCTTTGAAACGAAAATCCAGCTTAGTGGTACAAAGGAAATGCGTTGGATTAATCACAATTTCCCCACTGTTGGCGATAAAACCGAGATGCGCCCCTAAGAAATAATCAACATCATCCACAATCCCACTTTCTGCCATGGCTCTTGCACCACGCACGCCCTCTTCCGCTGGCTGGAACAGCAATTTTACTTTTCCGGTTAATTTATCTTTATTCGCCACTAACCAATGGGCAACAGCTAAACCAATAGAAATGTGCCCATCATGACCGCAAGCGTGCATTTCCCCTGGATGGCAGGAACTAAAATTATCCATTTTTGGTCGATGGTTTTCTTGACTGCTTTCCGTCACACCGACACAGTCAATATCAAAACGTAGAGCAACAGTTGGACCTGGTTTTCCACTATCAAAAATAGCGACACAACCGGTCAATTCCTGCATTTCAGCTAATAACGCCTCACTCACATTATGCTTTCTGGCGACACCTAATCCCTTATCCACCACTTTCTGCTGGCGACCAAAGGCATACTCGGGATTAATAACCGCAGTGCCCACTTTCACCTCTAAACCGAGGTCGCGTAATATATTAACGATTTTCGCCGTGGTTAAAAATTCAGACCAACCAATTTCAGGATATTGATGGAACTCGCGACGCCATTTTATCAATTGTTCTAATGTGATGACTGACATAGTAACTCCTTACAATTAAAGCATAATTAGTGCAATAAAGATCACCCCGACAATCATGCCAGGTGCGGTACGCTTAACAATTTCCATCGGGTTAACGTTGGCTAAACCCGCACAGACAATCGCGGCACCCGCCAGTGGTGACATGGTTCTTCCTAAAGCCCCTGAAATTGCAGAAGCCATACCAAGATCCGGTATTTCATAACCAAACTGTTGAGCAAATGGCGTCACGGTTTCATTAAAAGCAAATGCTGCCGCATCACCTGAACCGGTAATAATCCCCATTAAGAATGGACCCAGTGTTCCACCCCAGCGAGCAAATTCCGGTGAATGGATCAGGAAACTAATGAATGAATCAATTAAGCCTGAGGCTTTTAGACCCGCAGAGAATACAGCGGCAGCAATAATGATCCCCAAGACATCACCATAAGCATTTCCCATTCCTTTAAAGAATTCTTTGGTAATGGTTGATGGATTTGTACGAGTAATCACCAGTGCATAGATTGCCCCGATCACCATCGCAGCAGGTACGGTAATTTGATACGCTTTCAGCGCATCCATAAACGGTAAAATTAATAAAATTAAAGGAATAAAAGGGGCCGTTGCATACAGATAATTCGGTTGTTCTGTCGCAACATTTTGTCCTTGTTCCGCCGTTCCGTTAGTCTCTAAAGTCACTTTCATGTTGTACTCTTTCTTGACCAGAGCAACAACAGCTAAAGAAACCGCTGCAATTCCACCTACTGCGAGGCTATAAGGACCATGACGAGCAATTAAGTCAACGATGCTCATATTCGACATTTGAGCGACAAAAGGGTTATGAGACAGACCAGGGCTTAACATCGACCCAATGGTGCCACAGAGAACAGCCCCACCAGCAATCGCAGGATGAATACGTGCGGCAATCAATAACGGGATCAATGTTGCCCCTACTGCCGCGGCACAGCCTGCAGCGGAAGGAATCGCGATATTGATGAAGAATGTCAACACAACAGCGGCGGGGATCAGAAAGAATCCAAGACGACTTAATACTTTGGATAAAACCAAAACTAAATGTTTATCGCATTTGGTATATTTCATGACATAAGCGAAACCCATACTCGAACAGATCGCCTGAATCAATGGAGCGGAGACCATTCTTTCACTGAACGCCGCCAAGGCTTGCATCGGAACAAGGCTGATAATACAAAGCACCAGTCCAGCCGCAATTAATACCATCCGTGTTTCATATTTTTTTATTAAAAGATAAATCGTAATAACAATAACTAATGCCGCGATAAATTGAATTATCATGACCGCACCTCTTATATTCCCGGGTTAAATTGATAAGAATAAATAAAGAAAAAAATTTTTTTGGTTGGTAATTCATTGTGAGCATTAATTGTTTTATTTAATTGAGGGATATCAATTTTATTCTCCAATAGAGAATTCACCTGCTATTTTGTGACCTACCACAAAATTATCATGCGGTTATTTTTTAAGATTAAAAATATATTTTAATTCGAATTATATATTTAACCGGAGAGAAACATCTTATTTGTTTTTAATCTAACCGGGCTTAACCCAATTTAACCCAAGTGCCACAACCCTATAGTTTCAGTAAAATTTTACTGCTAAATTAACCATTTAAGAATTTGTTAAATTTAAACGATAACTCGGAGAATAAAATTCCAGCCAGAGTAGACATTTATTTCCCTATAATTTAAAAATTTAGCCTCATTCCCTATTTTTCGAATAAAAAACATCATATTTTATTAAAAATAATTTAGTTTTAATTTTATTACAAAATGAACAAATATAAATAAAAGGCATCATCAATTAACTCACTCTTATTCGGAAGCATTTTATTTTTAACTAATCTGATTTATCGGGTCTAAATTCTATTTACCATTTTTACACTTCAATTAATTTATCTGGCAGATAAATCGGCTAGAGCCCAATCCCACCTCCCTACCCACTACATTAGTCGAACGAAAAGCGTACAAAATCCGAATGCATTAATTATGTTTAACTAGAAAAGAAAACGTTTGCTTTTTATTTTGGTGGCTATAGAATTCGTCAGATTTTTTTGGCCTGAGAATAGTAACGGGAGGTAATTGTGTCTGGGGATAAAAATTACAGTCATGGGCCAGTGCCCATATCCGCGCGAAAAGGCGGACTCGCATTAACCTTTGTAATGCTGGGTTTAACGTTCTTTTCCGCAAGTATGTGGACCGGAGGTGCTCTCGGTACCGGTCTTAGTTTCAATGATTTCTTCCTCGCAGTTCTTATCGGTAATCTTATTCTTGGTGTCTACACCGCCTTTCTTGGTTTCATTGGTTCAAAAACTGGCTTAACAACTCACCTTCTCGCTCGTTATTCCTTCGGTATTCGCGGTTCTTGGCTCCCCTCTTTCTTACTCGGTGGTACACAGGTCGGCTGGTTCGGCGTCGGTGTCGCTATGTTTGCCATTCCAGTGGGAAAGGCGACGGGCTGGGACATCAATATGTTGATTGGCGTTTCCGGTGTTTTGATGACTGTCACAGTGTTCTTCGGGATATCAGCATTAACGGTGTTGTCGATTGTCGCGGTTCCGGCAATTGCCGTTTTAGGTAGTTATTCTGTCTATCTCGCGGTCACTGGCGCAGGCGGTTTGAGTACCTTGCAAGCTATCACGCCAGCACAACCAATTGATTTCAATTTAGCGCTTGCGATGGTTGTCGGTTCATTTGTCAGCGCCGGAACCTTAACCGCAGACTTCGTTCGCTTCGGGCGCAAACCAAAAATTGCCGTCCTCGTGGCGATTGTGGCATTCTTCCTCGGTAACTCATTGATGTTTATCTTTGGTGCTGCGGGCGCCGCCTCCCTCGGAATGGCAGATATTTCTGACGTCATGATAGCTCAAGGGCTGCTGATACCTGCGATTATCGTACTGGGTCTGAATATTTGGACCACCAACGACAATGCGCTGTATGCCTCCGGCTTAGGCTTCGCTAACATCACCGGGCTATCAAGCAAAACGTTATCTATCGTCAACGGCTTAGTGGGCACCATCTGCGCACTGTGGCTATACAATAATTTTGTCAGCTGGCTAACCTTTTTATCCGCCGCCATCCCACCAATCGGTGGCATTATTATTGCGGATTACTTAATGTACCGTCATCGTTATAACACCTTTGACGCAAGCAAAATGCGCGATGTGAATATGAGTGCGATAATCGCTGTCGCTGCGGGTGTTGCCGCAGGACATTGGCTACCGGGCATTGTCCCTGTGAACGCCGTTCTTGGCGGCGCTTTCTGCTATGTGATTTTAAATCCACTCATGAATCGCTTTCGCGTCACCAATTCGGAGATGACCCGTGCTTAATCAACAAGTCCAACATATCTATAATGTCCGCTTACCTGAACGTGATGGTTTGTGGCGTATCGATATCGAAAACCAAAAAATCACCGCCATTGTTCCTTATACAGAAGGTGAAATCTTACCTAATAGCCTCGATGGTGAAGGCGGTTTAGTCATTCCACCTTTTGTTGAGCCGCACATCCATTTGGATACCACACAAACGGCGGGGCAACCTAACTGGAACCAATCCGGCACACTGTTCGAAGGAATTGAACGTTGGGCAGAACGTAAAGCGCTACTGACCCATGAAGATGTAAAATCCCGTGCATGGCAGACATTAAAGTGGCAAATCGCTAACGGTATCCAACACGTTCGTACCCACGTCGACGTTTCTGATGCCACCCTCGTGGCGCTCAAAGCGATGCTGGAAGTGAAAAAAGAAGTGGCACCGTGGGTCGATATGCAAATCGTTGCCTTCCCACAAGAAGGCATCATGTCTTACCCGAACGGGGAAGAGCTATTAGAAGAAGCACTGCGTTTAGGTGCAGATGTTGTTGGCGCTATCCCCCATTTCGAATTTACCCGCGAATATGGCGTAGAATCACTGCATAAAACGTTTGCCTTAGCGCAGAAATATGACCGTTTAATCGATGTGCATTGTGATGAAATCGATGATGAACAGTCTCGCTTTGTGGAAACTGTTGCTGCCCTTGCTCACCGTGAAGGGATGGGCGCTCGTGTAACCGCAAGTCATACTACCGCGATGCATTCCTATAACGGCGCTTACGCTTCTCGTTTATTCCGCTTATTGAAGATGTCCGGAATTAACTTTGTGGCGAATCCATTAGTGAATATTCACTTACAAGGGCGTTTCGATACCTATCCAAAACGCCGCGGTATTACTCGCGTGAAAGAGATGCTGGCCGCCAATGTGAATGTCTGCTTTGGTCACGATGATGTGTTCGACCCATGGTATCCATTAGGAACAGCGAATATGCTGCAAGTGCTGCATATGGGTCTGCATGTTTGCCAACTGATGGGTTACGGTCAGATCAATGATGGTCTGAAGTTAATCACTGAGTACAGTGCGAAGACGCTGAACTTACAAGATTATGGCGTAACTGAAGGGAAACGCGCTAGCTTGCTGATCCTGCCAGCTGAGAATGGTTTTGATGCTGTGCGCCGCCAGGTTCCAGTACGTTATTCTGTCCGCGATGGTCGCGTAATTGCCACCACCCAGCCGACGGTTACCCAGATCCAACTCGACGACGTTGAAACTGTGCGTTACGGTTATCAACCGTAAGTTAGCGCAAAGTTTAATACCGTTATATTGCTCATCCTCCTTATGGATGGGTGAGCAATTTCAATTGAATACCGCTCTAAATTAAATTAATCGATAATTTTCACTTCTCAATCACCTCCTTGCTCCACCATAAATTTTTGATTGTTCAACCTCTGAAAACTTGATTAAGATGAAATTAAGCAAAATTGAGGTGATAGTTGGAGTGCATGAAAATACTATTAATTGAAGATCATCTGAAAACCCAAGGCTGGGTAAAAAATGGCTTAGAAGAAGCCGGCTTTCTGGTTGATGTAGCCACCGATGGACGCGATGGGCTCTACTTTGCCTTAGAAAATAATTACCAGCTGGTCATTCTCGACATTATGCTACCCGGTATGAATGGCTGGGATATCCTGAAAGTATTGCGTACCTCTAAAAATATTCCTGTCATTTGCCTCACCGCCCGTGATGCCGTTGATGACCGTATAAAAGGGTTAGAATTAGGCGCCAATGATTATTTAGTGAAACCCTTTTCTTTTTCTGAGTTATTGGCTCGGGTTAAAAATCAATTAAAAGTTCATCAACCCACCTCAACCAACATGACGATTGCCGATTTAAAAATCGACCTCGTCCGTCATGAAGTGGAACGTGGCGGCCAAAAAATCATTCTGACTCGCCAAGAATTCTCTTTATTACTGTTTTTTGTGCTGCATTGCGATGAAATATTACCCAGAACCTTAATTGCCAGTGAAGTGTGGGGCATCGATTTTGACAGTGATACCAATATTATCGATGTGGCCATTCGCCGACTACGCAAAAAAATTGATGATGGGTTTGACGTTAAGCTCATTGAAACCATTCGAGGAATGGGATATCGACTCAATAGGCCGACAGAATGAAAAAAAAGTCCCTACGCTTTAAATTAATCTCTCTGTTTATCATTCTGATGGTTGCCAATGCCAGCTTTGTGACTTGGATTTTGTATCACTCACTCAAAAGTGAGCTAGCAGAGCAGGATAATAATTTACTGGTTAATCGCGCGAACCAGCTATCTAAACTGATTGCCAGCGGCATTAATATCAAAACGCTCCCCATGTATTTTCAAAGTATGATGGACATGCGCCAAGATATTATTCAAATATCGGATGCATCAGGAAATATCTTGGTGGAAACCCATTCGGAACCCCTCAATACCCATCGCCTGCAACTCGTCAATCTTGAGCAACTGAATATTAATGCCATCAATCATTGGCAAACATCTCAAGGTATCCCAATTGCGGCGGTTTATTTCGAGATGAATTCGCCAATGGGTCAATTGTATGTGGTATTAGGTAAAGTCTCCGTCGACCGAAGCGGCGTGCTAAACCAATATTTGACCCAAAGTTTGCTGATTTCGGTCTTATCCATTTTACTGATGGGAATATTAAGTTTATGGCTATTGAAAAAAGGGTTATCCGATATTCAATCATTAAGCCGTATTACCGTAAAAACCGATGTTCACTCTCTTAATAATCCCATTGATATTGAACAACTTCCCCAAGAGCTGAAAGAGCTGGGGGAATCCATGAATATCATGCGCCAGCGGCTGAAACATGATTTTGTCAAATTGACGCAATTAGCCGACGACTTAGCCCATGAGCTGAGAACACCGATAAATGCTATTCGCGTACAAAATGAGATTATCCTGCAACGCTCACGCAGTGTTGAAGAATATGAAGCCATGATAATCAGCAATATCGAAGAGCTGGATAAACTGGCACAGATGATCCAAAGCGTGCTGTTTATTGCACGAGCAGAAAATAAAAACATCCCGTTAAATCGAGAAAACCTGTCTATATCTACGTTAGTTAATGAGGTTTATGAGCTATTTTCTGCTTATGCAGAAGAGAAACAAATTTCGCTATATTGCGAGCCATCCTCCCTATCGATATTTGTCGATAAAGTTCTGCTCACTCGGGTGTTAATTAATTTAGTTTCTAATGCCATTAAATATTCCGATCCTCAAACTCAAGTCATGACGACAATCAGCCAGCAAGATCGGTGCGTGATCATCCAGATCGAGAATCATGGTGAAATGCTGCTGAACAACCCTGAAATTTTTACCCGCTTCTGGCGCGGTGATAATGCGCGTACCACGGAAGGAACAGGCTTAGGTCTCTCGATTGTCAAAGCTATCGTCGAGCTACATGAGGGTACCGTTGATTTTGAACACCGTGAAGGCACTAGCACGGTAACGTTGCGTTTTCCAACAACACAGTAAGATGACAAATTTGTCATCTTACTGTCAGCTATTTTTGATTGCGCTTTCGGTATAACAAACCCAATAAATCTTTTGCTATGGAGCGCACAATGAAAAAGTCCCCTAAAATTCCGTCATCTCAAGTGACCTCTGAATCCGTCTTTTTTATGAAGCGTCGGGAACTGCTAAAGGTATTAGGCGTTGGCGCCGCAGGTCTTGCGGTTGCCTCGACCGCCAATGCGGGGTTATTTTCGTGGTTCAGTGACGATCAGCCTGCCGTGCCCACCGTGCCCAGAAAAGAACTGACTTTTATTCAACCGCAAGAGTATCAATCCTCTTCACTGGTCCTCACACCTGAAGATAAGGTGATTGGCTACAATAATTTTTATGAGTTCGGACTGGGAAAATCCGACCCAGCGGAGAATGCCCATACACTAAAAACCGATGAGTGGACACTGACTATCGAGGGTGAAGTCAATCGTCCACTCACCCTCAATTTAGATGATATCAATACAAAATTTCCCCTTGAGGAACGTATTTATCGCATGCGCTGTGTCGAAGCATGGTCGATGGTGATCCCATGGGTCGGCTTTCCTCTTGCGAAGCTACTCGCATTAGTTGAACCCACCAGCAAAGCCAAATATGTCGCTTTTGAAACCCGCTACGCACCGGAAGAAATGCCGGGGCAAAAAAGTCGCTACATTGGCGGTGGATTGCCTTATCCGTATGTTGAGGGACTCCGGCTGGATGAAGCGATGAACCCGCTAACATTACTGGCCACTGGGGTATATGGGAAAACGTTACCGAATCAAAATGGCGCGCCAATTCGCTTAGTCGTACCGTGGAAATATGGGTTTAAAGGCATCAAATCCATCGTCAAAATTCATTTAACTGAACAGATGCCACAAACCACATGGAATTTATCCGCTCCTAGCGAATACGGTTTTTATGCCAATGTGAATCCGAACGTTGACCATCCCCGTTGGTCACAAGCCACAGAACGTTGTATTGGCGCAGGGGGACTAGGACAAGTGACTCGACAACCCACCTTGCTATTTAATGGCTATGGTGAACAAGTGGCGAGTTTGTATCAGGGCATGGATTTACGGAGATATTATTGATGCCTCAAGAAAATCGCTGGCTCCTGTGGGGAACTAAAGCTTTTTTCCATTTAGTCGGGTTACTGCCCTTACTCTGGCTGATTTTTTTAATTGATTCGGGGCAACTCGGTGCTGACCCCGCCAAAGATATCCAACACTATACGGGAATTGCCACTTTACGTTTGCTAGTGCTTATCGCCCTAATTCCATTAGCGGTACGTTTATTGCGGTTTAACATCCTGTTTCAGACTCGAAAATTGCTGGGATTATGGTGTTTTTTCTGGGCGGCGCTGCATTTAAGTAGCTATTTATTATTGGAAATTGGCGTGAATAATTTAGCGCTATTTTTCGACGAGGTGTTTTCTCGTGTATATTTAATTCTCGGTATGGTCGGTTGGCTTTGCCTGTTTTTGATGGCGATCAGCTCATTCAATGGCATACGGATCCGCTTAGGTGTGTGGTGGAAAAGAATTCATACGCTGCTTTATCCCACCCTGTTACTGGTTATCACACACTATATTTTATCCATGAAAACCATGACACCCGAGCCGATTATCTATTTCGTGATTGTCGGTTGTGCGTTTGCTTATCGAACTTGGAGTCTGAAAAAACCAGCGGTGATATAGGGATTGAAAATGGTTGGCGACACGGAATGGTCGCCAACATAAATCCAGTTTAACGATAAAAAATAATTTTTTTATCCGCTACTATGTTTAACGTTTCCTGCCACGCAGCTAAGGTTAATTGGGCTAATTCCGCCAGCCCCACGTAAAATGGTGAATCGCCTTTTTCCTGCATTTTATTTAAATAGGCAAAGCCCCAAGGCAAAATATGCTGCGCTAATAGTTCTGTTAATTTATCTGGGCAATGTTCTGCCACCCAGGCGGTCATCATCAGCAGCAAGCCAAAATGATCTTCCGGTTCATTTTGCGTCAGCTGAATATCTATCTTATTGCGTTGCATCCACTCACGTAATTGCAACGTCGACTCACCAAATAACACATTTTCTTTATCTAACCACACCGAGCCCCAAGGTGGAGATGGCAGCGCATAAGGCCCGATAAATAATCGCTGATAAGCCTCGTCCAAGGTTTCATCATCACGTTGTGCCTTCGTCATTTTCTCAGTAATCGCCTGCTTTTGCTCGACGGAACCGTAGGGCCAATCCTCTACCCACTTCGACGAAATCAATAATTCGATAATATCAGGCACTTGGTCTGGCGCGTAATAAAATGCAGCACCAAGCACTCGTGCAGTTACGTCAATATCATTCAAGGATTGTTCGCTCATAGTGTCTTTGATTCGCTTATTATTAGTGACTTAGCTAATTAATATTATCCTACCAGAAAAAAGGCTTAGCGATATTCTGCTAAGCCTTTAATTCAATCTGGCTTAATTCACGGCCATTCCAACGGTCATATGCAGACCGTAGAACACTCCGCGCCCTACGATTTCACCCACCATCACAAGTAGGAAACCAATACCTAAGTTCAGTATGGATGGATTACGTTTTGCTATCATTGGCATGATCCAGCAACCCAATCCCATCGCCACTGCCACGATTTTAATATCCATTAAGAAACCGTAGTCAGGTACTAAATCTGTGGCTTTTTGTACCGATGTCTCAATACTCGCCAAGTCAAAACCTTGGGAAATAGCGGCTGCCGCGCTGACCAGTAACGCAATCACGCAAATAGCAGGAACGCGGCGAATACACTGTAAGTCAAACCCTGCCACACGCAATAACAAAGCAGCTAAAATCGGGCCACCGAGGAATGCGGTTAACACAAAGTTGATCATAGTGTAGTGGTTATTCCAAGTTGGCACGGTCGAGATTTGGTAGACTCGAGACGTTGCCACGACAAAAATAACCGCCAATACCGCCACCACCACCAGCCATAATTTACCTAGCGCCGCCGGCATCTTGTTTAATACAGCTAATAGCCAATATAAACCGCCCAATGCAAAGAATAGCGCCCCACTGGCAATTTCATTACTCAGCGAAGAAGCACCTAGGCGATTAAAGGCATTAAATGCACGCAGCGGCGTTCCCATGTGCATAGTAGATAACAGAAAACCAATGCCCATTAACACCCATAAACCAAACATGCTGTAATGCACTTTGCGATTAAGATCGACGGATAATTTGCCACAAAATAGCACCGCCGCCATCATCACAAATGCTCCCGCCACACTTTGACCAATGACCGTAAAAAACATCAATGGCCATTCATGAATTCCCGCGCCCATATTAAACTTCCTCCGGGTTAGCCAGATGCCCCGTGGTATCACCGACAGGTTTGCTATTGGCATTCAGTTTTAAAACAATATTCGGATGGGTATATTCCGCTGAAGGTAATGGTGCGATTTCCGCTAAATCGCCATATTTAGCGCGTAGCTCTTCAATCGGTGCCATATCCAATGCGCGCAGTGGGCAAGATTCCACACAGATTGGTTTTTTGCCTTCTGCCACGCGCTCATAACAACCATCACATTTGGTCATGTGACCTTTTTCTTGGTCAAATTGAGGTGCACCGTAAGGGCATGCCATGCTGCAATAGCGGCAACCAATACACACTTCCTCATCCACAACCACGAAGCCATCTTCACGTTTATGCATCGCCCCACTTGGGCATACTTTAGCGCAAGCTGGGTCGTCACAGTGGTTACAAGAAATAGACAGATAATAGGCAAAAACATTTTGCCCATAGACACCGTTTTGCTCTGTCCAATCCCCACCTACATATTCATAAATCCGACGGAAATTCACTTCCGGAGATAAATTTTTAAAGTCTTTGCACGCTAGCTCACAGGTTTTGCAGCCAGTGCAACGGCTTGAGTCGATATAAAAACCATATTGCGTTGACATAACTGACATCCTTAAGCTTTCACAACTTCAACAAGATTAGAATGTGATGGGTTGCCTTTCGCCAATGGCGATGGGCGCTGAGTGGTCAGCACGTTAATACTTCCCCCATGGTCAACACGATTACCATCTGGGTCATACCAAGCACCTTCCCCCATTCCCACCACACCCGGTAAAATACGTGGCGTCACTTTGACTTTAATTCGTACTTCGCCTCGGTCGTTAAATACACGCACTAAGTCACCCTGTTTTAGGTCGCGCTTAGCCGCATCTTGTGGGTTGATCCAGAGTTCTTGAGGACACGCTGCTTTCAATACATCCACGTTGCCATAGGTTGAGTGGGTTCGTGATTTGTAGTGGAAACCAGTCAGTTGCAATGGATATTTTTCCATCAGTGGGTCGCCATGGTGTTCAAAGCCCATCGCGTAAATTGGCAGCGGATGGATCACATCCCCTTCATTTAATTCCCACGTGTCTTGCAACTCCGCTAATTGCGCCGAATAGATCTCAATTTTACCGGATGGTGTGGTTAATGGGTTCGCAACAGGGTCTTCACGGAAGCTCTTATAGGCGACATGGTGTCCGTTAGGGTCACGTTTTTTGAAAATACCTTGAGCGCGGAACTCTTCAAATGTTGGCAGCTCCGGTAATGCTTCGCGAGATTGCTCATACAAATGACGTAGCCACTCTTCTTGGGTCCGGTTTTCAGTAAACTGCTCACCAACCCCCATGCGTTTAGCAATTTCGCTGGTCATTTCATAAATATTGCGGCTTTCAAAACGCGGTTTAATCGCTTGATCTGCAAAAATCACATAGGACATATTCCCCGCTGAAGCATCCAAGCAGAAATCCATTTGCTCAGAAGCTGTGCAGTCTGGCAGTAGAATATCCGCATATTTTGCTGATGCGGTCATGTGGTTATCAATCACCACAATCATTTCGCACTTCGATTCATCTTGAAGAATGTCGTGGGTACGGTTAATTTCTGAATGTTGGTTAACTAAGCAGTTACCCGCGTAGTTCCAGATCATTTTGATTGGTACATCCAGTTTATCTTTACCACGTACACCATCGCGGGTTGCCGTCATTTCAGGGCCACGTAGGATGGCGTCGGTCCACATAAACATGGAGATGCTCGTTTGCACTGGGTTAGTTAAGGTCGGCATCCGCACAAATGGAATACTGTATGAGCCTTCACGCGCCCCAGTGTTACCGCCATTAATACCAATATTGCCCGTTAAAATAGCGAGCATGGAGATAGCACGGGACGTTAATTCACCGTTAGAACGGCGCTGAGGCCCCCAGCCTTGTACGATATAAGCGGGTTTTGCCGTCCCAATTTCGCGAGCGAGTTTCACGATACGGTCTGCTGGGATACCCGTAATTGTGGCTGCCCATTCCGGCGTTTTCGCTTGCCCGTCGGGTCCATCACCTAAAATATACGCTTTATAGTGCGCATTTTTTGGTGCCCCAGCTGGCATCGTGGTTTCATCGTAACCTACACAATATTTGTCGAGAAATGGCTTGTCGACGAGGTTTTCAGTGATCATCACATAAGCAATGGCGTTCACCAGCGCGGCATCGGTACCCGGACGGATTGGGATCCATTCATCTTCACGCCCAGCCCCTGTATCCGTGTAGCGAGGATCGATGATAATCATCTTCGCGTTAGATTTTTCGCGTGCTTGTTCGACATAATAAGTCACCCCGCCGCCACTCATGCGTGTTTCACCGGGGTTATTACCGAACATCACCACTAATTTTGAATTTTCGATATCTGATGGGCTGTTACCATCCGCCCAGCCACCAAAGGTGTAATTCAAGCCTGCGGCAATTTGCGCGGTGCTGTAATCTCCATAATGGTTTAAGTAACCACCACAACAGTTCATCAGGCGAGCAATCAAGGTTGCGCCCGGTGGCCATGATCTTGTCATTGTGCCACCCAGAGTACCCGTACCATAGTTTAGGTAGATTGACTCGTTACCATACTCTTTGATGATGCGTTTCATGTTGTCAGCAATGGCATTATAAGCCTCTTCCCAACTGATCCGCTTGAATTTACCTTCACCGCGTTTGCCTACGCGCATCATTGGATAGCGCAGACGGTCTGGGTTATAAACGCGACGGCGCATGGAGCGACCCCGTAAGCACGCCCGTACTTGGTGTAGTCCGTCGTAAACGTCATCGCCGGTATTATCGGTTTCGACATATTTGATTTCACCATCAACCACATGCATGCGTAACGGGCAACGGCTACCGCAGTTAACGGTGCATGCACTCCAAACCACTTTTTCATCCCCTGCCGGGGCAGCTGTTTTTTGCTCGGTCTCCGCTGAGGCGCTGAACGGGAGAGAAAATCCTCCAGCCGCCGCAGCTAAACCCGTTATTGTTCCGGCTTTAACAAATCCACGACGGGTTAGAGGAGCAAAAACAGCGGCTTTCTCTTTGATATTGGCCATATATAACTCGCTCACTTAGATTGCTTAAAAGGGTATGACGTCTGTTCGCTATAATTATTTGAATGTAGGCACGCAACCTGCGTGCGATTAGCGATAAAACTACGAGCCACAAAAGTGGCAGTAATTAAAATTTTGATTTAATCAATATACCAATCACAAGAATTGAGGAGTTGTTTTAGGTCAAGAAAGTTATGGCTTATTAAGCGAATGAGATTTATTATCCAATTGATTTTATAAGTAATTTTTAGCCTTACGTTATATACTCGAATACATAAATAAGCGTTTTATACAAAAAATACTACTGATGGTTGTAGCGGGATGAATAAATTACTTTAGTTTTCTTATTCCATATTAGTTATTTCTATTCCAGAAAAATAAGATTCAGAGATCATAAAAAAGGCTTTATTTTTGATGGAAAAAATTTATTCCTCAAAAATAAAGCCAAGTCATCAAATTTAAATGTCATTTTGTTTAAGGATGTCGAACCTCTTAAATCAGCCAGAAATAGTTATCTTAACGTTTTCCTATTTCTGGCGATTATTCTCTGGTGCTGGTGATATTTAAACGGTTACACCACCATAGGCGCGATAATGAAACCGAATGCGACTCCAGCAATAATTCCGCCTAATCCCGGCAACATAAACGGATGATTTAAAATATATTTCCCTACCCTAGTTGAACCTGTTGAGTCAAACTCCATGGCAGCCAATGAGGTTGGATAGGTCGGTAAAACGAATACCCCCGTAACCGCAACAAATGATGCAAGTATCGCCCATGTTGGTACATCCAATGCGATGGCTAAAGGAATAATGAGTGGCGTGGTGGCCCCTTGGGAATAAAGTAATGCACAGGTAAAGAATAAAACTAATGAGAGTAAAATAGGATAGGAAGAAAGAACATTTCCTGCGATCTCTTTTATTTGTACCATATGAGCATCAACAAATGTGGTACCTAACGTGACAATACCTAATAT
Organism: Providencia sp. PROV210; assembly: GCF_028479445.1. Lineage (NCBI taxonomy): Bacteria > Pseudomonadati > Pseudomonadota > Gammaproteobacteria > Enterobacterales > Morganellaceae > Providencia > Providencia sp. PROV210. The sequence goes on from NZ_JAMPNQ010000012.1 coordinate 156,556, forward strand.
GACGGCCAGTGAACTCATTCCAGAGCGGAAAGTCGACGCTAACACAATCGAGTTCGGTGATGTCTTACAGAAAACTACCATTAAACAAGCCGCACTCAACATGCAGATAATAATGATGTCTCGCGTCCCCATTGGTTTTCCAATATCAAAACCAGGACGTAATTGAGGGAATGCCGCCAGAATAACAATACCGATAGTTGCAATAATAAATAAGATGACAGAGAATTTTTCTTTTGGTGTGCTTTCCCCTTTTTTCTCTTCATATTTATGGATTAAACCTTTCTGTAAACGGTCTAAATAAACTTCATCATCCTCTAATTCACAACCTTGACGTGACGCAATGAATGCCGCAACCATTGCCGCGACAAAAGAGGCTGGTAAGCATACAGACATCACGGTAATAAATGTGACGCCATTGCCTTCCATGATGGTGAGCATTGCTGCCATTGCGGCACTAATTGGTGAACCTGAAATTGCAATCTGCGATGCCACAACTGAGCCAGCCAGTGTTCTTGACGGTCTAACACCAGAGTCTTTCGCAATCTCGGCAATAACGGGAAGCATGGAGAACACGATAAAGCCTGTTCCCGCCATAATGGTCATTACCCACGTTGTAATCGGCGCAATGATATTGATATATTTTGGATTTTTCCTCATAAATGTACCCGCAAGGCGTACGAGGTAATCCATTCCTCCCGCCGCTTGTAATGCGGAAGCGGCGACAACAACAGTCATGATGATTAAAATAACATCAACCGGGGGAGAGCCTATCGGTAAACCAAATCCGATGGTTAAAATCGCTAATCCTAATCCACCACATAAACCGATACCGATTCCTCCCATTCGTATCCCGAAGAAAATCGCCCCTAATACAACAATGATTTCTAGAAAAACCATAATCGTCTCCAATAGACAATATTTTGTCATTAGTAATATGAGAATTTATTTTTGTATTAATTTAGTTTTTAAATAATTATTGTTATTTTTAATTTATTTTACCGATTCTTTTTTTATACCAATTAATACCCGCCCGAACTAATGCGCCCGTTGAGTCGATATATTTATCAGGATGAGATTTAACTTCATTAGAAAGAATGACTGGAACTTCAGTACACCCTAAAACAATAATTTCAGCACCATTTGAAAATAAAATATCTGCTTGTTTTTTCATAATGTCTTCTGCTAAAGAAAATTCACCTGATTTTAATAAATAAATACTTTTCATTATCATTTTTTGGTTTTCATTATCAGGTTTAATACAAATCAAACCTTGGTCTTCAATACTCTTCTGATACAGCCCCATATGCATGGTGGCATCAGTAGCTAATAAACCAATTTTATTTTTCTGTGTAGAAATAACTTCATTCATTGTCGCTTCAATAATACTTAATATTTCAACATGGCATGATTTCTTAAGCTCATCAAACCAAAAATGGGCGGTATTACAAGGAATAACGATGCATTCTGCGCCTGCCACTTCAAGTCTTTGAAGATAGTCCTCCATCAATGGAAGCGGTGAAACCCCATGATTGAGTAGTGCCTCTGTACGGTCTGGAATATCTGGGATAGATGATATTATTAATGGAATGTGTTCCTGATCCTTACTTGCATGATTAAAAGTAACAAATTTATTAAATAAATCGACAGTTGCCGCGGGTCCCATTCCACCTAGAACACCAATCAAACCTTTCATAATTAAAACTCCCAATATTTTATATCTTAATTCTTTGATTGAAATATTTGAATATTTCAAATGAACTTAATTATTAATTTGTTCAATAAATTAAATCATGAATAAGATTTATCAGTATTCTGAGCGTAAGAGAAATGCAAGTATGTATAGGCTGATGCAAAAAGTGCATAGCAAATTTATTGGTTATTTCGATTTACTTCATTAAACTCGTGGTTAATAACTAATATTTATCACTTTTTATCAAAATAAAAAATAGAGTTTGATTTTTATTAATGTTTGAAACGTTATCGGCATGCATAATACGAATAATAGCGCCACAATAAATATTGAATAGTGTAACTAATAATTAACGTTAAACATCATTGTTATTATCTTTCCGTTTTATGTCATTTTAAGGCCAAGCAAATGAAAAATATTGAAACTAAGTGGCTGTATGACTTTTTAACGCTAGAATCTTGTCGCCACTTTTCTCATGCAGCAGAACAAAGAAATCTATCTCAGCCCGCATTTAGCCGACGAATTAAAGCGTTAGAAGAGGCAATCGGCGTAGAGTTATTCGATAGAACAACATCACCCTTACAGCTTTCTGAAGAAGGTAAAATATTTCATTCACAAGCTCGCAGTCTTTTGCAGCAATTGGAGTGCAACCTTAATGAGCTGTCAGGGCATAATATTTTGAGCCTACCGAATATCAAAATTGCCGCAGCACATTCATTATCGTTAGCTCTGCTACCCAAATTAGTGCATTCATTGTCTGATTATGGTGGGGAGTTTGTTTATCATGTGGAAGCCATCGATGTCGTGCAAGTGGTCAACACACTAAGGGAGGGTAAGAGTGATTTTATTATCTCTTTCTATGACGAAGATTTAATGCAATCTCCTTTTTGCTGCTTAAACGTATTTGAATCCGAGCTATACCCCATTTGTGCGACAGATAAAAATGGAAAGCCCCTTTTTGATATTTACCAGCCCGAAGTTCCGTTATTGAATTATACCAGCGCCTCATATATGGGAAGGTTGGTCAATCGTCGGTTAAGTGAATTTGGAGCCATCAGTTCTAAAACTCTGTTTATGTCTTCAATGAGTGAGTTATTGAAAAACATGGCATTAGATGGGCATGGTATTGCTTGGTTACCCATTTATTCTGTTATCAACGAATTGAAAGAGAAGAAACTAGCCTGTTTGAATACCCCTGAACTGACAATTCCTATCCAAGTTTATATTTATCGCATGAATACGCGATTAAATAAAACCGCAGAAGATTTTTGGCGGATCTTAAAGAAAAATATACCCGAAGATTTAAAGCATCTATAGCAGGTAAGATAGGCAACTAGTGATAGGATGGAAATGCAAAGATTTTGCCGCCAGCACAACGCTAACGGCAGAATATTGGAAGCAATTATTTGATAGATTTTAACTGCTTGAGCGTATCATCGACATCAATTTCGTCTTCGGTAAAAGTCAGCGTCGTGCCATGAAGCGTCTCGATAATTAATTTTTTCAGTGTACGCATTTGACCCGGCTTAATGTCAGATTTAGGTTTGATACTGTTCATCAAGGCGCCAATAGACAGCACCGTATTTTCTTTATCAATACGGGTATCTGCGGGTACATCTTCATAATAAATACGGAAGGATTTTATCGCAGTCAGTTTAATGCGCTCGCCTGCAATATAAATATATTTGCTTTCCGGTATGACTTTAACGGCATAGGCAGACAAACCTTTGGTATTGGTAGTCGGTTCGAAAGTCACCGCCGCATCTTTCTTGATCAGATCAGGATTGGAGACCTTAATCACATGAAAATAACGGTTATCCCCATTTTCATCTTTGATAAAGCCAAAACCTTTCTCTTCAAACCACGTTGTGATTATTCCGTTCATCGTTATTACCGCCTACTTAATATTTACTCAGTGTTCACAGCGCGCAGTATAAAACACAATGCTTGTACAGACCACGCCTTTGGTTTAAGTCTAGATGATAATTTTTTGGTGCGTGAATAGTGGGTTCGCTAGTCTGATTAAAATTGGTTATCATCCAGCCTCACTCTTCGTCCGGATAGCCCGATGTCTACCATTATTGATACCTTTATTGCCCCATTTTGCCATGATCCGATTGAGTATCTCTATCAGGATGACCACCTGATATTAATCAATAAGCCCTCGGGGCTACTTAGCCTGTCGGGAAAAAACCCCCAAAATTTGGATTCAGTGCATCATCGTATGGTCAAAATTTTTCCTGAATGTACGCTGGTTCATCGTCTCGATTTTGGGACATCAGGATTGATGGTGGTGGCTCGCAATAAAGCCATTAATGCCGCCCTTTGCCACCAATTCAGCCAACGCACTGTAGGCAAAATGTATAGTGCGCTACTTTGTGGGCATTTGGATGATGATGAAGGTGTGATTGATGCACCGATAGCTAAAGATCCCGCGCTGTTCCCGCTCATGTCGATTAGTGCAATTAATGGCAAGCCCGCTCGCTCCCGCTATCGCGTTATTGAACGTTTTTATCGAGAGTTGGATGATGGGGGGCAGTTACCGTTAACTCGGGTGCAACTTACGCCAGAAACGGGGCGGACTCACCAACTCCGTATTCATTGCCAGCTGTTAGGGCACCCGATTTTGGGCTGTGATTTGTATGGTGGGCGCCTGTTATTAGGAACCGAACAGACTCCGCGATTAATGTTACATGCCTGCGAACTGGATTTTATTCATCCGGTCACCGGCGAACCGCTCAATACCCATAATGCTAGCCCGTTCTAAGCGGATATTATTGCGAATTACCACATCAAATCATCAGGGATTTTAAAGTCTGCATATGGGTCGTCTTCGTCTTGCGCTTCCTGACTCAATGCATTATTTAATACGATATAGCTCTCATCACGTTGAGCAATTTTGTCGGCAACAACCGCAGGGATAATCGCGTATTCATTCACTTCTGGGTTGTCCGTTAATAAACGCGCGATGGCGAGACGCCCACTAATGAGCTGAGCTTGAGTGGTTTTATCCACAGAGACGTTTTTAATGAGATTATTATCAGTGAAGTTAAAACTGATATCGCCTCTTGCGATATGAATTCTATTCATTTCAATCAGCTGCTTCACTTGTGCTTTTGCTTCTTTCGATAACACCGCTTGTTTTTGTTGTTCGCTTAGCTGCTTATCGCGCTCAAGCTGTGCTTTTTTGTTTTCTTCTACGGCTTCTCTAGCTTCTCGAGCCTGAACTCGTGATTTTTTTGCTGTTCTTTGGACTTTCGCCATTTTTTTGCTGGTGACGAGTCCCGCTTGGAGCATCTGCTCTTGTAAGGTAAGTTTTGCCATATTGGTTTTAAGCCCATTGAATAAGATTTGAGGGATTATACCTGTTATTTCAGCGGGAGTGTTAGGGAATGGGGAGCAAAGGCTCTGACTGTCCCCATATCGCCAATATCCAAGTGACATTAAGTCATGGGCTATTTCTATACGTAAAAAAGAGATTATTGATATTCCACCTTGAGCCTTCCTATTGCCGTGAATGCCCCAAACTCGATCTTTTTCCCTTCATCAAAAACCGGAGATACACTCAGTAATGGCTTGTTAGAATAGGTAAAATTACGGTACTCATTAGGGGATAATAACTTATTATCTGCTTGAATTTTTAAACCTAATTTTGGATTTGATGTCTTCACTAAAGTGGCATCAAAATCTGAAATATCACTCTCAAACTTGAGTTTTAAATTTGGGTTACTCGATGTATTACCACCGCAGTCTATAGCGTAATGAATATCTCTGGTATACCTTTCGCGGGTGAAACCATTCAAGTTCATTTCACCAAATGAAACCTCAATAGGGTTACCTGGTCCATCATTACCATAAATATCACAGGTACTTTCAATCACATCAACTTTAATCGTCAATGAATACGTTTCTGCAAAACAAAAACCACTAAAAAAAATAATCAACGTGTTAATAAATACTGTAAATAATAAAAAGACTCTTTTTTTTATTATTTTAATAAAAATCATCATAGCGATTCATACTCCAATCGTTATAGTCAATAAGCTGCATTTTAATTAATCACAATCGATAGAATGACATTTCCAACCCTCGAACCAGGCTCAGGATTCCCCAATGCAGATAATGTTGAATTAACGGAGAATGCTAAATGGGTATTTTTCTTTATCTCGGCTTGAACCACATTATTCGACATGCACTTTCCTGAAACACACACATCCAATTGGCTTTTGACACCTTGTGATAAATCAACTTCATTTTCAGGTAAAAATTGAAATGTCGCACTCATGTCCCCAGTACATGTGATATCACCATTAACCTTGGCAATATTACCGTTCACATTATTTGCATTCACTTCACCGTGAGATAGGGTTAATGGCATAAATATATCGCAAGAAGGCAATACCGGAATTTCTGGAACATGGATTGAACACGTTGTGCCCACATTTTTATCATTGATGATGATTTGTAAACAGGTATCTGCATAACCCGTTAGTGATGCATTATAATCAAAAAAGTTTATATACTTAGCTGCAAATCCTCCAAATTTAACGCCAAAATCAGGTAATATGTCTCTACAGTGCTTTGTTGAATTTCTGGTAACTGTGTACGATTTCACTACCCCAGTGATACCATAGATACTACTGAAACCATTTAGAAGGTAAGAAGATGGTGTTGTGATAGAAGTAACGGTTCCTGTTGATGACCTTCCTGTTACAATAGCTTTAATATTACACTCTGAAATAGAGCTATTTTTAATATCATCAGGAATATACAAAAAATAAGGCCCTAACGTTCTTGGCTCTGTATAGTATGAATTATTAATCTGTGGATGCTTTATACTAGTGGTATAAATACTATTCGGGTTTAATGGGTTTGCACCCACATTAAAATTAATTATAAATAATAAAATAAGTATAATCGATTTTATAAAAAAAATATTTTTGTTTCTTAGCATTACGCTATTACCTATTCATTTTTATCAATCAGTATATTTAAATACGATGGAATTAATCATATAGCATTTCAAATGCAATCAATGCAGAGAAAGCACCGGGAATAAGTGGGCCAGACGTTCTTATTGCAGAGACATAATATATTAGGCTATTTTGACCCGATGAGATTAACGTAGGATTACTCGCTTTTCCTATTGGCAACATTTGCCCAGCTGAATTGGCGACTTGTAATCCAAAACCATGCGCACCATTAATACGAATAATATTAGCGTTTTCAGGTACGCTTGCTGCTAAAAATTTAACTTTAACCGCGGGTTGTGTGCTACTCCACACTGATTGCCCCGTTTGGAAATTTTGCAGCTCAGTTTGGACTTGTAAGCAATTTAACAACTCAATTTTGAATGGCACAGGTTGCATTGTTCGCTCAGAATGATTCAGCTCACTGAATGAAATATTGCCCAGCGATACCGATTGGTTACTGGACTCCATCGCTAATTCGCATGGGTTTTCAGTTAAAGACCCTGAAACATGAATGACACCATGTTGGCCATCAACCTCCCAGCCATCTGTAGGCCGGAATAAATAACGGTTATCATTGGCAACCGCGGGCAATACGGCAACTAAGCAAAGTGCACCGATGGTATATTCTTGGTACAGCCAGCGATATATAGTTGAGATCATAAAGATATCTCCATTTAGCTTCATTTTGATTTTATTATTTAGTTAATGAGTTTGCTGCAACGGAGCATATTGTATTTTTACAATCAAACGTCAATTTTGGGCGACCACCATAGTCATTGATATAGGTAATGACTGGTGTATTTCCTAACTGTTCACTTGTTATTCCTATATTTTCCTCACCAAACGGTGCGATCATGATGGGATTAAATTCTTTTGCATCCGTATTTGCATGAGCACCAGCATTAATTATTGTGATGTAATAAGGCGTTGAGTTCTTAGCAATAACAAGATTCCCTTTTTTTTCAAGCTGCATTTTTTCTTGCCATGGTGCGCTATTTTGTTGTGGTGCAATGGCAGCCGGACGATAAAATAATTTTATTTTTGTTTGTAATGCAATTTGTAATGTATTTGGTTTATCACTTTTAGGCGGAATTTCACGCATATTAAAATAGAATAAAGATTCTCTATCCTGTGGTAAATTTTTTATACTGGGTAGAGATTCAATTTTCATTTGGCTTGATTTCCCTGGTTCTAATCGTTGAACTGGTGGAAGTACAATTAATGGCGACGTTATTTTTTTACTTTCTTCATTTTCAATCCATCCCTGTGCAAGATATGGAAGCTGTTTATTATTATTATTAATACTTAAAGAAACTGACTTATTTTCCCCATCAAATATAATTCTTGTTCTATCTAATGATACTGCAGCCTCGGATAGGTTAATTAGGGCTAAAGATCCAAAAATACCACTAATTAATATCGTTTTAATATTCATTTGGTTATTACCTCTATCTATAACTTTTATCTGGTTAAATTCAATAATCTTTGAAAATGAGAACTGATTAAATTTCTTAGCTTTTAATTACTTCATGGCAAGGAAGTAATAAGCTATCTTGGATTTCTCGATTCATTAATTCAGATGGGAAAATAATTTCACAAGACCTATTTTTACCCCATGAGACATTCATAACTTCGGAGGAATGAACACCACTAATATAGGTATTACCTAAATCACCAACAATCCCAACATTTTGTTTTTTGTGATTTGTTACCTGAGCACCCAATGGTGGATGAGAGCTATCACTTAATGCAATTACGGTCATTATTTTTTGACCTGAAATAACGGAAAATGAACGATAGCCTACCGCTCCTTCTGTTAATGTTGCTTGAACAACTGACTGCTGGGCATCAACATCATCAGGCAGCTTATTTAAATCAATTTGAGCCTTATTACGATAATAGCTACTGACATCGGAAATAACCGCTTTCCCAAATCGATTCGATGCGACTGGAGCACCAACACCGCGAATAGCAATATCGGGAACACTATCCGTATCAACAAGTAGGCGAGTTCCACCTAGATTATTCATGCGGTGAGCTACCGCACCTTCTGTCGTTAAAGTAAAGCCACCAGCGGCAGACAAACCAACTGCACTGTATTGATTATTCGTATGACTCGCATTTGCTGACCAACGAGCATTATCACCTTGATGAGTAATAAAGGCACTTGCGGTGCCGCCTTTTCGATTTGCTCCAGCACTGATTTGATAATTTGTTCTATCACCTAATCGATCATAATAAGAAATTCGGTTGGTGGTATCATCGCGGCTTGTATTCATCGAATAGCCAACATTGGCCCCGTTACTTAATGGGAAAGATAATGATACATAAGCGCTATCATCTTTAACTCCATTATAAAAATTACGATTAGCAGATACACTGATACTCACATTTTTAATCGAACCGATATCCATATATTTCGATAGCATCAAACTATAATAATCATTGTCCGGTCGATCCCAATATGTCTGATGGTTGTAGTTTAAATATAGCGATAGTCCTATATCGTTGAAATTTTTATTCATTGATATCGTGTACAATTCCTTACTACCGTAATAGCGCTCACCCGTTTTTTGGGCATTCAGAAAATCACTCATACTCATATAGCTACGCTCCGAAAAACGATAGCCTGCAAATTGTATTTGGCTATCGAATTGTTCAAATCGCTTAGAGTAGTTGATGCGATATGAGCCACCACTTAATGTATCTTCGCCCGACAAACGAGCAATAGACTGTGTTACATCAAATGAAAGCGCGCCAAAGGCAAGTAAGTCACGACCAAGACCAATAGATAACGCATTATAATTTTGGCTATTTAAACTACCGCCAATTAAAGACCAACCGTTGCTTATACCCCAAGAGAATTCTCCCGTAATAAAATTTTCCCCTTCACTCTGACGGTCGATATTCGTTGGCTGTCCTAACGCTAATTTATATTGAATTTGTCCAGGTCTTGTCAGATAGGGCAAGTTTGCTGTATCGACCTGAAATTCTTGCACAGAACCATCTTGTTCTTTAACAATGACATCCAACGTTCCCGTTATGGCATCACTTAAATTTTGGATACGAAAAGGTCCTGAAGCAACTTGGGTTTCATGCAATACTCGCCCTTGTTGCATGATAATTACCGTCGCATTACTTTTTGCTATCCCTGTTATTTCCGGAGCATATCCACGTAAGTTCGGCGGCATCATACTCAATTCAGATTGGAGGCTAGCACCAAGAAATCGGAATCCATCAAAAATATTTGAGGCCAGATAGTCTTCACCCAACACTAATTTAGCCTTTAATGCCGACAATGCTCGATAAGCATAAAAACGGTTCCAAGTGAAATCAGTTTGGTTGCTACCTTGTCGACCCGTGGTATGAGTATAACGACTCTGCCAGTCTGCTCTAAACCGCCAAGCGCCCAAATTAATCCCCGTCACCCCATTGCTGTTTACCGAGGAGGAGTCTGAGCCTCCGATGTAGGAGCGTGTTGTATTAGCATTGACATTATAATCAAGAAGTAATGCCGATATTCCATCATCCCAACGGGAAGGCGGATCCCAATTTGGTGAGGTATATTCCATATAAGCTTGAGGAATACTGACATATAACGATGACGTAGCTAAATCCCCTCTCAATAATAATCCGGGTAAGCTATTCTCATTAAGGCACAGCCCATCATGCCACCATGTCAATTTTTTCAATGACTCGGGTGTTAATTCTAATTGATTAACCAATTCAGGGGATAAACAAGGCAAACTATTCTCGGGGTCATGCTCACTTATATAGTAAGGTATCTCGACATCAGAGATCTGTTCATTGTTAACTTTTAACGTAAAATTATAAATACCGGGCATAATATACCCAGCACGAGAGAATTGGTTTAAATCAATGTTATTTTTGTCTTCTAAATCTAAAACGTCAGTATTAAATTCCATATAATTAGTCGCAGTCGCTGCTGACGAAATAAAACCGACCGTTAATCCAAGAATAATACTTAAACATTTTAATTGCGGTGTATAAATAGGTAACGAAGACATAAAAAACATTCCTAAAATCTGTCAATAATTTATTATTTAGTAGTAATCAAGTTTAAAGCGGATCGATGCCTGATATTCCCCAGCACGCAACGGTGTCCTATCTGAAACAATTTTAAATTGGTAATTTAAAATGTTATTTCCAGATTTTATATTTTTAGGAAGTAGTTTTCCCCCTGGGTAAATTGATTCCCCAGCAGAATCCGTTAATGATAATGCAACACCTTGAGCAGAGCCTGACACAGAAAACCAATTACCATTAACTGGCCCCTCAAAGGAAATATCAAAAGTTTTCCACAGTTCCCCAGTATAAGATGTTAGCTTGCAACCAATTAATGTAATAAAAAAATCCTGAGCTTGTCCCTGACCTTGATTCTTTATTAATGAGAGAGGCAAAACTCCCATATCAATAGATTGTTCATAAGATCCCGTATTAATAGCGCATGCGGTATCCATAATGCTACCTTGCATTATGAGATCCATTGAGTTTTTTGCAAAAGAACATCTGGAAAACATTAATATTAAAAAAAATGGTAATAAAAAAATAACTTCTTTTTTCTTTATTCTCATATTATAGCCATTAAGATATACACCACGAGTCTCATTAACTCGTGGTGAAGGAGCATCTTATAAAGGTTTATTTAGTTATATGCTAATGTAAAGTTAGTCACCGCTTGGAATTGGCCTGGTGTAACAGGAAGAGGTTTACTATCTTTATCAACTAATTGTAATCCAATTAATGATGCTTGGAATTTTAATGTATTATTTCCTTCAACATAATTTTGTTTAGCACTAGAGTTAACTTTAATCTGAGCGCCGGATCCATTCATGATCTTTACTGCTGCACCAGTTGCATCGCCCGTGATTTGTAAATAACCCGTATTTGTTCCCGCTTCGGTTCCTTTGAAGGTGACGGCAACTTGATTATCACCTTTGAGATTACAACCTTCTAATTTAATCTGGAAAGGTTGTGCCGATGACTCGCTACCATTATCTAAAGTCACATTAGATACTTGGCCCAATGCAACTTCTTGGTTTTCTTCACCCGGAGCAATAGAACACGGTGCTTCAATAATAGAACCAGAAAATGTTACTGTTCCGCTACCTGCATCAACAGCTAATGCAGATGAACTCATTACGCCAGAAATCAGTGTTGCTAAAATAATCTTTTTCATACTTTCCTCAAACGATAGATATAGATACACATATAACTATTTATATGTGTTTTACATAAATAAATAATTTTATTTAATTTGGTTAATAAAAATAAATCATATCAGACGCTGATATTTTATTTTTTAATATAGTTGCATTATCTGAAGGAGATTTTTGAACTTCAGAAATCACAGTTTTGATTAATCTTTCAAATGGAATATTTAAAGCAACTGTTATATCAAATAACATGTCAATACTAAACTTATTGATTCCACGTTCGTAACGGGACATTTGCTGCTGTGAAATATTTACTTTTTTTGCTAGTTCACATGCAGAAATACCATTTTCTTTTCTAATTTTTCTTATAACTAGCCCACAATATAAGGAAAATACATTCTCTGATGAATTGTATTTTTTTAAATCTAAATTAATTTTATTCATAATTAATAACTGCATCTCAAATTAACATCTTTAACTTAATTGGTTTTAAGAATAATTGCCTTAAGTGCTTACAATTATAAGGAGTGATTATTTTAAATCAAATGTATGGAAATATGAGACTCCCCCGAAATAGCTATATTTACACTTTTTACAATTCAATTATGTTTTTATATAACAGCACATTATGTAATATTAAAGTTTTTATTCTTTTTAAAGAAATCAGATTTAGACATTAACATTCCAATATTTATATCTATAAAATTAATAAAAACAATATTTTTACCTAAAATTAACATTTTTTAATAATTACTCGTGATTAGTAACAGAAAAACTTGATTTTCATCAAAAAAACACAAATAGAGAGTAATTGAAACATTAAGAAAGAAAGGATAAAACAAAAAAACCAAAATAAATCAAATCATTAAGCCTCACTCTTTTTACAGGTGCAAATCTACAAAAAACTACAATTAAATTCTTGTTATAAATAATGAATCACTGTAATTAAGTGATGTAATTCGCTTATCTTAAAAAATACCATTTCAAATAAAGACATTAGAAATTGAATAAAAAATCTCATTGCACATCAATTTATACCCATATCCTTTGAATGCAACAGCGTCATCCTCCAAAAAATTGATGACGTTATATCTAAGCAACGACTCTAGATAACAGAGGGCAAGTTCAACCATGATAATATCTTTATACAGATAAAATACAGTCTATTGAATATAGATGGGATAATAAATAAGGTTTCTTTTTTCTAATATTAGATGAGTGCTAGAGAGTAAAATAATCAAGAAAAAACGGAGTGAAAACTAAGCTATTCGAGGTGAGTAAAAAATAGTATATAAAGATAGCAAACCAAAGAACCACAATACTCCCAGCGTATTGCGGCTCCTTGATGTACTTCTAGTCGTACATGAAAGTTACACCAATCACAGATTGCACCTTTCCGGCCGTAACTTGCCCTTTCGTTCTAGCATAATTGGTCGTTAAACCTAAATTTACTGCCGATGTTCCGACTCGCCCCAACTGGACATTCTGATTAGCAGAGATCGCCGTTCCATTACGCAATATTTGAATTCCAATTCCTGTTGCCGTATTAGTACCAGAAAGCGTATTCGCAAATATCGAGGTACTGGTATCCGTCGCACCAGATAAGTAATAAGAAATATTTTGATTGGATGCACAATGAATAGAAATAGGGACAGGCTGAGCACTGCCTGGATATTCAGGTAATGTCACCACAACATTACGAGAAGAAACATCGCAGCCACCCGTAGGAACAACCACATCATTATTGGCGTATAAGTTCCATGTAAATGTCGATGTATTGATATTTCCGCCACCGGGGATATCCGAGCCGACTTGGTACATAACCAGCGTCGCAAAATGCGTTCCTTTTTTTAGTACAACGCCCCCCGCCGCTGAAACTGGCGTCAGATACAACTGCGTATTCCAAGGCGTAAAACTACCTGAATTGAAATTTTGTTGATGGGTTGCGGAATTTAATGGGAATGGATAGCTAGAACCATAGTACCTTAATGAACCTGTAAAATTTGTTAAGACACCACCATAAGCAGAGCCTCTGGTCATACTCACTAAGTCTTTTCGTCCTGTAGGATCATCGTTCCGACAAGAAATGGATTGCGATAAATCGACAACTAAGTTTTGTCCCGTTTGAACACTGGGTACCAGATTAACGTAGGCATTTGCAGTCGCAGGACTTTGAGTGTAACTCAAGACGTTGCCTGTTGTGTCACGGCAGGTAAATGCAGATGCTGAAGAAATCCCAGCAAAATAAATAAACGCGTTAACCGACAGTAACTTCAACACTTTTTTTATATTCATAACGTAACTCACTGATAAGTGTAGGTGACATCAATAGTCGCTTGTATGCTTCCTTGCGTCGCACCGCCTTTCACCGACAATGCTCTAACCTGTAACGGGAAACTTGTCGATAATGTAGAGTCATTGACCTGTAGTTTTTTCTGAACGCCGTTATTTAAATTGTTACCCGCGGTATCTTGTAATTGCAGTTGGATATTCGTCGCCGTTCCCTGATTTTTGTAATATCCCGTGGTATCCGTCGTTCCTTTGAATGTCGCCGTTACCGCAGATGTTCCAACCGGGCAATTCACTAAATCCAACGTCACCTCATGCCATTGTGAGGCAGCACCTGGAGACACCAAATTAAAGGTATACAGATCCCCTAAATCCACATTCGCGGTTGTTGTCGCTACCGTACAAGGCTTAGCAACCACACTTCCATTAACCGTAACAGTTACATCTGCTGCAAATGTTGACGTGATGGATAACGAGATCAATCCCAATATCAGTGCCGTCCTCATTTTCCATTTCTTATTTATCATGACATCCCCCCGCTTACTGAAATTCAAGAGTAAAAGTTGCGGTTGCACGAATATGCCCAGCCACGACAGGCGTTTTAGAGGCCATTAATCGGGCATTGAAATGTAGCGTATTACTCTTACCAGCCATCAAGGGTGTCCATGAAATATTATTGCTATCTGCATTGAGTACCAGAGGCGTTCGAGCACCATCTAAGATCTGTATTCCCACGCCAGAAGCATTGGCACTACCCGCCTCCAAAGCAAGTAATGACTTATTATTTCCATCTGCAATGCCCACAAAACCGACTTTGACCGCTGTCACCGCTGTCCCACAAGGCGTGAGGTCAATACTAAATGGAACAAGCGGCGTCACTTCGCCGTTAGAATGCAGCTGTTTAACCGCATTTATCAGTAAATCAACAACTTGATTTTGTGATCCTGGGGCAACGGCACAGGTATTATCCTTAATATTGCCTTTAATATTTATCGTACTGTCTGCGGCAAATGCATTTTGACATAGCAGCATAAATGTCAGCATCGTGGCAGAAAAAACGGTTGATTTGTCAGACACTATTCGCTCCTTAGAGGCATTCTGCACGGTACTTACTGAGTATTTCTTGCTGGCTCTGTTCCGGCAAAGTGTAGTTAACATGGCACTGTGCATCAGGACCATCGCCCCAACGAGCAATAAGCTGTCCCGAGAGTGGTAATCCGGTTAAGTAAACTTGACCATCATCCGCAACAATACTGCCGCCGCTGTTCTCTTCTGAGGAAACGACCGCACCAAATGGCACGGGTTTTCCATTTCGCAGCAATGTCATCAATACCTTCACACCGACTTTAGGGTGGAAATCTGCACGGACAACCGCACCACGAGTAGGAACAACACTCACAACCGGATCTTCGAGGTCAACATTATTCGCCAAAGTGTTTGTGTTGAGAGCAATGCGATTTTCACGATACTCGGTGGCATACGGTAAAACCGCATAGCCACGCCAATCTGTCTCTACGCCAGTTTGATTCTCAACTTTGACATGCCCAGCACCCGGTGCTTTGACCAATACCACAGTGTCATTCATCGGCTGACTCAGTGTGACGCCGTTAGCATGCGCTAAAATGCCGCCGCTAAAGCCGTAATAAATTTGGCGGAAGCTATCGGTATAGCTATAACCGACGTTCGCATTACCATATGCCCCACGGTAATTCAACGAGGTATACCCAGTCGCCGAAGACGTCCCTTGCCCACCTCCGGAATACCCAGTTTGTACGCTATAACTTAAATTATTATCTTCTAGCAATGTGCCATACAAACCGGCGGTGTTGGTCATTCGCCCTTTCAGATCATTGGATACGTTGTAGCTAGCACTGGCATTGCGCCAGATAGACTGACTATCAGAACGAAGCCAATGACTAAACGGAATATTCACGTTCAGCGCCAACATTTGGTCATTCGATTCTTGCCAAGAATTCTTAGATAAACTGTAACTTAAGCCCCAGTTAATTCCTTCAATTAGCGTATTAATACCAACCTGTAATTGCTTATCAGATTTACTAGTATTCCAATACGTTTCATGACTTCCCGTCACATATAAAGTGGATTGCTCTCCGATTTGCTGAGTTAAACTCAACTGAACTTTTTCACGCTTGTTGTACGCTAAATTGTAATAATCTGAGAATTTTGGCGTGACATAGATGACACCATCTTGGGTTGCCAAGTTGTACCCATCCATGCGCTTGTAAGTCGTATCCGCAAATGAGTAATACCCTTTTGTGGAATAGCGATAACCAGCAAGCTGAATAATTGTGCCCGTCTCATTCAAAGACTTGTTATATAGGAACCGTATTGATTGCCCTTCATGGTTACTGTCATCTGGCAACTTAGCATTCGCATGAGTAATATCGACAGATAGCGCCCCAAATATGCCAATATTTTTACCGATACCCGCATTAATCGCTTGATAGCGATTTGCCAATTGCGTTCCACCATATAGTGTCCAACCATATGATAAACCACGCATTACTGTACCTTGTAAAAAGGTTGGTTTTTCTTGTTGCCCATTACCCGAACGGTAATCACCCACCGTGACCGCATATTGCGTGTGACCTTCACGTTGTAATAAAGGTACGGATGAATAAGGCACTGTAAAACTTTTGGTTGAACCATCTGCTTCAGTGATCGTGACTTGAAGGTCGCCACTGCTCCCTGCGGCATAGAGATCATTAATAACAAATGGCCCCGGCGGGAAAGTATTACGGTAGATTTCATAACCATTTTGTTTAATGGAAACATCTGCCGTACCTTGTGCCATCCCACGAATAACGGGCGCAAAGCCTCGCTGACTTTCCGGTAACATATTGTCATCCGACGCTAATTGAATACCGCGAAAATTAAAGCTATCAAAGATGTCACCTGGCGTATAACTGTCACCAATCGTTAAACGGGAACGAATCTGATTAATCCCACGTTCAAGATAAGTATTAATATGCTCCCAACGCGTTTCACTGTTCGCACTCCCTGTACTGTGACTCCATGTCGAGTTATCACGTAAGCGCCACGCCCCAAAATTTAATCCACTTTGCAGGTTTAAATAGCTGTAGCTGCTGTTTTTACCATCTTGGTTACGTGCATTACTTCCTGTCAGGCTATAGTTTAAAATTCCAGCTGTAATACCCGAATCCCATAATTCTGGCGGAATAAAATCTCGAACCCTATCCTTCATAAATAATTGAGGAACAGTGATATTTAAACGCTGTAAACCAACATCGAATCTCGCGGTTGAATCGGTGACCAATGAAGTTAAAGGCTCACAAGTATCCTTGGCTATTTTACTGATCTCAGGAATAGCGAGCGTATTTACCCCCATTTTGGCTAACTCACTTTGAGTTACACATGGCGATAATTCTTTATTATTTCCATCAATGACAAAGCGAACATCACGTGTAAACAGATAGCCATCATTAAGATAGACATCCACACGGTAAGTACCTTCTGGAACCTCTTGCCCTTTTTCAAAAGCCGATAAGTCAGCCACTGCGGAAGGGTCGTCTGCCAAAAAGCGCGGATTAAAATACAGCTCAGCCCCTGCCCAAGAGGGATACAGAGATATGCCAATAAAGAATGTCAATGGAATTAAGGGAAAACGCAGATCAAATCTACATCCCAAAAATGATCCTTTTTCCGAAATTAATTGCCTTTTTTCAGATGCCAGATATGACATGATCCCTCCAATCCGATCAATGACGTCTCTCAGTAAACTCTTTGATTCAGAATGATATTTAGCGCTTTATTAAGAATAAGAAAGCCAGCCTTTACTGAGTTTTCCCTGTCATTTTCGCAGTTAACGCACCGTAATCATTGATGGTTTTATAGCTAATCGCACCATTCGCATTTACAGGCACATTAATAGATACCTCACCAAACGGAGGAACGAGGGTATTTTCCAATTTCACTGAACCGACATTGAGATCTGTCACTGTGGCGTAATACGGTGTTGGATTGATAACAGACAGCACTTGAGCTTGTCGTTTGAAACGCAATGCTTCAGCAACGGTATCCGGAGAAACCGATAAACCGGTTGGGCGATAATACAATTTGATACGGCTGATAATGGCAAGTTGCAGCGTATTTTCGTTCATCTGAGCCTTATCCATCGCCGGTATCGCTTTAACGTTTAACCAGAAAAGGCTTTCTCTATCTTTCGGTAGCTGGTTATTTGTTGCATCAATAATGCGTAACGTATTTTCTTTTTTACCTTTCATCGAAAACAGTGGTGGTGTAATCGCAAATTGGTTATCTTTCTGGCCGTTAGCGTTTTCTACCCATGATTGGATAAGAAATACACTTTTGTCATCATTATTTGTTACGGCAAGTTGAACCTGCTTTTGATCCGCAGGATAAATTACGCGAGTTGCACCTAATGCAACCCCTGCATAGACCTGAGTGGATACACCAGAACAGAGTAAGATAAATAAGGCTGTAATAAGTTGACGAGTTATTCTTGTTTTCATGTTTACATCTGTCCTTCTTTGACTAAAAAAATTTAAAATATCTGTGACTATTTTTTTTAGATTCTTATTCATAGGTTAGCGAGAACAATGCTTGTGCATTGGCCTTTCCACCGGTAATTTCATAGCTAGTCGCACGATACTTAGCGACAAAATGTAATGTCATATCACCATTGGTGATGCGATCAATTCTTCGAGGTGTGCTGTTTATAGGAATCAACGTATTGGTTGAATCAAAAATAGCTAATCCCACGCCTTGCGCAGTATTCGGTTCATCACCAACAGAAAATATATCGGGGTTCTTATCATTCGCGACCCCAGAAAAAGTGATGGAAACATATTCACTGACAGCCTGAGTACATTCTCGAAGATGAATATCAAAGATAACGGGTGCCGTATCTTGACCCGGAGCATGCAACATATTGGTTCGCAGTTGCCCCATGTTAACGGTCAAAGTTCGATCTGACGTTTCGACACTACAAGCCTCTGCAATCAACACCCCTTGAAAGCGCATTCCGCCGCCGGGAAGCTGAACTTTCCATTTATTTCCAGCTTGCAGAAATGGGGAAAACAGAAGCAGTAGACCAAGCATCAGCCCTCTCATGAATATTCACCTTTTTAGTTTCGTTTATAAAAAACCATCCTTGGTTTATCTAACTCGATATCCTTAACGTTTTTTAGTGATTATTCGTATTGAACAGCAAATGTTGCATCCGCATTAGCAACACCCGCAGTGGTTGCACCCAATGCGAAGTAGCGAGCTTGGAATGGCAGCACGTTAGCACCATCATTTAACGTAATCGGGCTACCAAATGTTGCGCCATCCAGACCTAATGGTACGCTTTTACCATCTAAAATTTGGATACCAACATTTGTTGCTGCACCTGAAGCAGAAGAAGCAACGGATAATACTGTTGGGTTAGCTGCGTTAGCAGATACGCCGGTGAAAGCAACTTTTGCAGAAGTTGCAACTTCAGTGTCACAGTCATTCAGCTGGATATTGAAACCAACAGGACCACTGGTATCGCCTAATTTTGCCAGCTTAGCGGTACGAACTTGACCAAGGCGAACAGTTTGCTCTACAGAGCCAGCATCAACAGCACACGCTGCGTTTACTAACTCACCTTTAAAATGTACAGTGCCGCCATTAACTGTTGTGGTTGCAGCAAAAGCAGCAACTGAACTTAAAGACAGAGCAGAAACAACAACAAGTGCTAATGATTTAACTTTCATAAAGATTCCTTATGTTTATGTTTATTTATTGCAAAAATTAATAATACAAGAGGGTTAAATGACGCCTGATAACACCATAATTAAAATGATCGAATTTAATTGAATTACGATTTTATAATTCAATTAAATTTAAATGTTTTTTAGATGCTATTACCTGTTTTTTGAGTTCCCGTGTTCATAGGGATCAGCAAAGCATTTTATTTGCTCAAAGAAAATATCGATATCATATCTATTCATCTCTAGAGCATTGAATAGGATCATTAGCTTATCAAACGTTATATTATTAACACCATTTTCATAACGTGATATTTGCTGTTGGCTGACATTAATTCTTTTCGCTAATTCAGTTCCGGTTAATCCAGTTCTCCTACGATAAGACTTCAACATTTTGCCAATATTATTTGATAGCGGATCATTCTCTTGCATACTAAACCTCTCAAATCATTTTAGTTGACTAATTTTATGTATTGTCGATAAAGGAAATATTCGTCAACTCTTATTAAGGTATAGAATGATACTTATAGTTAAAAATTGGTTTTTCCGATCAAATAAGTGATATTTGATAGCCAGTAACTATTATGAGTGCTAATTTTGATCGGTTTTTTCGATCAACTCAGCTAGAGAGTAAAAAAAAGTCTTTATTTATTATAAGTCTAACCAAAGTTAAATTTGACACAAAAAATGAAAATCGAATTTAGACATTTAGACGTTAAAAATCAATTACGCGCAATTCGCGTAATTTAGAAACAATAATTTACAATAAATAAGTAAATTCCACATAAAATAGAAAAAACAAAAAACTTGATCTAGATTTTGAATATTTAATACAAAACAAAAATATCCGAAATAAGAGTTTTTTTAATAAGCAGTCATAAAAAGACTGATTGCAAAATAAGATAGATAAAAGAATAAAATAATCAAAACAGAAATAACCAACAATTATAGACGCCAAAACAATACACTAAAAAGTTATAATTATGTAAAAAAAAATATAAAAAAAATGACCTCGATCAATAATCAATATAGTTTACTAATATATAAAATGACATTTTAATTAGAAAAAAATTCTATATTTATAATATTTGAAAGGTTATTAATAAGTTGTTCTTCATTTAGAGGCACCAACTCACCATGAGAGTATTGTCAATAATTATTAATGATTCGCATTCACAACGCTTTCAGGGCAATCCCACCATTCTAGATTTCCCCCCTAATCCATAACCGTTCCAATAGGTAAGAATAATTTTAGAATTTTAATGAAAGATTGAAATCTGATGTGAGCACTTCACAGGAAAAATGAGCATTGAAAAAATAGACTATGGACCATCACGAAGGGTACTAATGAGACTACGCTTCCAATATGGCAAGTAATTAGCCCGTACTTTTCTAGCCAAACGTATAAAAATATTGCTGATAAATGTCAAAATACGATTTAGCCTTTTGCTCAATAACATCAACTAATGAAAAAATTCGTAGTAAAAAAAGAATGCATCCACCCCTAAATTTTTATTTAAAATAAGATAAACCAAAGGATTAGCATATTTACTATTATGATGAAACGGATAAATGCTTAATTGAAAATAGTCGAATTCTTGATGGGAATTTTAGATTCCATTATCGAAATAGGCCTAAAAACAACTCAATCAAGAATAAAACCCCAGTATTTTCAAGTGATTGAGATTATCTTGAGGTATATCAAATCAATCTAAGGTCAAATGAAAATTTGATTTGCCTTTAATAAATTATCACTTTATTAATATAAGGTAGTCTCTTATTGTTATTATTAATATTTGATATGTTTTTATTGGTTATGAATTTAGTTTCTCATCATAATTAGACTGTAATAAACCGATGTTTCTCGCTCTATTCAAATCATAATTAGACTGTAATAAATCAATGTTTATTTTTTGTTATATTTAAATTAGAAAGAGTAATGCAAATGAAAGAAAAAATTGAAGATTATACTGGGCCTGCTGCAGGCTGGGGGGCAGTTAAAGCCGTTGCTGAAGCGATACGCGAGCAAATGGAAATAGTGCCAGATATTATTACCATGTTTGAAATGAATAAACCGCAAGGTTTTGATTGCCCTGGCTGTGCATGGCCAGATCCTAAACACAGTGCATCATTTGATGTTTGTGAAAATGGTGCGAAAGCCATGGCATGGGAAGCGACAGCAAAAAAAACCACACCTGAATTTTTTGCGAAACACACTGTCAGTGAATTGTTAACATGGGCAGATTACGATTTAGAAAATGAAGGGCGCTTAACTCACCCAATGAAGTACAATGCTCAAACCGATCATTATGAACCCATAGAATGGAATGATGCATTCAACCAAATAGGTCAACTCTTATCCCATTACCCCGACCCAAACTCTGTCGAATTTTATACCTCCGGTAGAACCTCTAATGAAGCCGCATTCTTATATCAACTTTTTGCCCGAGAATACGGTACCAACAATTTCCCTGACTGCTCGAATATGTGCCATGAACCAACCAGCGTTGGTCTTGCTGCTGCGATAGGGGTCGGCAAAGGAACGGTGTTACTGGAAGATTTTGATAAAGCGGATTTGGTTATTTGCATTGGTCATAATCCGGGCACTAACCATCCCAGAATGCTCAGCTCCCTACGGGAAATATCAAAACGTGGCGCTAAAATTATCGCCATTAATCCACTTCGAGAGAGGGGATTAGAACGATTTACCTACCCTCAAGATCCGATCGAAATGTTAACGCTTGAGTCTACCCCTTTAGCAGAACATTACTATAAAGTGCGCATTGGTGGGGATACCGCTCTAATGAAAGGTATCATGCGCGTAATTATTGAGCTACACGATGCCGCAGTAGCCAAAGGGCAAGCCCCAATATTAGATAATGAATTTATACAAAACCACACTGTTGGTTTTGATGCGCTTAAACACGATATTCTGTCTACCCGCTGGGAGGATATTTTATCTATTAGTGGTGTAACTCAAAGTGAAATAGAGCAAATCGCTCAGCTCTACATTGAAGCAAAAAGCACCATAATTTGTTACGGCATGGGAATTACTCAGCATCAACATGGTACTCAAAATATTCAGCAACTTGTCAACTTACTGTTATTAAAAGGTAATATTGGTAGAGATGGTGCAGGAATTTGTCCATTACGAGGTCATTCGAATGTACAAGGTGACCGAACTGTTGGTATCACAGAAAAACCAAGCCAAGCATTTCTAGATAAAATTGAACAACGTTTTGGCTTTAAGCCGCCAGCAGCTTTTGGGCATGCTGCGGTTGCAAGTCTGCAAGCCATTTCACAAGGTAGTGCGCGGGCGCTGATCTGTATGGGTGGAAATCTCGCGGTTGCAATGCCAGATAAAGATGCCTGTTATAGCGGAATGAAAAAACTCGATTTAGCCGTTCATATAGGAACAAAGCTCAATCGCTCACATTTGTTAACCTCAAAAAATACCTTTTTATTCCCTGTATTAGGGCGTACGGAAAAAGATATTCAAAAATCTGGACCACAAAGTATTACCGTTGAAGATTCAATGTCGATGGTACATGCCTCCCACGGGAAATTAAAACCTGCCAGCCCACATTTGAAATCTGAATGTGCAATTGTTGCTGGACTCGCTAAAGCGACTCTTCCTCACACGAAAGTTGAGTGGGATGAGTTTATTGATGATTACGATAAAATTCGTGATGCCATGGAAGCTATATTACCGGGTTTCGAAGATTATAATGCACGAATTCGTGTTCCTGGTGGTTTCCATCTAACCAATGCAGCCTCACAGCGTAAGTGGTTAACATCATCTGGAAAAGCTAACTTTATGACAACCAAAGGGGTTATTGAAGATCCCAAATCCGCAATACACAGTGAGTTAATTTTGGCGACGCTACGCAGTCATGACCAATATAATACGACGATTTATGGGATGAATGACCGTTATCGTGGTGTTTTTGGGCAACGAGATGTGATGTTTATTAGCGAAGCTCAAGCCAAAAAACAAAATTTATCTGCGGGTGATCGCGTCAATATTATCGCTTTAGATAATGAACAAAAGCGCACAAATCGCCGTTTAGATAATCTGAAGGTGGTGATCTATGATATGGCCGATCGCTGTGTTGCTACCTATTTCCCTGAAGCCAATAATTTAATTGCGCTCGATAATTTTGATCCTCAAAGTGGTATTCCAGCTTATAAAAACATTCCAATTCTTTTGGAAAAAGTGGATGTTGCCAGCTAGTTATTGTGCCCAGATAAAGCGGTCTTGATAACACATCGAGGCTGCTTTTTTTGAAATGCTAGGCATATAAATGTCATTTTTGGGAATAATGGTTTGATACAAACTGAGCAGTGTAAGTTATAGCGCCCTTATCCTAGCTTTCAGACTGATATTGAAGGCTATACCACTAAATTCCTCATTTTGACCAGCCTCCCCCACTTAAATTTGTTTCAATACCATAAATGAAACAACAGTCTTAAAGCCATTGTGTTATTTTTAATCCAATCAAATGTGATTTACATCACAATCAATCACCCCCTAAGTCAAATTAAATGTTGTTTAATGTCATAAAAGTCACATTTCGACATATTTTTTTATACCTTCGATTTTAAATTCATAATTGTTACTAAGCATGTATCTATAAAATAAAGCATAGATGATTGAATTTTATTGTTTTTTTTAACTTCAATTAGAGGGCACCCTTTTAACATCAAGATTTCAAAATGTAAGTGTTAATAAATGTTATTTTTAATACTTAATTCTGTATTCGACTCTTAAAGTGACAAAAAATGAAGTTTATCACTACCAATTTTAAGCACATTACGAGTAAGGATATCGCAACCTTTTGTTATTTATTTAATTTAACAAAGCTAGCGTGTTAGTAATATGTAAATCATGCTTTAAATGAACAAACTCATAAATTTCCTACTATTGTTTTTACTCATATATTGTTTAAAAATAAAAACAGATTCGTGCTTACGCATTTGTTTAATATGTTTTGAAATTGATTCTTATGTAAGGTTTATGATGAGTTTGAAAAAAATAGAGAGAATTACAGAATCATTTTCTCAAGCTATCGCAGATGAAATTGCAAGCTTAAGAAGGAAAAGATTATTATCAGGTAGACAATTAGGTTCACTCATTGGAGTTTCCCAACAACAGATTTCACGCTATGAAAATGGTATCTGTGAAATAACGTTATCTACTTTATGTATTTTGCTTCATTACTTGGGTGTATCTTTAGAAACATTCTTCTTCTTTGTTTCTGAACGTATAGAAACTAAGGAACCTGAGCTTTACGGTGAGTTTAATTTATTATTTGAGCAACATGGTGCTCTAATTTCAAAATAAATCACAGTGGATTAATAACACTATATTAGCGTTAAATTTAACTTTATTTAAATTAAACCAACTTATTAATTAAGATTAATATTATTAATCCATAAAAACCATTAAATTAAAAATCCATTTCTCATGGATATTTTCTATTTATTTCAATAAATATTTTTAATATGGCTTTATTTAAAGCTATCTATTTTTTTAATTAATTAAGTCAAATTAGATTAATACAAAAATCATTGTAGACACGCTTGCTTTTAGCTCAATGAGCGCGTCTGTTTTTGCTGTGAATGTGGGTAAATGTATCGCCACCTTCACTGGTTTCTTGAAGTACGTTTTATTTCGTTTTTTATTTTTTATATATAAAGGAATTTCAATATGGCTTTTAAAAAATTAGCGTTAACAACATTATTCGCTGGCGCTTCCTGTGTAAGTTTAAACGCAATGGCTGCACCTTCTGCAGAAGTGACTTTGCAAGGGATCCTGACCAACACAACTTGTGATGTCACTATCAATGGCGGTAAATCAGTCTTAAACGTAGGTGTTTTAAAAACCTCAGTGGGTGAATCAGATTCAGACTTTGCTGCTGTCAATGCAATGTCCTCTACACCCGTTGATATGCCGGTTACTTTAGTCGGTTGTACCAAGGGTGAAAACGGCAACCTGATCATTCAAGGTATTACTTCAGTGGGTAACAACGAACATAACCTCTTTGTTTCTGACGATTCGAAAACCGTTGGTTTTATGATTAAAAACGAAGCTAATGCCACCGTCACTAATGGCGAAAAAATCGCATTTGGTGTTGGTGCAGAAAATACTGACGCTCAATATACCTTCAAAGTCGGTATGGCAACGACAACAGATTCACCTGATGCAGGTTCCTACAGTGCACCCATCTTAGTTGCTTATATCGTTGACTAATTCGATTTAATTAACTCAGTAGACTGAGGTAAGGCGGGCGCCGTCTTACCTACATTCTGCCACAAAGACTATGAGGATAGACAAATGCGAAACAACCGATTTATACAAGGGATCTGCGCTGGCTTGCTATTGCTATCTGGTTCATCGATAGCAGGGATCGCTATCGATACCACTCGAATTATCTTTTCAGAAAGTGATAACACCACCGGAAAAAGTGTGGGGATCACCAGCTCGAGTCAATCACTCACGCCTTATTTAGTCAAAGCACAAATTTTGCGAACCCCCTATGGTGACAATGGTGAGACTCCCTTTGTGGTGACTCCTTCGTTATTCCGATTAGAGTCAGGTTCGACCAATCAAGTTCGCATAATGAAAAAAAACGTGGTGCTCCCGCAAGATAAAGAATCTGTTTTTTATTTTCGTACCGTCGCGATGCCGACCAGCGAAAAAGGGCTGAATACACCACAAAATAATATTGATGGCGCCGTACAAGTTTCGACGGGAAATGTCATCAAGCTGTTTTATCGCCCGAATCATTTAGGCATGACTCAGCAACAAGCCATGAAATCGCTGAAATTTTCAAGTGTGAATAATGGGGTTCAAGTGTCCAATCCTTCCCCGTACTACATCACATTAGACAGCGTAAAAATTGCCAATAAATCCGTTCCTTTGAGCACAACAAAAGGAAATAACATGATTGCGCCTTTTGGCAGCATCACCTATTCCCACGTTCAACGACAAGGCACTGTTGAATGGAAAGCCATTAATGACTATGGCGGAAAGGACCAGTTTCATGCGCAAATTCAATAAATTACTCATTGTTTTTTTTGCCATGTTACTTAACAGCTGGCACGTGGCACTGGCAGAAAATACCGAGATTAAAGCAGTAATCACCGATGATGTCGGGTGTGAAATTCGCATCCCCAATTCATTGCAATTTACACCGATGCGTACATCCGATTTTCAAGGCGCGGTTACCACGCATCAAATTAAGCCATTGAAAGCACAATTTATCTGTGTGGATAAAACGGGAAATCTCACCCCAAAAATTACGTTACAGGGAAATACCCCCTATAACGAAAGCACCATTTTCTTGGATGGAACCCCAAACAGCACAGGGTTTATGTTACGCCTCAGCGACGGCACGCCGCTCTCCTTGAGTGATTTTTATGACACAAGCAAAGCCTTTAAACGCGGTGAACAAATTGCCTTAACACCACTGACCAAAGAGAACTATCACCAAACTGAAGAGACTTTTCTCGTGGGTTTAGTGGGGCCCGTGGATGGGGAGGCTATCCCCGGTGAGTTCTCAGCTTCGTTGACGTTTAACCTTATTTTTCAGTAATACCTAAAAATAGGAACTCATCATGACACTGACTAAAAAGTCACTCTATTCCCTGCTCATTCCCACCGCATTGTATGCGGCAAGCATGGGGCAATCCGCAATGGCGGCAACCACGGCAACCACCAAAATCAGTGCCAGCATTGTCGGTGGTGGCTGCCAAATTACGGCGCCATCTACCGTATCAATCCGTAATGGGGATCTGATTCCCGCAGAAGAAATCACAACGACCAGCGATATTAGCGAGCCCTTTGATATCACTATCCTTGGCTGTAAAGGTTACGGATTGACCCCCTCGATAACTATCGAAGGGGACTCTGATAGCACCTCAGGAAAAGACCTTTTTGTCAGTACAGGCAGCACCAGTACAGGTTATGGCATTTTATTATCCACAGAAGGTAATACTAATTTTACTGCTAATGACAACCTCGCTACCGATAAAAAAATCACGGCGCTAGCCACCAAAGAATGGTCTAAGACCTTTGCCAACACATTGGATGGAAAAATCCCACTGAAGGCGGCGGTAAGCTGTGGAACATGCACCGCCAATGACTTACAAGGTGGTGAACTGACCGCCTCATTAACATTTAATTTTTTCTATAACTGATTTTGAAGGCTGTTAATAACAATGATACGAAAACTTTCTTTCTTTAGCGTGATTGTAGGGTTGCTATTACCAGCCGGTGAATTACAGGCAGGAAGTGCCTCAACGACCGTCTCATTTTCAGCTTTTTTTTATGGCGGTAGCTGCGATGTGACAGTACCAAATACCGTCACGTACAACAATGGTGCGCCACTGCCCTACGATGAGCTCCCAAACAATAAGCAAAGTAGCCAATTCACGTTAACCCTCACAGGGTGCCAAGGCTATTTTTTAACACCCAGAATTGCGGTCAAAGGAAATACGTTCGCCGCAGATAACAATGAACGGCTCTATGCCGATGCATCCAGTACCACAAAAGGCTATGGCGTTAGGCTATCCACCCCCGGAAATACGCTTTTTAATGCCAATGACAATACTGCGAAATCCGGCAATGAGGTCATTACCATCAAGACATGGCCATCGGGTGGAACCAGCAATGTGGAGAGATTAAATAGCTCACTTGATTTTACTGCCGTGCTTGCCTGCGGCACCTGCACGGCCAGTGACAATTTGCAAAATGGTGAACTCACCGCAACCGTCACGTTTAGCTTCTTATATGACTAATTGGGTAATAAGTATGTTTTCAAATCGTTTCTCTGACTATCGCGCTCTAATTATTTTATTGATATGCAGCAATTTTTCGGCGCTATCTTTCGCAGCAGAAGGCGGACTGCGTTTAGCCCAAACTCGCGTCATATTCGATGCAGCAAACCCAAATGCCAAAATTGCCATCAAAAATAGCAGCCCACAGGTTTACTTAATCAAAGCCGATGTCATCAATACCCCCGAGGGAAATGCACACAAACCCGCGCCACCATTTATTGCGACACCACCGATGTTCCGCTTAGAAAAAGAGAGCCAAAACACGCTGCTCATTGTTCGTAATGGTACCGCGGAGCTACCTACGGACCGAGAATCCGTATTTTATTTAAGTTTATTAGCGATCCCCGCCACCACAAAAGCTAACGCCCCCGAAGGCGAGATGACTAGCGCTCAAGTTTCTGTGGGGATCCGCAACGTTATCAAACTATTTTATCGCCCGAAAGGGTTACCCATGAGCATCGAAACTGCCTCAAGCCAACTGACTTTTCGCCATCAAGGTCAACAGCTCGAAGTCAGCAACCCAACGCCTTATTACATCACGTTAGCGCAGTTGAGTGTCAATCAGCACCCCATTGATGTACGAGAACTGGGCCCTATGATCGCGCCCTTCTCCACACAAACTTACCCCGTAAAAGGCGGTGCCACACACGCAGAGTGGAGAGTCATCACCGATTATGGGGATATGAGCACTGCCTATCAGGGGAATATTCAATCAGGAGCTACTCGCGATGAACAACATTAATTTATTGAAGATTAAAAAGCCTGTGTTATATCGCCTGGTTAGCGGAGTCGCCCTATTGACTGCACTTTTTACCCAGCCTGCATGGGCAAATAACCTACAAGACCAAATCAATGGGCTAACGCTGCATTCAACCCGTGTGATTTACCCCCATGATGCCAAAAATGGGGTGACGTACACGCTCACCAATAATACCGCGATACCCTATTTATTACAGGCGCGCCTATTACCGTGGGAAGGGAGTTCATCAAGCAAAACTACGGGCGATACAGCAGATGCAAACCTGACGGCATTTATTGCATTACCGCCGTTACAACGCTTCGAACCGGGCGAAACGCTCACATTGCGTATTCTTCAAAAGCATAATTTATTAACGCAAGATAAAGAGTCGATTGCGCAGTTGTCACTGACTGCGATCCCCGCACAATCAAAAGATGCAGCTGAAGGCGCGCAAATGATCCTTGCGGTACAAAATAACTTGAAGCTGTTTTATCGCCCTGCGGGATTACCGGAACATAATCTCGATAATATCGCCGAACAGCTGCAATTTCAGCGCACGAAAAATACGCTAACGCTGAAAAACCCGACGCCTTTTTATGTCACGTTAGCGTCACTGTCTGTGGGGAAAAACGCCCTGAATTTAAGTCCCTCACGCATGGTTCCCCCCTTTGGTGAGGCGCAATGGCCCCTTGATGCCAGCCATGTCGCAAACGACATTCATTGGCAGTTAATGGAAGACGATGGCGGAACTAACCAAATGAGAACACGCCAACTCTCAGCAATGTAACCGCACTATACAGATAAACAAATTCACCCGATGCTCATAAGCAACGGGGGGGTTCTTGCATTCGCAAGATAAAGGAAGACCATGAAGAAAGCCCATAAAATTGCGGGACATCAGCCAAAAATTCCCTTTTTCCGTTATCACCCGCTGGCGTGTTTATTGCTATTTGCAATAGCCCCAACACAAGCAGAAGATTACTTTGACCCCAGTTTTTTAGGGGTGGTTGGTGAAAACACAAACGTGGATTTATCCGCCTTCTCACAAGCCGGTGGCGTTGCCGAAGGGGAATACACCGTTTCCGTTTTTGTTAACCAACAAGATGTGGGGCAATTCACACTCAATTTTATCAAAAATGCCCAAGGTGAGATTGCGCCTGAATTAACCCCTGCACAGTTAGATACTTTTGGTGTCAATGTGCCGCAAATTCCCGTACTGAAAGACTTACCCAATGACGAATTTATTTCAGATCTCGGGGCATTGATCCCGCAAGCAACAACGCGATTAGATTTATCACGCTTGCGATTAAACATCAGCGTGCCGCAAGTGGCGATGCAATCTCAAGTCAATCGTAATGCAGATCCTTCATTGTGGGATGATGGTATTCCCGCATTAATGGCAAACTATAACGTCAGCGCAGGTCGCACAACGAGCCGTTATGATCACGGCAAAAAAAACCAAAATACTAACATATTTGCTTCCGCACGATTGGGCGCTAATGCGGGACCGTGGCGTCTACGCAGTAACCTCACACACTCTCGTTTCGAATACAGTGGGAGCGGTAATCAATCCGCCACAACCAATACCCAAACCTACTTTTCAAATACCACGCTATCACGGGATATTCGTGCATTGCGCTCAACATTGTTAGTCGGTGAAAGCAGTACGGGCAGTGATGTGTTTGATGGCGTTCCCTTTAAGGGCGTGCAGCTGACCTCCAACGAGCAGATGTTGCCAAGCCAATTACGCGGCTATGCTCCAGCAATTAGTGGCGTTGCCAACAGTAATGCCCGCGTCACTATTCGCCAAAATGGCAATATCGTGTATGAGGCCTATGTGGCACCGGGACCCTTTTATATCAATGATATCCAGCAAGCGGGGTTATCTGGAGATTACGACGTCACGGTCACGGAAGCTGATGGTTCAGAACGCCAGTTTGTGGTGCCTTATTCATCCCTTCCCGTTATGTTACGCCCGGGAGGTTGGAAATATGAAATTGCCTCTGGTCGTTATGATGGCGGCTTAACCACGAGCTCCCGTCGCTCTGACTTTATTCTCGGTACCGCCGTTTATGGACTGCATAACGATGTCACGGTGTATGGCGGTGCTTTGCTGGCAAAAGATTATCAATCACTGAGTGCAGGAGCTGGGGTCTCTTTAGGGGACTTCGGTGCCGTCTCCACTGACGTCACTCACTCATCCGCAAAATTTACTTACTCTAACCAAGTTGCCAGCTCCAGTGAGCGAAAAACTGGGCAATCCTACCGTATCCGTTACTCAAAAAGCTTAATGGCAACAGGCACGTCGGTGGATTTAACCGCATTACGTTACTCCACGGAGCATTTCTATAATTTCAGTGAATTTAACAGCCAAGGTTATCGCCTTGAGGATGGTCTCAGCCCATGGACTTTGCAGCGTCGTCGTAGCAGCTTCCAAACCCAACTCAGCCAACAGATGCAACAGTATGGCTCACTGCATTTTCGCGCTAATCGTGATGATTACTGGGGTAGCAGCCGAACCTTAACAGGCTTATCCATGGGCTACAGCAACAGCTTTAAAGGGATCAGTTATGGTGTGAATTACAATATCGACCGCGTAAAAGACAGCCACAATAACTGGCCGGAAAACCGCCAGCTCTCCTTTAACTTAAGCGTGCCGTTTAGTGTGTTTACCCAAAACCGTGATTTACAGTCGATTTATGCCACCTATTCCATGAGCCAAGACCAAAATGGTCGCACACAAAATAATAGCGGTCTCAGCGGCAACATGATGGATGGCAAGCTGTCTTATGGCGCGTCACAAAGCTGGGGAAATAAAGGGCAAATTGCGAACACCAACCTGAATGCCGGCTATCAAGGCAACAAAGGCAGCGTCAGTGCAGGTTATAGCTATAGCAATAATTCCCAGTCAATCAATATGAACGCCAGCGGTGGTGCTTTGCTGCATTCCGAGGGGCTAACCTTAAGCCGCTCCATGGGGGATTCTGTCGCGCTGATCAGTGCGCCGGGTGCCGAGGGTGTCAGTGTTAATGGCGGAACTGCCGTGACCGATTGGCGAGGCTATGCTGTGGCGCCTTATCTGTCCGACTATAACAAAAACAGCATTGGCTTAGACCCAAGTACGCTACCTGAAAACGTCGATTTACCGCAATCCAATACCAACGTTTACCCAACCAAAGGCGCGGTGGTGAAAGCGAATTTTCGTACCCGTATCGGCTACCAAGTGTTAATGACCTTAAAACAAGGTGCCAAATATGTGCCATTTGGGGCGATTGCCACCTTAACGTCCGATAACAGCGCTGAAAATATTAGCAGCATTGTCGGGGATGCAGGGCAGGTGTACCTCACGGGATTACCCGAAACGGGGGAATTGTTGGTGAAATGGGGGGAAGCTGCCGCACAACAATGTCAGGTGAGTTTTGATTTGCGCTATGTTGACATCTCTGCAGACATGCCAATTCGTCAAGTGACCTATACCTGCGGTACTGAAAGTAGAGCTGAAGTGGTGTTACCTGCGAAAGAACCCGTTAGCTTTGCTTCAGAGATACAGACATTAGATGACCTAGCGAATGAAGAAAAATCTCCATTTTCACAATGGACAAACTTTGGGTAATAAAAGGATTAATAAAATATGAAATATTATTTTTATAAATTGATTGGGAGTATTTGTTTCTTTTTGCTAGGTCAGCCTCACGCTTTATCTCTTAGCGGACCTTCTGGTGAATATGATATAGGCGATGGTTTAGTATGGAGCGATGCTGTTAATGATACATATCGTTCAGCAACAGGTTGGGGGTACCAAACTTTGATGGATCAAAGCTGTTTTGCCTTTAATATTCGTAGTACAGATAATAATACGGTTTTTAATAGTGCAAGTACAACATATACATCCTCAGATGGTAAATATACGGGATTAAAGATTGCTGAAGACATCCTTTTTATTGTAAAGGATGCTACAGCCAATACCTCTGGAGGAGGAGGGCAAAATGGTGGAGCCACGTTTAATTCTTATGGAAAGACGACTGCTACCGGTAGCGCAGTGATCCAAAAGTCTCCATTTACATATTGTGTTACAGGGACATCTTATAATAGTTTTCCTAACCCGATGGGGGCAGGAAGAAGTCTCTCTTTTAATGGGACGGTGGCTATTTATGTGGGGCCTAATGCACAGTCAGGGAAGTATAGCATCCCTGCTTTTTATGCTGGCCTATACATGGAAACAGGGATCCCCCTTTCCTCAGCAGGATATATTACAGTAAAAACGCCGTTATCTTGCTCTATTTCTACACCACCTACGATTGATTTCGGCAAGGTCAATGTTTGGGATTGGGAAGGTAATACCTCTGGTACACCAGGGGGGAATCGTAAGGATGTTTTAGGGGTGGTTGATGGCAATTTTTCCATAAATTGTACTGGTAATAATAACGTTGTTACTCCCGCTAAATTAACACTTACGGGAACACTTCAAACATACTCGAACGACTTAAAAATGACGATGGATGCCACTGGTGAGGTTGCTCCTGCAACTGTACGAGCCTCAATTAAATCAATAACTTCTCCCTGTAATATATCTGGGACCCATTTTGGTTCTGGCGGCCTGACCCCACCATCAAATGAAGTTGATTTAGGCGTGCTCACTACCGGTTCACACCAAGTGCCTTACCGTTTTAGCCTCTGTGCGCTTGGGGAAGGTTTTAAATCTGGCGCCGCTTCTGCCACTGCCACCGTCACCATTGATTGGGAATAACCTACCTAGCTGCTTAGTGGTTTTAACAACAAACCACTAAGTTTTTATAATCCAAAGATAAGAATCTCATGATATTTACTCACCACCACTGGTCTTTCCCATTATTGCTAATGGGAATTTCGCTTCTATTGTGCCGCCCTGCACTTTCAGTCACATCGCCAACATCCTTAGAGCAAATTCACGACCTCGGCGTGCAATCCATCAATGGAGATGGCGTGCCTATCGATCTCGCCAAAGGGCGTTACTATATTCAGCAATCCGCATTGCAGGGTTACCCTCTCGGTCAATACCATTTGGGAATTCTGTTTTTCACTGGTGAAGGCGGCCCTCAAAACTCAGTCTGTGCAACGTGGTGGCTGGAAAAAGCCATCGACGCGAATAATGAAGTGCGTGAAAGAGCGCAACAAGCCTTGAATGACATTCAGGAAGATATCGTTATCACAACAAAAGTCGTTGATGAACAACGTTGCCAACAATATTCATACAACTTAATCAGTTTACCTATTGCCAAGCCTGCTCAAACAGAACCGCAAGTTAACGCTATCGAACTCTCCGCCGAGGAAAATCATGCGCTACTGGAAGCTTTAAAAAACCGCCAACCGCACCGGATTTATACCACATTGCGTCGACTGCAAAATGCGCTGACTAAAATATGGCAACCTATTGCCGAGCACCGTGAACGCCTGATGCTAGCCGCTGCACATAAAGCTCATACTCAGCAACAAACTATACCAGCAGAGAACAAAACCGTTTCTGACGAACCGACTGAAGTGATCATTCCCCTTGTATTACCACCGTCAGAACAAAAAGGTAAAACTGAACGGGTAGAATCGATGTCAATCGACATGCCTAGCAAACCCATAGAAGAGACGATCCCAGCAACGAAAAACGCCTCTGTACATACTAATTTAGGCGGCGATATTCGCTCTGCTGCTCCTCGCCATTACACATTACAATTAGGCAGTGCGGGCAGTGCTGAAGGGCTTTATGACCGCGCTCGTCGACATAAATTGAGCAATTATTTGGTGTATGAGGCCATCAGAAATGGTCAACAATGGTATGTTTTGGTGTATGGAGAGTATCCAACGATGAGTGCAGCCAAACAGGCCTTAATAGCACTGCCGCGGGGTCTACAAAAAGATAAACCTTGGGTCCGTAGCCTAAAACACGTTCAATCTGAATTGCACTAAACCTATTTTATGGGATCGTTTCAAAATCGTATCCCTTTCCCCCTCTAATCCAGAATGATGTATACTTGCCAGCAGGAAATTTATTCACGGTTAAATAATGATGAAAGAAACTGAAAAAACACAAATCAAAACGCTTAGCGACCGCTTAGACCTTGTTCGTCACCAGATGGCAAGTATGCAGCTGACGAACGAAGCAGAAAAGTACGCAGAGCTTGAGAAAGAAAAAGCGACACTGGAAGTTGAAATCGCTCGCGTGAAGGAAACTCGTAACAAGAAGCTCAGCAAAGAAGCACAAAAGTTGATGGATATGCCATTCAAGCGCCCGATCACGAAGAAAGAGCAAGCGGATATGGGCAAGCTGAAGAAATCCGTACGAGGCCTCGTTATTGTCCACCCCATGACGGCATTAGGTCGCGAAATGGAGCTGGATGCTATGACAGGTTTTTCTAAAACTGATTTCTAGTTAGAAAATCAACCTAACTAAAAATTTATCATGACCGACTAATACTGGCAGGTTCTTAATCTCCTTTACGTTATTATGAACTGTCAGTCATTAGCCCCAATATTTGCTGTGTCCGCAGTTGTTTGGTAAAACCGAATCTTCAACTAACCCCCTCAGTAAATACCTGACTAATATGCTCGCTGAGCGTGGCTTTACCCTAAAGTTCACAAATCATGGTTTGAGACAACCACAACGTTTCGTATTCAAAGCGGCATTCGACTATATTCTCCGCATCACTTAGCAACAGAAAAAACGTGGTTTTTAATGGTAGTAAATACCAACTTTTATAGAGAGAAATCAGCTAATCTTGCAAAAAACACATTAATTCTTGCCACTCTGGCTTAAGTCTATTTTTGAAATATAACGTACAGAGATCTCTTTTAAATTTACCAAATATGCTTTGCTCTTTATTTTTCAATATACCAATATCTTCCCATAATTCATCCGCATCAAAATAAGTCCATACCGAAGGTACAGGAGATAACAGATTACAGTAACAAATAGGAGCAACATACCGACACAGCATGACTTGAACATACTCAACGGGAAAATGTTTTGCGACTGAGGCGATATATTGATAATCCACCCGATTGTCCACAAATATGTCGGATAATGCCGCACAGAGGTCTTTGTCTGTAAACAGTTGACTTGTATTCACCACATCACTTCTTTTGCTTACTTGTTTTCAGTAAAAATATTGCTGATATGCTCACTAATCGTGGCTTTAGCTTTACCGTAAAGCTCACAAATCCAGGATTGAGATAACCACAGCGTATCGGATTCAAAGCGGCATTCGACGCGAGCCTGACCATCAACACTACGAAATAAAACAAATTCACCCTGTGGTGCTTCCGGAAGATTTTCACTCATCAAATTGCCCCCCAATTTACGTGCTAAGAATAAATTATGACCAACAATATACTATGTCACCACAAAAGATAAGGCTGACAAAAATAGCCATATTCTCCGCATCACTTAGCGGCAAAAAAAAACGCTATTTGTGATGGTCGTAAATACCAACAAACATTCGCAAATTAGGACAAGCTCTAGAGAATTGGATTGATTAATTAACAAGAAGTTTTTGAGACGTGACGAAAGAAGCAAATCGTGGCGATCACAGGAGTCGCATTTAATGGGTAATAGTGTTGATATTAAATGAGTTTGCTGAGTTGGATAAATAGCAGTGCCCCCATTTATGCCCCCAGATTGGTTTTTGAGGTGGAGATAACTAAATAGTAGTAGGACAAAATTAAAGCTAACTTTGAGTTAAGGGATGAGCTTTCGCCCTCTCCCTCGGATAACTTTGAGTAATTAGACTGCAACCAATTCAGCGAGCTTAACTGCAATATCTGACATTTGCTCTTCTGCTGTACTTAATCCGCTCCGAGAGCCTAACAATGGGCTAACATCGCGAAGTGCGTCATATGTAGTATTGTGTACAATAGGGACGAGCAGATCGCGTGCTAATAACGCAGAAAGTTCTTTATCAGCAATACCCTCACCTTGGAGGCGTTTTAGTAGTGCTGGGGTCACTAGTACAATCCCGACGCGCGACTTCACAAGCCCCTTATCTATTTCGCGAAGTAATGACGAACCAAGAAGGACATCTTTCTCACTGAACCATACCGAAACACCGCACGATTCAAGTAAATCATGCAGCTCTTTGGCTGCGCCTTTCCGATCATCCCATGCATGGCAAAGAAAGACATCCCGAAGATCGGGTACAGACACTCTCTTCTCAACGTTTTCTCGTACTGGTGTGAGAGTCCGAACCTGGGCTGGTGTATACACTACAGATGAACCTGCTTTCGACCAACTCGGTCTTGAGCTACTGCTGGAGCTACTGCTGGAACTTCCACCACCACTGTTTGGTGAGAAATATGACGGGCGGTAATTTTCGTTGCGATAGCTACTACGATAGCCACCGCGAGCACTGCATGCGGGACATTCTGCTGCTGCAGCTGCTGAACGATGTCCGCGTACTGGCGCTGTACATCTAGCCATGTTGAAATTCTCCTTTCAAACGTGATTACGCTTATTTAATCAAACGCTAACAATTAATTGAATTTCAATAAATCAGAACTATCAGCGTCGACTGCTATAACTATAAATACGGTTATAACCCAAATAATCATCTGATACAACTGAACGATATACAGTAGATTTTTATTTAAAATTTTTAAGAATACGCAAAATATATTACCAACTATTAGATTAAACTTCATCCAAACCAGCAACAATGCTATGCAGTGACCTTTGTTTGTAAACCGTCTACTTGTATTCACCACACTACTTCTTTTGCTTACCTTTTTTCAGTAAATCTTTCAGCGCCGCAATATTCACCCTCGCCCCTTCAGCTTCTTTTAACTGTCGACGTTTTTGTGCATAGATATCAAATATCTCTTTCGCTTTTTCATCAGCAGCTTTCTTACTAATCCCACCAGCGCCTTGCAATACGTCACGGTCATTAAAACTTAAAAACTGATCCAACTTAGTATCCCAGTCCTGTAAGAAAACTTGCTTACGGCGCAGTGCTTGATCTTCGGCAAAGTCGAGCCACATATTGACAATACGGTTTAATTCTTTGAGCTCATTTTCACGCAGATAATTCTTCGCAACCGTCACATCCGTTTTACGAACTTCGTCCGACTTATAGCTGGTTAATCCCATATCCGGCTGACTAGCATCTGCCCGACTAACAATAAGCTCAGCGGCAGTCATACCCGTACAAGCAAAATGCAGTTTGTTTTGGATGGTTTGGAAAAAACGATTGGTTTCTTTATTCGAGGGTTCATAATCCGCTGCCATGGTGAAGATCTCTTTCACTCGTAAATACACGCGCCACTCACTGGCACGAATATCACGGATGCGTTCGAGCATCTCATCAAAGTAATCCGGCACCACTGTCTGACCGACAGGCGGATTCTTCAGCCGCTCATCGTCCATCACAAACCCTTTGATTAGGTACTGCTCCAGCGTTTGCGTTGCCCACTGGCGAAATTGTGTGCCGCGAACTGAACGGACACGGTAACCAACAGCAAGAATGGCGGGTAAACTATAGTGGTCTATCTCTCTGGAAACCTGACGATTTCCCTCTAATCGAACTATCCGGAATTTCCGGATGGTTGCGTTTTGAGCAAGTTCCCCCTCAGAAAAAATATTAATAAGGTGCTCGTTAATTGTACGAACGTCTTTTCCATACAGCTCAGCAATTGATGATTGAGATAACCACAGAGTATCAGACTCAAAGCGGCATTCGACGTGAGTCTGACCATCTTCACTGCGGAACAAAACAAATTCGCCCTGTGGTGCTTCAGGAAGATTATCGCTCATTACATTGCCCCCCGCTTTACTGGTAGTAATCTCAACCAAATGAAAATCAATGCTACCAATATACCCTGAAAAATAAATGTTAAAATACTTAAATCAATTAGTTGCCTGCTACCGACATCTTCGCCAACTCTGGATTATTAGCCTGAAAGATCGATAGTGGTAATTCAACTTTATGTCCATTTTGATCTTCTACTGCTTTAATTACTTGAAACTCAGCAACATCTTCACAAGGAATTTCTAACCCTGTGAATGAGGCTCGGGTTGCGCTAGAATCACCAAAAGGTTCCACTTCCAGTACCGTATCCCCTAATACTTTTCCTTGTCCATCTTTCATTCGCAGCGTTAGTTCAAGTGCACCAAACTCCGCGTGGTCTAACACCATATGGTT
Organism: Providencia sp. PROV210; assembly: GCF_028479445.1. Classification (NCBI taxonomy): domain Bacteria; kingdom Pseudomonadati; phylum Pseudomonadota; class Gammaproteobacteria; order Enterobacterales; family Morganellaceae; genus Providencia; species Providencia sp. PROV210. The sequence goes on from NZ_JAMPNQ010000012.1 coordinate 196,163, forward strand.
ACCGCCATTATCAAGGGTAAATGAGTAGCCACAGTAACCTTGGTTAATAAAATTTGAGCTCGTATGTGTGATGCTAGCATAACGCTGTTGTTCTTCAGCCAAACTAAATGCACTCACTGCCAATAGTCCTATCGCAAATAGGCTTTTTATCTTATTCATTACGTTACCTTTTGTTATCTTATATCGTCCTCGCTACTGCAAGTAACGGTAGCGAGAATGTTATTTATTGTTGATTGGTTTGCAACCCACCTTTTGTACGGTCTTTTTCTTTCCAACGTGGACGTTTTTTGCCTGATAATTCTTTTTGTTGGTTCCAATAACCAATCGGGTAGCGTTTGACGATCGTACCGTTGACGCCAATATCAACTGACGAATATTGCCCGTTACTAATGTATCCTTTTTGGACATATGCATTGGGGCTACAAGTGCCCGTATCGCGTTGTTGCCAGTTTCCATCTGTTCTTGCCACGATATAAAAATCACCAAATGCGCAGCCCGAAGCGGATTTATGATTCAGTACAGCAACATAGTGCTTGGTTGAGCCCACAATCTTACAAGTACTATTTTGGCTTCCACATACTTGCCATAACGTTTTACCACCATCCCCTTTATATTCCCAAATGGTATCTTTGGGCGGTTGACTGGCAGCGTAGGCTTGTGACGTAATAAAACACAATGAAGCTAAAGCGGTTACAACTAAATATTTTTTCATTTTAAATTCCTTTAAACATAAATAGAGACGTCAACATTGACGCAAAATGAACACCGTCTAATGGGTGCTTAGTTTTCCCTGATATGGCGTATTCGGTGGTTGTCTGGTGAATTGTGAATAAGGCATCCACAATAAATTGCTGACCATTCTTAATGTTATGGCTGGCTGGGTAGTCGTACTGAAACCCAGTGACGAATTCGCCTATGAAGATAAAAAGCGATACCACAGGCAATGAGTAACTCAATCAGCAATATCGTTGTAGCGACACCTTCACCAAAACCGAATAGCCAATCGGATGTCATGACAACCAATATGCTTGATAGGCCTAAACCGATAATGATAGAAGTGATGATGGCAACTAATCTCGGGTTGAAACGGATTTTATAATCAATCCCCTTAAAGGCACTCAAAACCCATAAACCCAATTGAGCCAAGAGTTGCGGGATAATCAAAGCCAAGAGATATAAAACGAAGTAGGTCAATATGATCCCATACGGATTCATGATGAGGGCAATAAGCTGGAAATGTGTTAGCAATACGCCAGTGATCCAAAGGCATAACAAAATACTAATAACGATAGCTATTCGTTCTAAACCCAGTTGTAAGTGTGAAACGGTTTTCATATTTTCAGGCTTCCTTATGTGATGATGAATTCACGGCGTAATGGTTATTTTGGATAGACATGACCCATTCGTGGCCACAATCACGACACATCCAGCCTGAGCCCCATGCAATGATGTCTTGCTCAGAAGAACAGTGAGGGCAATGTGTTGGATGCGTTGAGTATGCTGCTGGTATGTTTAATAAAGTCATGATGAACTCTTTTCGTTATATGATGGAAAAGGGGTAAGTAATTGCGATATCAATCGAAAATGAGGTAATGCCGCGATAAAACTGTTCTGTTGTGATAACTGAATAACGTCATTTCGTGGGGTAAACGTGGTATTAAGCGGTTGAACTTGTTGAATATCGTCTAGCAAAAACACATGAATTTGTTGATGATATTCCGCCAGCAAGTACCATTGCCCTTCACGGTAAATCAGTTGGTATGGGTAAAGCGGGTTAAAGCGACGTTCAAGTGTCAACAGATTGATTGCATGTCGCCCGATGATGGCATACACCAATTGATAGAAATGGTCGGCATGTAAAGCGGAAATCTTATGCGCGTGATGCCAAATCAAACAGGGGGCATGGGGCTGCTGTGTTAACAGTAAATTTAACAAGCGGCTGTCTAACCCCGGAAAAAGTCGGGTCATCCCGATTTGTTTCACAAAGGTAAGAATGTCTTTATCGCGAAAGGCGTTCAGTATATTCATCGGTAGACGATAAGTGCCTTGCCGACCTTCCACACCGAGATAGGCAAGGCGTTCACGTAAATCCCGCTGTAAGGTGCGTTCTGACACATTGAACTCTTTGGTTAAATCAACGAGCACGAGATTTTCTCCCGCCATTAAGCGAGCAATCAGCGCAGAGAGTCGCACTGCCATGCGGTCATATTTTCGGTTGGTCTGAAACATAACGTATTGCTCTCAATAATAGACATTAAGAAATTACAAGAGTGAAGGAGTTTAACTTAGGGGGGTGACAGGTTATGTCTGTTGGGAAAAATTCTCATTTAGCTATTTGATGATAAATAGCTCATGCTAATAAATTGATAAATAATATTATGATGTTTATTTAGACAATGAGGAAAACGGAGTACGACGACACAACCTGTCGGGGCGGGATAATTAGTTAGGCTGGCGGGGAGCGAGTTGGTTAAATAATGTATCTGCCATTACCCATAGCGCTTTATTGAGTTTGATATCACCATCGATGCCATTCACTGCTCGAGTGCGGGAACGTTTACCTTTTGCCGTTCTGCCTGATAATCCACCTTTAATCAGATTTTCTTGTAAACGTTGGTACACTGTCCAGAGGTCTTCTTTCTTATCCTCAAAACGTCGAGGCTGTAGAATTTGCTCTCGCGTTACCGGTTGGAACTCTTCGCCAAAGCGGTAGGTCAACGCTGCTTCAGCAAAGGCTTGCTGGGCTGGTGGGAGTAATAATAACGACTGCATACTTTCGCGTTTTTCTGCCACTTGCTCAAAGGTATCTAATACCTCATACGCCCCTTCAATGACTTTACTCACCACATCTCCTTTGTGAGGGACCCGCACTTCCCCCAATACATCGCCGTAAATCAGCCCATTTGCACAGACTTGACGAAATAATCCCGGCAGCATTTGATAGCTACTCGAACCATCATGGCTATTGAGTAAGATGATTTCAGGGACTTGGTTCCCCGTGATTTGGTCATGACGGCGTAATCGAAGCATATGTTTGGTGTGCTCTCGGCGGCGGATATCACGAACGCGAGTTTGACACGCAAAAAAGGGCTGGAAGCCTTCTCGTTGCAGGCTTTCTAACAGCGAGGCGGTCGAGATGTAAGTGTATTTTTCACTGCGTGAAGCGTGTTTTTCTTCGGAGAAAATACTGGGTACAGTGCGAAATAATTCTTCAATAGTGAGTGGGCGGTCACGACGAATACTGTTAGCTGTGCCAAAGCGAGATGCTAATAAACTCATGATAAGACTCCGGATTAATCAATAAAATGGAAAATGGCAGCAGACTCGGCATGCTGTAAGGCATACTCACGCAACTGATAAAAGCGGTCGCACATTACTTCGCTTTCGGTTTTAAACGACCAAATGCTGTACAGAATAAGACACACGGCAATCCCGGCAGCTTGTTGGCTCATCACCGCTTCGTTGCCGTTGTGGGGATTGAACAGCGTTAGAGTCTCATCTGAGATATCCGGGTAGATAAATGTACCGCCATTACTGAGCGTACCGTACTCCCAATAGCCCCCATGATAATCATCGCAAAACTGTCCCATCGTCGTGAATATTACCACTTCAAAGGTGGTCCAGCCTTTCACTCTACCAAAGTGGTTGAGCCAAAAATCAAGGCGTTGTTCATCAGGAACGAGTGTCATTGTGATAGTGCATTCGGTTGAATTATTCATAAGTTGAGTCTCCAATAAAAAGAAATAAAAAAGCGCCAATCCCATAAAGGACTGGCGCTGATTATGAACAATAATGAGTTAACGTAAGTGGTTAAAAGAACACGCTCCACAGGGATTTAGCGACGGATACGAGGCTGTTTTTGACGGTGCTAATCGTATTTTTTATTAGCGGTGCGAGCGGAAGAATATCGATTAAGGTATCAACAATGTCACTGATACATTGCCCAAAATCATTACGTGCCGAAGTTTCTATAGAGGCAGTTCGATAAGTGGTATTCAGCTGCCTAGTGACTCCGCTACTGGCTTTCGCTGGTAGCGCCAGTATGAGCTGTTCGGCTAATTCAGTGAGTTGATAGTTTTCGACCGCAGACACGACCATCACCGGGTGATGGGGCTTAAATGTCGTTATCACGGCTTGTTGCTTTAATATCAAATTATCGGATTGTTCAGAGGATGGCTGGTGGATCAACGCATCCCACTGGCGACAGGGCTCCATCTTGTCGGCTTGGTTCAATACAAACAGGAAACGCTCAAGCTGATAACCGCATTGTTCGGTAAGGAAGTGATAGCACTGTTCATCCGAAGACCACGCTCTATCATCGGCTTTGAGTACCCAGATGATTAAATCCAATTCAGGCAATAAGTTACGGTATAGCGAGTGGTACTCGCTATCTCGCTCAAGGCTTTCTCCCACACCGGGTAAATCAATAAAGGTAAGTGTGTAGTTGTTCATAGTCATATTGAAGCGCTGAGCTTGCCGTGTGCAGCCAGAGGTATCGCTCACAGGCGATAGTGAGGACTGGAATAGTGCGTTGATTAAGCTTGATTTTCCCGCCCCAGTTTTACCCATAAAGCCAACGGTGGGGGAGTAGTTGATAAGCTTATTCAAATGAAATAAAAACGCATCCTTAGCTCCTTTCGGAAGAAAAGAAAAATGACTTTCGAGTTCCTTCATCATTGCAACCTTAATATGTGTTAAGTTCACATTGATAATATATATTTGAAATTTATTTCATTTTTTCATACTCATCAATAATGAAACTATTCAACCATTCCGACGCGGGCACGCCATAATTAAGGGCTAACTCTGTCAATTTAGTTTTTGCCTCTGCTGAAAGTTGGATTTCTTTCGGTGATTTTTTTGGCCTTACCGAACCTTTTGATTGGCTAATTTTTCTGTGTTTTCGCTCATTTCGAGCTAAGAGTAATTTTTTATAACGGTTATCTCTTTCCTCTTGAGATGATGGATTCCATAAATAAAACCCCGTCAGAATATAAAGATAAAGCTCTTCATTATCTTGATACTCCGTCTTATCAATTACTTTACTCTTGACCAGATAGTCATAAACCCACTCACAGGTTTTATTATCAGATACTTTTAACCAATCAAAATATTTGTAGTTAGATTTTATTTTAATGAATTTATTTCTTAAGTAATAAAGCATGTGATGAATACCCCAAGCATATTCATCATATTGGAAAATAAGAAGTTTATTATACATAAAGCTGGTGTACTCAGTACTTTCAATATATCTGCCTTCATGACTTTTGGGTTCAAACAAAAATGTCTTATCAGAAATAACGTTCTTAGCTGAGTTTATTGCATGGCTCAAATCAGCATGAAGAGTAAAGTTCCCTGAAAAAACTCGGGCTTTATGAAAATAAAAATTACTGGCTGAAGGACTCTTCAATATACGCCAAACGAGATAGCAAAAAATTTTATTTTTCCTCATATAGCCATAAACTTCCTTCTCTAAATATGAATAATCCATCGCCATTGACACCTCATTTTTATAACTTTTAACATAATTAATTCATATTTTTATTATGAATAAAATTCTAATATAAAGCTAATTTTTACACCAATTTATTCGTGATTTTTACATGATATTGAATTCCTACCTTGGCGCTATTTTAATGGGTTTTACATAGATTATTAGGTTTTTCTTAGTACTATAATTTGCATTCACTGATAAGCACACTAAAAAACAATACTAATGTTGTAAAAGTGACGTTGTTATCCATTTCCCTTTAGCAAATTAATATCAGAGTACTTTCTAATGAGATGACTCACCGAATCCTTGATGCGTCAGACTTCTGTGTACAAAAACGACGCTGGTATAGTTATATATATTTACTATATTAAATCGAGTAAGTATGGCATTTCATTGACCTAAAAATCCCCCTAGCAATCTTGACTAACCTACCTATTTTTTACATCCATCGAACTAGATATGACTTAAAAACCTTAAGGAATAAATCATGTCTAGCTATACCTACAATGAGGACTATCTTCGTAAGATAGATCGTACTATCCGTAAATCTCTCCTAGCCTATAATCGTGTTACAGCCATTCGTGTAGATTTGCGTTTTCCATCATCGACAAATTGTTACCATGAAGATTCAACTGCTATAACTCGTTTCATTGAATCCCTAAAAGCCAAAATAGATGCCGGCCTAAAACGCAAAAATAAAGCATGGGATCGTAATTTTTCATGCCACTTATCTTATGTTTGGGTAAGAGAGTTTGGTGAGATCAGTTGTCGAAAACATTATCACTTATTGCTACTAGTCAATAAGGACGTCTATTGGAGACTAGGTGATTACACTAGAACAGACGGAACGCTCTATGCTTTACTAGAGCAAGCATGGTGTAGTGCTCTTGGTGTAAACTACCCTGCGGAGCGTTATTTAGTTCATATCCCAGACAACGCCGTTACTTGGCTAGATAATAATAAAGCCAACAATGAAAACTCTATTTTTGAATTAAACCAGCGCTGTAGCTACTTAGCCAAAGAACATACGAAATATTATGGTGATGGTGAGCGTTCATTTGGATGCAGCCGTTAATCTACCAATAAAAAACATGAGGGGGATATCTTTTGGAAGAGAGATATCCCTAAAAACTTATCGATATCCCTTCTGCCTTTAAACCTAAAGACAGAGGATTAAATATGCATACGCAATCTATTTCGTTATTAGACGACCAATTTGTTGATATAAAATTCATTACCTGTTTAACCGGATTATCCGACAAATGGTTTTATAAACTGATCAAAGATGGCGAGTTTCCGAAGCCAATCAAACTGGGTCGAAGCTCTCGCTGGCTGAAGAGTGAGATTGAAAACTGGTTGCAGGAGCGCATTGCCAAATCCAGAGCCTAATCATCACATCACTCCCCTTCCCGCACTAACCGCAATATCTAAATTACATCGGAAATTCAACTATGAAAAAGTATCATGTCCGCCATGAGGCATTACTACGCCATTACCAACACTGGTTGGATAGCTTTACTAAACTCGCCGTTTGTCAGGGAATGTGCCATCCCCTCATCAAGAATAGCCACCATCAGCTGGTGGCTGATATCGCCTTCTGATACCGGCAGTCGTTCCTGCATGTCTATACCGCTTAATACACGGTAAAACGCACCCTGAGCCATTATCGGTGCAATCTGATATAGATGTGAGCCTAGAGGTCGATATCCTGATGCAACGCACCGTCCTGCGGAAAGACTGCTGGCGGGAGCCGCTGGTACTGCACACAGATAATGGGGCAGCGATGAAATCACAGATATTACAGATGAAACTGCACGAGCTGAATATCACGCCATCCCACAGCAGACCGCAGTGAGTAATGACAATGCGTATGCGGAATCGCTGCTCCGGACACTGAAATATGTGCCGCAATGGCCGTCATTGGGGTTCAGAACGTTGTAGGACGTGCCAAAATGGGTGGAAAAATTTACCCGTTGGTATTATCACGAAACACACCGCTACAGCGGGATACGGTATGTGACCCCGACATAGCGCCATCGCGGGGAAGATCTCACATTACTGAAGCCACGTGATGCACTGTACAAGCGGACAAAAGAAGCGCGTCCAGAGCGATGATCAGGAAGAACACGAAACTGGCAACCGAAAGGCTCAGTAATACTGAATACGGAACGGGAAAAGCAGGCGACTTAAATCAACCAGGGGTAGCAACTATCTTTACACTTATCGCTTACCAGCTCCCGCATATTTTAGTAGTGACTACTGCCACCGAACTATATAACTATATAGTTCGGTGGCAGTTAATCCATAAGTTATCCCACTTGAGACTCTCGATAATTATTCTTTATGGAGCTATGAAAAAATTTACCGTGTGATTCCGCCCCATCAAATTCATACCAACTTGTAAGGGGAAAATCATGGTAATGCCATACTGCACCACTATTAAATTCAATCTCTAATGTAGAAATAGATTCGTCGTACCCGATACTCCGAATCATACTTGATGAAATACTTCTTCGTTCCATTTTTACGCTCCTTTGGTTATATTTTCTGTTCACGTATTTTAGTTACAACAATTTTATAATTATCAGTATCGAGAGAAAATGCTTTTGTCCAACATTCAATTAACTTTGGATCTTCACTTGTTGGCCTTGGGTGATTCAATTTCAATCGAACTCTAGATGGAATTTTTATAGCCTCACCTGAAATAACGGCCTCACCTATACGTAAAGATGAAAGAAGATCCATAAGACTATTTAGATTATCGGGGGCAGATGATTTCACTATAGATTGATCACTTGAATTGGTAAGCCTAAGAGCTATCAACGTACCAATTTGGGAAATTATAGTCTCTGACAATTCAGAGGGGCGTTGAGAAATGACTAGAGCTCCTACGCCAAATTTTCTACCCTCTTTAAATATTTTTTCAACTGCGGCTTTTGAATAATTACTCTTATCATTTTTCCCTAGATACGTATGAGCTTCCTCGAATGCCAAGAGCAGTGGTCTTTGCTTACCAGTATATGACTCTTTACGTCCCCAGAACATACTGTCGTAAACAAACCGCGTAATCAAACCTATGGTTATGTCTAGAACCTCAAATGGGACACCGCTAAGATCTAGTATTGTTAATCTCTGCTCACATCCTATCCAGTCAGCTAGTAAATCATGCAAATCTTTTTCAGAATCTGCCGTTTTATAATCCCCTGGATTGAATAGAAAGTCATATCTCGTATCTTTAAGACGAGAAAGTAATTTTTTCTCATAAGTAAAATACTCTGTATGCTTGGACTTATAAGGAGCAGCAGTACTCATTGAGTAAGGCTCAAATGTCGCAGGTGTCAATGTTTCTGCATCTCCAGAATTCTTTTCTTGAGCAGTTTTCTTAGTTTGTTCATCTTTCGTTGTAGAAGAAAATGATGCATTAAGATACCAATTCATCTCATGCCACAACCGCCTTGCACTAAAAGGGATTGGTGAATCTGCTGTAACAAGATCTCCATTAACAATACCAGCCTTTAAATTTATATTTTCCTTCTTTAGCTTAGTTACAAGGTCCCTCAGTAATCGATATTCTATTTTTTGTTCATCACGATGATCTGCCCCCACTAAAAAATATGCAAGCTCCTCAAATGTCATAAGCCAAAAAGGTATTACTAATGGAGACCCTGCCTCATTAATTCTAAGCACTTTGGCATCAGGAAATGCAGATGCATATTCACCGTGCGGGTCTACCAATATAATTCTTGAACCAACATAACCATGTAAAATAGATTTCAAAATACTGACAGTAGTATTGGATTTTCCGCTACCTGTTGAGCCTAAAATGCCACAGTGGCGTAAAATTAAATTATGAGTATCTACATAAACACCTAAGTTTTCAGATGAAGAATGTTTTCCAATTTCAATGGAGCCTACATCCTTTTCACCATAAATTTCAAATAAGTCGTGTTCAATTACAAGGTGTACTTCATCACCTATTGTAGGATAAGTACCCACTCCTTTTTCAAACTCACTGTCACCTATTTTTTCGCCAATCAATTGTACTGAAAGAAATTTTGAACTTACCCTATACTCATCATCGCTACTATCTGTGAATGGTCTGTCACTGACCGCAGCAACGATAGCGTAGATAGTAATATTTCCCATTGGCATTTTTACAAATGTGCCGATCTGGCCAATTTTATACAGTCGTCCATTTATTATTGGCGCAGCGGAAGGTATTTCTGATGAAACTTCTACCTCTACAGTGCTGGAATCCACACGAATAACCTTTCCTAAATATGTAGAATCAGTCTTCATTTATAGATACCTCAATCTCACTACTACGACCAGAATTGCCCACTAAGAACTCAACCAAATAATTAAAATCACCAAGCAAGAATTTTTCATCTTCGGCATTCCAAAAACTATCACATTTTTCTTTGTTTTTTAGCTCAGATTGGTCAAAGGACCATTTCCCTAACGTTCCGTTTATAATCGCAGTTGTTGGTCCGAATACAGATAGATTTAGATATCCTGCCGAAAGTGAATGCAATTTTTTAACTTCACTGTCTGTATAAAAAAAGACTACAACACTAAGCCTGTTGTTTTGCCTCAAGCAATTAAAAATAATTTCATTTATATGCTGATCTAAAAATGAGTATCCGGTAAAAATGAATAGAAGTTCACCACTTAGTAAATAGCTTTTAAGGCGGTCGAAGTAAACTAAAAAAGGTTGCCTACGAGATAGATCATATTTTTCTTTTGATGGGTAAATGACTATCTCATTTTTCTCTTCTTCAATTTTATCTATTTTCCCAAGACGTATAACTTTATGCGACTTCAGATTATCTCTTTTTTTCCAAAACCAGCTAAGAGAACCATGTATCTTCCATAATCGAATCCAGTTCTGAGTTAGATCATTTCTACGAACAAGTGTTTCGACACTTTCTTGCCAAAAAAATGGTTCATAAGAACCAACGAAACCGTCAAAATACGGCGCACGAATAGCTTCAAGGGACTTTTCTATTATCAGATCATAATTTGTAGTAAAAATCTCTTTTGAAAAATCTCGGTTTTGCATGTTTAACCACGCAAAAAATTTCTTTGGAGCAGTCAGATTAGCACTAACCTCTTTCTCCGTGATTAAATTATAAATGTTTTTACAAATTTCAATATCTAGTTCACGCGCGTTTATGCCAGAAACGCCAAGGAATTCTCTATCAGACCTTTCTTCAGTAATTTCGCGAATCCGTCTTATCTGATTAAGAATATCTTCAATGCTAATTGTTTCATCAGGCTTCGATAAGTCAGTTTTAATAACATTAAAATCATTCAACAATGATCCTGTTAATACACTTTCGACGTCAACAGTCAACTGAGATATATTTGGCAAACCTAAAGCACAGGAGGTACCGGCACCCATAAAGAAACCAATATTTTTAGCGTAGGATAGTTGACTTTTTAGCTCTCGAATTTCTTTAAGTAGATTTATTTCTTCCATAGCTTTTAATTCCCTATAATAATTTGTTGTATAACTTGCTCTCTGCTTAGAATAGTTCTTTTAAAATCATGGTTAGTATTACCTTTTTGAGGGGTTTCCGATTTTTTTAACCGAAAATAAGCAGCCCGAGAAACCTCCGCCTTTTCTAGAGTTATTTTTTCCGATTGCTTCTGATTGATAAGTTGTCTGATAAGTGCTGCTTTCGAGTACGGTCTCCGTCCAAATTTGACACCGGATGCCATCGCAACAATTCTGCCATCATTAATGCGTTCCAGATGCGTTCTCATTTTAAAACAAATATCCCCACCGATAGGCTTATTTATCTTTGTCGCTAACATCTCGTTTTTGTATTCATCATCTAAATCTTTTAATCGTAGCCAAAGAGTCGGAAATAAACCACTAGAAGCACCAGAACTGATAAGAAAATTCAGTTTACGCTGACAAATTCCGTTCAAATGTATACTTATTGCCATTTCAAGTTATTCCTCTTAGCACATATCTGACAAAATGTAATTTTTGTCAGATTATCAATAAGAAAAACATTATCATAAATAAAAATGTTATCAGATGGATGCCATAGCGGCATGTTCGAGTTGGATTATGTGGTGTTAATAAAGAGTCTTCAGACAGCTTATTCCACTCGTGGATAATGGAGTTAATGTTTTGCAATAGCTCACTATGTTGCATTAATTCCATTTGTTGTTTGACTTGGAGTTCTTCGATATCCCTAGCTAAATTAGCGTAGCGAGCCCCTGATGAACGATGCATTTCAGCTCTCTCACCAAATCTAGCTTGAGTTACTATTCCTGAAATAACTGCTGCGATACAGCCAACTAATATGACAATATGTTGAGTAGTTATATTCCAAAAAATAATTTTTTTTTGGTCGTGTATAAAAAACGAAAAAACCGTAACGAATACAGTAGAGTAAATAAGAACATAGCCAAGTAAATTAGATAATTCAAAGAGCCTCTCAGCTCTGTTATAATGCCCATCACGAGCATTTTTGCAGCGCTCTAGCCATGAATTCATCATGATATTAAACGGTGGTTCTGTATTTTTACTATCCTCTAACATCTTTTATGACCTTTTGGACTTAAAAATACATTCTATGAAATATTTCATAGTTTTAATATCCAGCTAAACCACAAAACTAGTATTTATATAACTCCCCTCCAACTCATCCATGTAATCCGCATACCACTGCATCATTTCCCTGCGCCCATCCATATACTGAGCATGGTTATACGTCCCACGAATCGCATTTTTATCGATATGCGCGAGCTGGGTTTCAATCCATGCTGAGTTATAGCCCTTCTCATGCAAAATCGTGCTCATCGCATGGCGGAAGCCGTGTCCTGTCAGCCTTCCTTTATACCCAAGCAACTCAATAACCTGATTTACGCTTTCCTTACTGATCGGCTTTCTATGGTCGTTACGGCCTATAAAGACAAGCTCATAATGCCCTGACAGTGGTTTGAGTGAATTAAATAACTCGATTACCTGTTTTGATAATGGTACGACATGCGGTCGCTTCATTTTCATCACTTCAGCAGGAATCTCCCAGATACCTTTTTCTAAATCAATATCCTGCCAGCGAGCGAAACGTAGCTCTTGTGTTCGTACAGCCGTGAGCAGAATAATTTTAGTCGCTGTTTTTGTGATCACACTACCTGTATAACCTGCTAAATCTTTTAGAAAATAAGGCAACTCTTCAGCGGTTAAGAATGGGAAATGTTGTTTCTTCGGAGGGGTAAGCGCTGAAGCCAGATCGGGTGCAGGGTTATATTCAGCTCGCCCTGTAATGATTGCGTACCTGTAGACCTCACCACAGCGCTGGCGGACTTTACGCATTTTCTCTAAGGCTCCACGCTTCTCCATTTTACGCAGGGTTTCCAGCAGCTCCAGAGGCTTAATTTCAGCGATAGGACGTTTACCAATATAAGGAAATATATCTTTTTCGAAGGTATCGATAATTTCATCACGGTAACGCAGTGACCAGCGATCAGCTTTTGATGTATGCCATTCACGGGCTACTGCTTCAAAGGTATTTTCAGCATTTGCTTGTTGAGTCGCTTTTGCTATTTTCTTTGCTTCAGCCGGATCACTTCCTGAAGCGAGTAGTTTTCTTGCTGCGTCTCTTTTTTCTCGTGCTTCCGCTAAAGTGACTTCGGGATAAACACCGAAGGCCAATCTCTTTTCTTTACCTAAGAAGCGGTATTTCATGCGCCAGTAGCGCGAACCGTTGATAGCGACTTCGATATACAATCCGGCACTATCTCCAAGTCGATAAACTTTTTCTTTGGGCTTCAATGTTCGCAATTTTGCGTCAGTCAGTGCCATGAGTTACTCCTGCATTTAAGAATAGACGCACTGCTTCCGTTTGTTCCGGTGTAAGTGCTAACTTACTATTTTTTAGTTTTATGGTTAACCCACCGTTATCAGAGAGCGAGAATTGAAAAACTTGTTTCGCTTTTTCGACTCGTTTACTTTCTCTGTCGATTGCTTTGTCTAAAGCGGGGTCATGACCTACACGCAATTTGCTCTTCGCTTCATCCCTTAACTGTATGGCCTGTTCAAGAGATGTATCGGGGTAGACACCAAAGGATAAGCTTTTTTCTTTTCCGTCGATTCGGTACTTCATACGCCAGTATTTAGCGTTATTAGGTTTCACTAACAGGTATAGCCCTTTACCCACAGAAAACTTGTAGGCCTTATCCTTAGCATCAAGTGATGCTATCTTTTGATTTGTAACTGTTTTTTCTATTTTTGGTGGCATGGGTTTTCTCCACAAAAATAAACATACCCAAACATGCCCCCATAAACTCATTGATAAACGTAGAGTCCAGTTGACAAGTGGAGACTATAAGTTGGCTTAATAGCTGGTATTATAAGGGATTAGTTGAGCTTTGTGGAGTTGAATTGAACTTGCGTGGCGGAAGATCACAGGAGTCGAACCTGCCCGGGACTGCTGGCAGCCCCAACTGGATTTGAAATCCAGCCGCCTCACCGGAGACGACGATCTTCCTCTACTTGGTAGGAGTTCGATTATAAACTGAATTATTTATTTTCCAAGGTATTGTAAGAACAACCATTCAAATTCTTGATACAAACCAATAACCCGTGCCACAATTTGTTAAACCGCAATAACAAAAAGCACAATTGTGATATTGAGCTTTGCATATCTGCCCCCATATACTTGCTTATATTCATAACGGTGCACTGATTTATTTAACGAATCATTCCACCTACTTTTATTGTCAGCACAGTAAGCCTTGGCCTTCGAGCGCAAGCCTGCATCAAGGATGTTTTTTATGACAAATTCATTATTGACCGATTCTGCACTACCACGTTTTTCAAGCATTGAACCTGCGCATATTTTTCCAGCCGTACAACACGTTTTAGGCGAATATCGCCAAACTGTTGAAAACCTACTGGCTGCCAATGACCAATACACTTGGGATAACCTGTGCCAACCATTAGAAGAAGCGAGCGATAAACTGTCCCGCGTTTGGTCTCCCGTTAGTCACCTGCATTCTGTCAAAAATAGCCCAGAACTGCGGGAAGCTTATGAACAATGTCTTCCTTTACTGTCTGAGTTCAGCACTTGGATGGGGCAACATGAGCCACTGTATCAAGCTTATAAATCCCTTAAAGAAGGCGATGAATTTAATAAGCTAACCCGAGCACAACAAAAATCAATTGAAAATACCCTGCGTGATTTTGAATTATCCGGCATCGGCCTGCCCGTTGAAAAACAGCAACGTTACGGCGAGATCGTAGCACGCTTGTCAGAAATCGCCTCTAAGTTCAGTAACAACGTGCTTGATGCGACCATGGGTTGGAGCAAGCTTATCAAAGATGAAAGCGAGCTAGCTGGAATGCCAGAAAGTGCTATTGCAGCCGCCAAAGCCATGGCTGAGTCCAAAGGTGAAGAAGGGTATTTACTCACACTGGATATGCCAAGCTACCTGCCTGTGATGACTTACGCGGATAACGCAGAATTGCGCCGCGAAATGAGCCAAGCCTACAGCACCCGTGCATCTGACCAAGGGCCAAATGCAGGTAAATGGGATAACAGCGAACTGATTGAAGAGTTAATGGCACTGCGCCATGAACTGGCTCAATTACTCGGTTTTAAAAACTTCGCAGAAAAATCTCTCGCTACCAAAATGGCTGAATCCCCAGAGCAAGTATTAAGCTTCCTGAATGGGTTAGCCGATCGCGCGCATCAACAAGGTAAAGACGAATTAGCAGATTTAACCGCCTTTGCTAAAGAGCATTATGGTGTCGATACCCTCGAATCTTGGGATCTCGCCTACTACAGCGAAAAACAAAAACAGCATAAATTCTCATTAAATGATGAGGAACTACGCCCTTATTTCCCGGAACAGCGCGTATTAAATGGGCTGTTTGAAGTGGTTCACCGTATCTATGGTTTAACCGCCAAAGAACGTCATGATGTTGAAACTTGGCATGATGATGTGCGTTTCTTTGAATTATATGATGATACCGACACACTACGTGGTAGCTTCTACCTCGATTTATATGCCCGTGAGAATAAACGTGGTGGCGCGTGGATGGATGACTGTGTTGGCCGCATGGTGCATAAAGATGGCACCCTACAGAATCCTGTCGCCTATTTGACTTGTAACTTCAATAAGCCTCTTGGTGATAAGCCTGCACTGTTTACTCACGATGAAGTCATTACGCTGTTCCATGAGTTTGGCCACGGTCTGCACCATATGCTGACCCAAATTGATGTTGCTGATGTTGCTGGCATTAACGGTGTTCCATGGGATGCCGTTGAGCTGCCAAGCCAATTTATGGAAAACTGGTGCTGGGAACCTGAAGCGCTGGAATTTATCTCCGGTCATTATGAAACAGGCGAACCACTGCCAACCGAAATGCTGAACAGCATGCTAGCGGCAAAAAACTACCAATCAGCAATGTTTGTCCTACGCCAACTAGAGTTCGGTCTGTTTGACTTCACGTTACATGCAGAATATGACCCAGCGAAAGGCGCACGCGTCATGCCAACCCTGTACGCTATTAAAGAGAAAGTTGCGGTTGTACCATCCCCTGAATGGAGCCGATTCCCTCATGCATTTAGCCATATTTTTGCTGGTGGCTACGCTGCGGGTTATTACAGCTATTTATGGGCGGATGTTTTGGCAGCTGATGCATTCTCGCGTTTCTCCGAAGAAGGTATTTTCAACCGTGAAACGGGTCAATCATTCCTCGATAATATTTTAAGTCGTGGCGGTTCAGAAGAACCAATGGCGCTGTTCGAGCGTTTCCGTGGCCGTAAACCAGAATTGGATGCGATGTTGAAGAGCTATGGCATTCATGGCTGATCACATTGCAATTCAATTAATCTGTGAAGAGGGTGCCGATGCCGGCACCCTATCCCAACTCGCTGAAAAATGGCAGTTAGTCCATACTCCAGATGCGCTAATGGCGCTGGTCTTAACGCCTGAAAATCTACAATTACGTAAAATGGATGAACCTAAATTAGGTGGCATTTTTGTGGATTTTGTTTCAGGGGCAATGGCACATCGGCGCAAATTTGGCGGCGGTAGAGGTGAAGCCGTTGCCAAAGCGGTTGGGATCAAAAAAGACTATTTACCGGATGTGATTGATGCTACAGCGGGTTTAGGGCGCGATGCGTTTGTGCTGGCAGCGCTGGGCTGTAAAGTCCGCATGCTAGAACGTCATCCTGTCGTCGCGGCACTGCTGGATGATGGCTTGCAACGCGGCTATCAGGATCTTGAAATTGGTCAATGGCTACAAGCACGTATGTCACTGATCCACGCGTCGAGTCTCCATGCATTAGCAGAAATTACAGATGCGCCAGACGTGATTTATCTCGATCCAATGTATCCACATCGGCAGAAGAGCGCGTTAGTGAAAAAGGAAATGCGGGTATTTCAGTCATTAGTGGGTGCCGATGATGATGCAGATTCTTTACTCGCTCCTGCAATCGCGTTGGCAAAACGCCGTGTTGTGGTTAAACGCCCTGATTATGCGGAACCTCTAGCGGGACAAAAAGCACCTTCCGCGGTTACGACTAAAAGCCATCGATTCGATATTTATCCATGCATTAAAAACAGTGATTAAAACGTAACGGCGAAGGGCGTTTTGTACAATTGGCAATAAACTTGTACTACCGCCCTTTCGCGTACGTTTTCAGTTAACTATTACACAACACCTTGTGCAAACATAGCGTCAGCGACTTTGACGAAGCCCGCGATGTTCGCACCTTGTACATAGTTGGTTTGTTTACCTTCGCCACCAAACTCAACACAATGGTGGTGAATATCCAACATGATATGGTGCAGACGAGTATCCACTTTTTCAGCTTTCCAGCTTAAGCGCGCTGCGTTTTGAGCCATTTCCAGACCTGATGTTGCCACACCACCAGCATTAGCAGCTTTACCTGGTGCAAACAGAACACCCGCTTCAAGGAATAGGTCAGTTGCAGGAATTGTTGTTGGCATGTTCGCGCCTTCCGCAACCGCTTTCACGCCATTTTGGATCAATACTTTAGCGGCTTCGACATCCAGCTCATTCTGCGTTGCACATGGTAGTGCGATATCCACAGGTACACACCAAGGCTGTTTGCCCGCTAAGTAAGTCAGCCCAAACTCTTTCGCGTACTCTTCAACTCGACCATAATTATTTTTGATCTCTTCTAAGCGCGCTAATTTTTCGAGTGTAAAGCCATCTTCATCGACAACTGTACCGCTAGAATCTGATGCAGTAACCACTTTCGCACCCAGTTCCAGACATTTTTCAATCGTGTATTGAGCAACGTTACCTGAACCTGAAACAGCAACACGCATGCCTTCAAAGCCTAATCCGTGACGTTTTAGCATGGCATCAGTGAAGTAAACTAACCCGTAACCGGTTGCTTCTGGACGAATTAAACTACCACCGAAAGACAAACCTTTACCGGTAAATACACACGCCGTATTGTTAGACAGCTTTTTCATCATCCCTGTCATAAAGCCAACTTCACGTCCACCAACCCCGATATCACCAGCGGGAACATCAGTATCTGCGCCTAAATGACGATAAAGCTCAGTCATCAGAGCTTGGCAGAAACGCATAACTTCACCGTGACTTTTACCTTTAGGGTCGAAGTCAGAGCCACCTTTTCCGCCGCCCATAGGCAGGGTTGTCAGTGCATTTTTCAGGGTTTGTTCAAAGCCTAAAAACTTCAGAATGGATAAGTTAACCGATGGATGGAAACGCATTCCGCCTTTAAACGGACCAATGGCAGAACTGAATTGGACACGCCATGCACGGTTTACTTGTACTTTACCGTGGTCATCAACCCAACAAACGCGAAATTGGATCACTCTTTCTGGTTCAACAAAGCGTTCCAGCAAAGCTTGATCACGATATTTTTCATTTTGTTCGATAAAAGGCCACAGGGAGGTGAATACTTCACGCACTGCTTGTAGGAATTCAGGTTGTGAAGGGTCTCTTTTTTGGACAGACTCCAAGAACGAAGATAGTGTTTGAGCCATCTTTGACTTCCTTTTTTATGTGGATATTGTTGTGAGGAGCCTCACTATTTCTTATCTTTTTTTTTGCGAAATGTGAGGTCGATTTGTGTTTGCCTATTGAATATATCACTAGTTTGTATTCTTAATTCAAGGTTTTTTTTTACTCATTTGCAAAAAAAATTTCTTGACCTGCCAATCATTCCCTTTCACCGAGTAATTTGGCGTAAAAAAAACGCCTGCATAAGCAGGCGTTTTTAGTGAATAATTATCAAGTTAGAGATTACAGATTATTCTTCTTCGTCATTCAATGGAACAATCAGCATATCCACATGAACGGTATTAATTAACTGGCGAGCAGAGGACATTAACTTGCTCCAGAAATCTTGGTGATGTCCACAGACAACTAAATCCATATCGTATTTTTTGATAGCATCCACTAACACTTGACCTAAATCGCCGCTACCACTGAGGGTTTCTTGGATCTCATAACCTGCACCAGCAGAGAGATCTTTCAGTGAGTTACGGGTTTCATCAGTGATACGTTGCTGCATGTCACCCAGATTCACATCGATAAGACCGGTATAAAGATCCGAGTAGTTTACATCAACATGGATCATGGATACTTTGGCTCCGTACGGTTTAGCCATTGAAACAGCCTTATCCAGTAATACTTTACTTTCAGGTGACAAATCTACCGCAACAAGAATATGTTTATAAGCCATAAGTAAACTCCTTCCAAATGCTGATTTAACTGGTGGTTAACGACATTCACCAATATCTTATGAATATACTATACCTGCAAATAGTGATGAGTAAGTGTCGTCGTGATCACATCTAGCAGATTAAATTTTTAACGATAAATAGACATAACATTTGATAAAACAATAACATCATTCATTCAATTTTAATATACATCCACCCAAAATTCGAGCTTCCGTGATATATCTAAGTGTAATTAACCATCCCTAAATTGAAAGTCGATAAATATCCATCCCTAGAATGAAAATTTTGAGTCAATTGCACTTTTTTTAAGCAAAAAACTATCCTACAATAAAAATTAATCGAGTAAGTGCAATATTTTGGCTTTGTTTCCTTTAGTGACAACGGCGGTTTGATCAGTTCGTTCTAAGGAGGGGATTATGTTCAGTATGGTTGCATTATTTTGGGCACTCTGCATTCTGTGCATTTTAAATATGATGCGCTATTTTTCTTCTATTCGTGTTTTATTGTCTATATTGAGGGATTCCGATCCTTTACTCTATCAATCCGTTGATGGTAATGGCTTTTTTACCACTCATGGTCAACTTAATAAACAACTTCGCTTAGTTCGCTATATCAATAGCAAACAGTATCTTGAACACTACGATCCCGACGTCATTTTTCGTTGTGAACGGATCCGTAAACAATTTATGCTCATCAGTCGATTGAGTATTTTGGTCGTTGTGAGCCTGATTTACCTTCTGATAGTCAATTAGTTGTAATTTATCGTGTAACCCATTCAATATAAAAAATAGTGATGACCGAAACCGATCATCACTATTCTAGAATGTTTCTATTTTGCATAGAGCCCAAATATTATTTTCGAGCTCTACGGAAGACCATTAAATAATCTTCAGTGCGATCCAATATAAAGCACCTGATAGACAAATTGAAACTGGCAGCGTTAGTAACCATGCTAGAGCGATACTCTTGATAGTTTTACTCTGAACACCACCACCATCAACTACCATGGTACCTGCAACCGCAGAGGAGAGAACCTGAGTCGTTGAAACTGGCATACCCGTATAACTTGCTACCCCGATAGAAACTGCCGCAGTCACCTGTGCAGAAACCCCTTGAGCGTAAGTCATTCCTTTTTTACCAATTTTCTCACCGATAGTCACAGCCACACGCTGCCAACCAAACATCGTTCCCAGCGCCAATGCCAGTGCGACGGCAATGATGATCCACAGCGGTGCATACTCAACGGTATACAGCAGGTCATTGCTTAGTTTCTTCAGTAAGCTAGCATCTTTCGCGCTAGTTTCTGGCAACTTGGCAACTGCATTTGCAGTATCAGAGATACACATTAGCAGGCGGCGAGCTTGGTTACGTTGTTCTGGTGTCAGCTCATCATAGCTTTGAATCCCGCTCAGCATTTTCTGAGCTTGATCTAAGATGACTGGCGTACGTGAACTGTCGCAGTGAAACTCACCCTCTTCAGGTTTGTTTTCTGCTAACGCTGGGGTATTTTCAATCGCGTGGTTTAATGCTGGTTTATGTGTCTCATAGTATTGTTGCAGATGAACAACAGCGTCATGAGTTCTTGCGATATCGTAACCGTTAGAATTCATATTGACGACGAAGCCAGCTGGTGCAACACCAATCAGAACCAGCATGATAAGACCGATACCTTTCTGCCCATCGTTCGCACCGTGAGAAAAACTCACACCGACTGCAGATAGGATCAACGCAGTACGCGTCCAGAATGGCGGCTTACGCTTACCATCATTTTTCTCACGTTCTGCTGGTGTTAAGTGAATTCGGCGACGCTTTTTAGTTCCGCTCCAATAACGGCGCAAAACAAAAATCATCAGCCCTGCAATCACAAATCCGATAGCGGGTGAAAGAATTAACGACATGAAAATACTGATCATCTTCGGTATGTTTAATGCATCAACCACGGATGAATCAGTCACCAATGCGTTGGTTAAACCAACACCAATGATTGCCCCGATCAGGGTGTGAGAACTTGATGCAGGAATTCCGAGATACCAGGTTCCAAGGTTCCAGATGATAGCAGCCAATAGCAATGAAAAGACCATTGCAAGGCCGTGAGCAGAGCTCACATTGAGTAGAAGGTCTGTTGGTAAGAGGTGAACAATGGCGTACGCAACGCTCAACCCTCCCAGCAAGACGCCGAAAAAGTTAAAAACTCCCGCCATGACAACTGCGAACTGAGCTCGCATTGCTCGGGTATAAATAACCGTCGCGACCGCATTTGCGGTATCATGGAAACCATTTATAGCCTCATAGACCAGCACAAATAACAGTGCTAGAACTAATAATAGACCCGTGTAAAATTCTAAACCTGTAAAAAGATGTAGCATAGACGTTAAGCCATTATAGGTTGGACATGAACGCGGCGCATTATCATTGACAAACGCTAGCGGTGGAAGCGAAATCTGACCTTTTTTTGATTTAACTACCCATCAAAAAAACACCAGTTAGACATTATCCCTTAAATATCATAAAGTTACCCAAATCAAAGTTATTCTGAATTTTTGAAACTTTTTTAGGATAATTTCAGATTATCGAAGGCAAAATAGTCTTTTTTCGCAGTTTTCCCTAATTATAATACGTCTGATATACTTTTCATCAATTCTTCTCTAATCCATTGCATTACAACCGCGATCTAATAGCGTAAAATACCCCCATCAGTAATATCAAATATATTAAAAATCAAGTATATAGAGAATTTTAATCGTGAGAAATATCGACGTTATTATTTTAGGGGCTGGTGCCGCTGGACTATTTTGTGCTTCACTCGCGGGTAAGCGTGGTTTAAATACCTTGGTACTGGATAACGGCAAAAAATTAGGTCGAAAAATTCTTATGTCAGGTGGTGGCCGCTGTAACTTCACTAATATGTACGCCGATCACAGTAACTACCTTTCGACTAACCCTCACTTTTGTAAATCAGCCCTTGCACGTTATACCCAATGGGATTTTATTTCTCTCGTAAGCAAATATCAGATTCCTTATCACGAAAAAACACTCGGACAGTTATTTTGTGATAATAGTGCGCAAGATATCGTCGATATGCTGCAAAATGAATGTAATTTACCCAATGTTAGCATCAAACTACGCAGTGAAATTACCCACGTAGAAAAAATAAATAACGAATATATCGTCACCGTTAATGGCTCTCAAGTAAGTGCTCGCTCACTTGTTGTAGCTACCGGAGGGCTCTCTATGCCGGGGCTAGGAGCAACGCCATTTGGTTATCGTCTCGCAGAGCAGTTTGGACACACTATCGTGCCAACCCGAGCCGCCTTGGTACCGTTCACGCTTCATAAGCCCCTATTGGAGACTCTACAGGTACTGTCAGGGGTTTCCGTCCCAGCTACCGTCACCTCAGCCTGCGGCGTGGTGTTTAAAGAAAATATTTTGTTTACCCATAGAGGCTTATCTGGCCCTGCCATTTTACAGATTTCGAATTACTGGCAACCGGGGGAGTATGTGAGTATTAACTTACTTCCAGAAACTTCTGTGAGGGAATTCCTGACCAATGAAAAGCAACACCGTCCGAATCAATCATTGAAAAATACCTTAGCGACATTGCTACCGAAACGCTTGCTTGATGTTCTTCAACAACTAGGGCAACTCCCCGATTGCCCACTCAAACAACTCAACCATCCGCAGATTGAGGCATTAGATAACCTACTCCATCACTGGCAAGTTCAACCTAATGGAACCGAAGGATATCGCACTGCTGAAGTGACTTTAGGCGGAGTCGATACCCATGAAATTTCCTCTAAAACCATGGAATCGCTTAAAGCTCCAGGCCTGTATTTTATAGGGGAAGTGATGGATGTCACTGGCTGGCTTGGTGGGTATAACTTCCAATGGGCATGGAGTTCCGCCTCTGCTTGTGCTGAAAGTTTACCAGCATCTCAAAATAGCTAACTATTTGATAATTTTATTTAATCCATTGAAAAATAATGGATATTATTTAATTACATACAAATCATACAGTTGAGAATTAGGTTCTCATAAATATCAAATTGGTTAAAAATAACCCTTTACAAACGATAGTGATAACTATTATCATTATCACATCTTCCGCAGGGTGCTTAACTTAGTCAGCATCTTGTTGGAGGTACGACATTGCTCACATTGCTTCCAGTGTTTACTTTAGCCAGCTTACATGCTGGCTATTTTTTTATCTCCTCGTCATATATCTCTATTTCTTGATACAAAATTTTCTTATTAGCGACCGAAATCTTATTCAAATTTTTTGGATCCTATGATTAATTTCCCCTACTTCTCTCTGGCGTTAATTTGGCTAAACTATCATCAACAAGTTTAGAAAAAGCCCAATGAAAGTTGGATATACGCTTTTAGGAGATGACTCTATGATCTATTTACGCCAAGCAAATCAACGTGGGCACGCCAACCATGGCTGGCTCGACAGTTGGCATTCTTTTTCATTTGCTAGCTATTACGATGAAAAATTTATGGGATTCTCTGCATTGAGGGTCATCAATGAGGACTATATTGCCGCTGGACAAGGTTTCGGTACTCACCCACACAAGGATATGGAAATATTGACTTATATCCTTGATGGCGCAGTTGAACATAAAGATAGCATGGGCAATATGGAACAAATCCCTGCGGGAGAATTCCAAATCATGAGCGCGGGCACCGGTATTCGTCACTCTGAATACAACCCGGATAATGAAAAAGCGCTGCGTTTATACCAGATTTGGATTATGCCAAATGCCAATGGTATCGAGCCACGCTATGAACAAAAACGTTTTGACTCTAAGAATGGTAGGCAGCTTGTACTGTCCCCAGATGCCCGTGAAGGGTCGCTAAAAGTCCACCAAGATATGACCTTATGGCGCTGGGCATTGTCGGCCAAAGAACACGATACTTATGAGATTGCCGATAAACGCGTCGTCTGGATACAAGTCGTGAAAGGTAGCATTGAAGTTAATGGTCAAAAAGCAACGACCAGCGATGGTTTAGCTGTTTGGCAAGAAAGTCAGCTGACTATCCATGCTGATGATGACAGTGAAATTCTGTTATTTGACTTGCCAGCAATGGAATAAATACAGATGTGAATAAGTACTCACTTATTTTTAAGGCAAATAAGGCGCTATCTCGGTAGCGCCTTATTTTTATCACGGAATTTCGATGCGATTACAATTTTGGACCGGCTTTAACCAGTGCAGCTCCCGCTGGAGTATCTGTGTATTTATCGAAGTTCTTCGTAAAGCGGTCAGCTAAATCTTTTGATTTCTCATCCCATTGTGATTTGTCCGCGTAAGTATTACGTGGGTCAAGGATATTCGTATCCACACCCGGTAATGCAGTTGGGACTTCTAAATCAAAAACTGGCAACTTAATCATATCCGCTTTCTCAATATCTCCACTTAAGATAGCGTCAATAATTGCGCGTGTATCTTTGATAGAAATACGTTTACCAGTACCGTTCCAGCCTGTGTTAACTAAATAAGCTTTCGCACCAGCAGCTTCCATTCGCTTCACTAACACTTCCGCATATTGCGTTGGGTGTAGAGATAGGAAGGCAGCACCGAAACATGCAGAGAATGTTGGTGTTGGTTCCGTCACACCACGTTCAGTACCTGCTAATTTCGCCGTGAAACCTGACAAGAAGTGATACTGAGTTTGTTCTGGCGTTAAGCGAGAAACTGGTGGTAACACACCGAATGCATCTGCCGTCAGGAAGATAACTTTAGTCGCGTGCCCCGCTTTAGAAACAGGCTTAACGATATTTTCGATGTGATAAATTGGGTAAGAAACACGCGTATTTTCAGTTTTTGAACCATCATTGAAATCAACAGAGCCATCCGCCAATACCATGACGTTTTCCAGTAATGCATCGCGCTTGATAGCACCATAGATATCTGGCTCAGCTTCTTTAGACAGGTTGATTGTTTTCGCGTAGCAACCGCCTTCAAAGTTGAATACACCGTCGTCGTCCCAACCGTGCTCATCATCACCAATTAACTTACGTTTTGGATCGGTAGACAGTGTTGTCTTACCTGTACCCGATAAGCCGAAGAAAATAGCAACGTCGCCATCTTCACCTACGTTAGCGGAACAGTGCATTGATGCAATGCCTTTTAATGGCAGCAGGTAGTTCATCATAGAGAACATCCCTTTCTTCATCTCGCCGCCGTACCATGAGCCACCGATTAACTGCATACGCTCAGTCAAGTTGAATGCAACAAAGTTTTCTGAATTCAGACCTTGCTCTTTCCAATTCGGGTTAGTGCATTTTGCGCCATTCATCACGATAAAGTCAGGCTCAAAACCGACTAATTCTTCTTCAGAAGGACGAATGAACATGTTTTTAACGAAGTGAGCTTGCCATGCAACTTCCGTAATAAAACGGACTTTCAGACGCGTATCTGCGTTAGCACCACAGAATGCATCGACAACAAACAGACGTTTGCCAGAGAGCTGCTCGGTCACTAAGTGCTTCAGGCTGCTCCAAACCTCTTGGCTCATAGGTTTGTTATCGTTTTTACCTTTACCTTGGTCTGCCCACCAAACGGTATCACGAGTTATATCATCGCGAACGATATATTTATCTTTTGGAGAACGACCCGTAAAAATACCGGTATCAACAGCAACAGCACCTAAAGTCGTTACTGTACCGCGTTCATAACCTTCTAGACCTGGCTTGGTTTCTTCCTGAAATAACAGTTCATAACTAGGGTTATAAACAACTTCTGCGACGTCATGAATGCCGTACTTTTCGAGATCCTTCAGGGTAATGCTTTTAGCGCTCATTATATTGCTCCTGGTAAACATAGCTATTCTGCCGACGATCATAAATCTTTACGACTAATTAACAGCGATAGCTATCAAAGAATTGAAAAAGCATAATTTTTTTTAATTCATAATGAGACTTAGAGCACGTTATAATCCTTTAAATTTGTCAAAAAAGGGTGCAGAATTGCACCCTCGTCACATAAATAGGTTGCTAAATCGTATCAGTGAAGTTGCTGATTACGCTCATTATTTAACCCTTCAATATCGGATTCAATAAATACGTAGTGTGTGCCACAGAATTCACACTCCATATCAATTTTTCCATCTTTGTGTAAAATTTCCATAACATCTTCGTTGGAAAGTGTAATCAATGAAGCTTCACAACGTTCCCGAGAACATGTGCAACGAAACTCAACAGATTGAGGGTCATACAGCGTCACATCTTCTTCGTGATATAAACGATGTAGCACTTCTTTGATATCTAACTCGCTAAGCTCTTTGCCTTTAATCGTGGCTGTCAGTTGTACTAGATGATCAAAAAATTCATGGCTAGAATTTTCCGCTGCTGGCAGAACTTGCAGCAACATACCACCCGCGATACCTTTGCCATCTAACTCACCAACACGAATAAATAAGCGAGTTGGTAGTTGCTCAGACTGACGGAAATAAGCATCTATGCTTTCTTCAATACTGTTGCCTTCAATAGCCACAATACCTTGGTAGCGCTCGCCTTGTTTTGGCGTGATAGTGATGACAATAAAACCATTACCGATCATCTGTTTTAAAGTGCTACCCGCAACTACCGGACCATCAACGCGTGCAACACCACGCATTTGCTGTAAGTTATTACCATTAATAACCGCTAATTTTACGGGGCCATCACCTTGAATTTGAACGGTAATATCACCATCAAATTTCAATGTTGCAGTCAGTAAACTGGTCGCAACCAGTAACTCACCCAGCAGACCTTTTACCGCTTCTGGATAATCATGATTTTGTAAAATATGATGAAAAGTCTCATCGACAGTAATCATTTCCCCACGCACAGCATGCTGTTCAAATAGAAAACGATGAAGTTGGTCTTGTTTAGCCATAATTTCTCTCTATTACTCAGACCGTCTATTAAGACGGTTCATTGGAATTAGTTTGTTTAAATTTTAGCAGAGTTCGACGCTCTTTTTTATCAGGACGTCGGTCTGGATGGGGCATAGTTAACGCATTCATTTTGCGTGCTATCGCCATTTTTTCACGTTGTTCGATGCTTTCAGCTGTTTCACGATACAGTAATTGAGCTTCCGGAGCGCCTTTACGCTGATTGCTGATCTCAAGCACTTCAATGATACGCTCATCATTTCCTTGCCGTAGTTTGATCAAGGCGCCTATCTCAACAATTTTCCCGGGCTTAGTTCTCTGTCCATTATAGTGAACCTTCCCGCCATCTATCATCTCACGGGCCGTTGAACGTGTTTTATAAAAACGTGCAACCCATAACCATTTATCGAGGCGAACGGGTTCTACAGATGATTGTTTCATGATGCCTCCTCAATATCAGTTTGAATTAAAACCAAAATGAGGCTTCCATTATATCGGAAGGATAATACTATCTAGGCGCGGAAGGATTATCGACCTCATAGCATTTATCGTAATATTCAGTGATTTTACGTAAACGCCTTTTGTTATTCAAAACTCGTATAATTATTAATGAACCATTGATTACAACACATATTGCCAGAAAAAGAATAAACATAGCCCGACAAACAAAGAGCGGTAACGCATCTTCATTTAATGCCTCATGGAGCGAAATATACAGCGTTCCATTTGCATCAACCGATAAATTCGTCACGACACCTTGCACGTCAAACGGTGTGTTATTCAAAATACTCGCTAAGCGTTGAAGTTCATACCAACGCTGTAACTGCGTCATTTCATTGAAGGAATTTATTGGAATCAAATCAACTAATGGATGATTTTCATCGCTAATCAACAACACGCCGCCTGGAGGGGGGCTATTGAGTTTACGAATTTCTTTTTCAATTTCTTTCCTGATGAAATCATATGTGGTGTCTTCAACTAACTTTTCCAAGGCCTCAGCACTTCCTGCACGTAATAAAACGTGTGCCCCGCTTAATTTTCCTGATGATGCTTTTTTCACTAGAGTAGACCAATCATCCGCACTACCACCGAGGTTAGATAACGCATTTTTGAGTTTAACGCAACTCTCTGATCCACCACATAATGCATTGGTTTTTAATATTATTTCCGAAAAATCAAAGATAATATTCATCCCTGACTTCATAATTTCTCGTTGTAATCTGGGGTTAATTCCTGGGGCATCTTTATCAGGGTGAAGCTGATTTTTAACACTATTAAGTAAATCAATGGCATGATTTACCGTTT
Organism: Providencia sp. PROV210; assembly: GCF_028479445.1. Lineage (NCBI taxonomy): Bacteria > Pseudomonadati > Pseudomonadota > Gammaproteobacteria > Enterobacterales > Morganellaceae > Providencia > Providencia sp. PROV210. Next base: position 224,559 of record NZ_JAMPNQ010000012.1, read on the forward strand.
CAGACTGTGGCTCAGTCACCAAATTGATGTTGTTCCAATACATTCCGGAGCAGTCAAAAGGCACAAAAAGTGCCTGATTTTCATCATTCAAATTTGGGGGGCGATAACACATACCCACCCCTTTTGCTAACAGCGTATCCCCAACCTTAATTTTTTTTATGCTCAATTCCATTGGGTCTGTAACAACGACTTTTTGAGTACCCTCTAACCATGCAATACCGAGTTTAATTGGCAAACTAATGGGTTGATAAGTCATCGTAAGTACCAAAAAAAGTAAGGCACTAGAGAACATCAATATGTTCTTTTTAAATCGCTTGTAAGGGTAATAACGCTCTTCTTCATGAATGGAGAGACAGCGACCATATTTCACTACCTCCCCCGAAGAATAGAGGTCAATATTAGTTGCTTGATTTAATTCATATTTTAGATAAGGAGTCCAATAAGAAGGATAGTGAAGATCTACCCCCCCAATAGAGACTGTCGATGAATACTTTTTATCTAACTCACCATAGAGTTCCCAGCGTTTGGGTTGCCCATAAATGCACTGTACATCTTGATAAGGCTTGGGAAGAATTCGTAACCGAAACAGTAAAAATACGCCAATACAAAAGACGATTATCGCAAAAGTCAGTCCCCATCCTTGTAAAACCGGGATAGAAATCATCGTGAGGTAGCCTAAAAAGAAGCTTAGACTCACCACTATGGCTCCTAGCCATCCCGATGAATTGTGTAGCCGATGCTCTTCTTTACTCTCTTTGCGTACTTTTAATAATTGAATCGTGTTTTGCTCGCCTTCTTGGATAGCGGCTTCTGGTAACACAGACTCCACAGAAGAGGACGCAGACCACTCATGACTAAACTCTTTCAGGGAGTGGCTATTCAATGCCACAATGAGCGGTAGATGGTCAGTATCAATGATTTCCATCACGTTTTGCCGCTGCAAAAAGGGTTCGAGTTGTTCAGGCAATTGCACTTCAACCGTATCAATAAAATAGCGCCAGCTATTTCCTTGTTCTTGCCGAAGATTAAACCGAGTGACGGCATTGCAAATCGTTGCAACAATCGAATTTCGTTTAATTTGCCAAGCAGGTTGTGACGGTACGTGAATATTTTTTGAAGCGTTATGATTGAGATACTGCGATAGGATTTGGTAGTCTGACTCAATCATTTTTTTAAATGAAGGAGCGGCTAACGAGGGTATTTGATAGACGCTAGAACGCCGTCCCCGCCTGAAGAATAGGAAGAGAACCATTATAATTAGGCTAGCTACAATCAGAGCCAGTATAATGATAGTGTTTAGCATGTTTATCCCAATGGAACTGTCTACCAGCAAGCATAGCAATTCAATGTGAATCCCTATATCAGCCAATTCCTATTCTATTTTCAGTTTTGTTCTACTTTACAATACCTTGTAAATATAATTTTTTACTCATTCTGCGATACTCTTTTTCTAGGTAATTATACTAGCAGTATTTTCTCTGCCTTATAATCTCTATCATTTTTTTTTGATATGCGTCATAGTTAAGGACAAGGTAAAGGCCATCTTTCTCATCGAAAAAATGCTTTTATCCATAGATTCAATCATCTGGTTCGGAAATCGTTATGACGGAACTCAAAAAACCAAAAATCCTGAATATTCAAGATATCGCACAGTCCAAATTATTCAGCATCCAATCTGTTGATCTCGAATTCAGCAACGGTGAAAAACGCGTTTATGAAAGAATGCGTCCAGCAAAACGCGAAGCGGTTCTCATTGTTCCGATCATCGATGACCACCTAATCTTGATTCGTGAATATGCCGTTGGTATTGAAAATTATGAGCTGGGTTTCCCCAAAGGAGCTGTTGACCCTGGAGAAGAGCCTCTTGATGCTGCCCAGCGCGAACTCAAAGAAGAAATTGGCTATGGTGCCCGCCAAATTATTCCTTTGGCAAAACTCACCATGTCCCCATCTTATTTCTCTAGTAAGATGAATATCCTCATTGCTAATGACCTATTCAATGAAAAGCTAGAGGGCGATGAACCCGAACCATTACAACAAGTTAAATGGCCGATAGCTCGAATGATGGAGTTACTCGATCACCCTGATTTCAATGAAGCTCGTAATATTAGTGCGCTGTTCTATGTTGAGCGTTATCTAAAAAATAACGCGGGGTAATACAAAATATTATCCATCTCTGGCATTTACGTAGCTTTAAAATAATTACACCCCATGTTAAGAAACGATGGGGTGTAATAAAGACCACAATAACGAGATTAGAATAGTTCTTGGCTTGATCCGCCATCTGTTGAAATCATCGTTCCAACTTCTTGTACCGCACGTTCTTTCGGCTCAGTACCTTCAATAAAGTATTCACTTCGTGACGGCCCACCTGATGACAATTTACCTGTTCGCGTATCGATGGAAACTGAAATAATACCTTTTGGTGGCTTCATGGTTTTAACGGGAACACCGTCAAGAATGACTTTCATAAAATCATCCCAAATCGGCTGCGCGCTCTTAGCTCCGGCTTCACCACCACCCGCAGCCGTTCGGCCTAGAGTACGTTTGTTATCATCAAAGCCAATCCAAGCAGATGCAACCACATCAGGCCCATATCCGGAGAACCACGCATCCTTCGAGCTATTGGTTGTTCCTGTTTTACCGCCAATATCCCGTCGCCCAGCTAAATCTCGTCCAGCTCGCCAACCCGTACCAGACCAACCTGGCTCACCATAAATATTGGTAACCATCGCATCACGAATTAAGAAAGATAACGGAGTACTAATCACATGAGGCGCATACTTATCCTCTGAACGAACCTGCTCAGCCGCAGCTGGAACGTCCATTGTTGGTTCCTGATTAACGACGCTGCTGTGAGATTGTGTCACTTCTTCCGTTGCATCATCTTCTGAATCCCTGATTGCAATAGTACGCTCCGTATCCCCATAAATAACTGGAATATCGGTACATTCCGGACAGGCCAGTTTTGGTTCCGCCTCAAAAATCACTTCATCATTATGATTTTCAATTTTTAAAATGTAGTAAGGGTCTATTAAATATCCCCCATTAACCATCACCGCGTAGCCACGAACCATCTGCATTGGTGTAAACGACGGAGCACCTAACGCCAACGCTTCTGTGCGGTTAATATTTTCTTTTGGGAAACCAAAACGGGTTAAATAATCTGCGGCGTAATCCACACCCATTGCACGCATAGCCCGCACCATCAGCACGTTTTTCGACTGCCCTAAACCTTGGCGTAAACGAATGGGACCATCATACCGTGGCGGTGAATTTTTCGGACGCCAATCTGAACCAGCCCCTGCATCCCAGCGACTAATCGGCACATCATTCAATAATGAGGCTAGCGTTAAGCCTTTATCCATCGCTGCGGTGTACAAGAATGGTTTAATGTTCGAACCGACTTGGCGCAGAGATTGGGTGACGCGGTTGAATTCACTCATGTTGAAATCAAAACCGCCCACTAACGCTATCACAGCCCCATCATTTGGATTCAATGCCACAAATGCGGCATTAACATCCGGAATTTGTGCTAACCACCAGCTATCTTTTACCTGACGAACCCAAATTTGTTCTCCAACCTGCACCACTTTATTCACCGCAGTTGGTGTTCCACCCTGTTGAGTATCAGAGATAAATTTACGTGCCCAGCGAACACCAGCCATAGAGATTTGAATGTCTGAACCATCGGCTAACATCACTTTCGCATCGGTACTATTTGCCGCAATGACAACCGCAGGGATCAATGGGCCATATGTGGGTAGTTTTTTCAGTTTTTCAACAATCTGCTCTTGCGTCCACGGGGTTTCATTGGCTGTCCATAGCACTTCAGCAGGACCACGATAGCCATGACGAATATCGTAATCAATCAAGTTATTGCGGACCGCTTCAGTTGCAGCCAATTGATCTTTACGCACCACCGTTGTGTAAACTTTATAACCGTCGGTATATGCGTCTTCACCATATTTTTCATACATAGTTTGGCGCGCCATTTCGGCTAAATATGGGGCAGAAAAATCAACCTTCGGTGCATGGTATGACGCTTCAATTTTTTCACTCTTCGCTTGTTCGTACTGATCGCGCGTAATGTATTTCTCTTCCAACATTCGCATCAGTACAACGTTACGTCGGTTAATCGCGCGTTCATAAGAATACAGCGGGTTAAACGTCGATGGCGCTTTTGGTAACCCCGCAATCATCGCCATTTCACTTAAGGTCAACTCATTGACTGTTTTACCAAAATACACATAAGCCGCGGCACCCACACCATAAGCTCGGTTACCTAAATAAATTTTATTCAGGTATAGCTCCATAATTTCGTCTTTGGTGAAAAGCTGCTCTATGCGAATGGCAAGGAAAGCTTCTTTTGCTTTACGCATCAATGTCTTTTCAGGACTTAAATAGAAGTTTCTCGCTAATTGCTGGGTGATTGTACTCGCCCCTTGAGAAGCATGCCCCGATGATGCCATAACGGTAACCGCTCGGAAAATACCAATCGGGTCAATACCATGATGGTCATAAAAGCGGCTATCTTCAGTCGCAATAAAGGCATGCACTAACATCGGTGGAATGTCAGTTAGTGGCAATGGAATACGGCGTTTCTCACCATATTGGGCGATCAGTTCATTATCTGCACTGAATACCTGCATTGGGGTTTGCAGACGGATGTCTTTCATTGTTGCGACATCAGGTAACTCGCCCTCGACATATTTATACATGCCATAAATCGAAGCGGTTCCCAAAAAAATGCAACAAACCACAAGAATCAAAAAATATTTTACGAACTTCACCGAAGAATTCCCATACTCAACTGACAGGCGGGTTTAGATATCACAGCCGCATAGTATAAAGCTTATACAGCGCAATAGAAAACGTAATTTAATTGTTAATGATAAGGACATTATGTATGTACTCACCAAAATGGAACATTGGAATTGAACTTTCTCAGCATCACATTCAACTTGTTGCTGCTAAAAAACACCGAAAATACTGGTCATTATGTGAATGCTGGCAGCAAAAATTACCCACTGAGATAAATCATTTAGTCCTTGAGGAGCAACGCGTAATTTTACTGAATATTTTAAAGCAATGGCGTCAGAAATTACCGAAAAATTGTTCAGTTTCCATTGCACTACCTTCAATGAGAACATTAAAGCAGCAAGTTAGCCTACCCAATCAAATGAATTTGCAACAACCAGAATTAGGCTGGTATTTACAAACTCAAATCGAAAAACGGTTTCCGATGCAAGCGGAAGACCTTTCGGTGGATTATCGCATCATCAATCAACAAGTCTATTTCAATGCGGCTCGCCAATCCGATATCCTATTTTGGCAACATTTACTCAAGGAGAGTGGCTATTCACTCTCAGCTGTAGATATCGCACCGATTGCACTTCGCTATCTCGCTAAACAAGCCCATCTTCCCGATGAAAGTTGGCTAATCCATTACCGGAATGGCGAATGGTTATGGTCTGGCCCTATCAGCCAACCTGTAAATTATAACCATATTCAAGATAATCAATTGACCGACATCACCCAAATAATTCCATTATTAACTAATGACCTCGAATATTTAAAATTACCCATCTATTACATTAGTGACCATTCACAACCTGATTCACCTCCGCAATGGGATTTACTGCAAGCTTTTCATCACTATCCCATCAAACTTCCTCGCCAACTAGGGGATTTTGTGATTGCAGCCGGATTAGCACTTCGTCATAAGGATATTTGAATGTACCAAGTAAATTTTCTTCCGTGGCGCACACAGAATACCCTTAAGCAGAAGCGACTATTTTTTATATTCGCTTTTATGATGACCGTTCTCTTTGTGAGTTTAGGGGGGTACTGGACTATCTTGCAAACTCTTGGTATAGCACAATCCAAAATTCGTCATGCCCATCATCAAGAACAACGACAAAAATTACAGCAGCTAAAACATCAAGTTAATGAAAAACAGCAGCAATTAGAAAAGCTATTGAATCGCCGAAAAACAATTGATCTAGATGCTCAATACAACCAATCGTTATTAAATTTATTAACCTCGCTCACATCCATAATACCCGAAAAAAGTTGGCTTTCTTCTTTCCAGCTACGGGAGCAACGTTTGGAGCTAAAAGCCCATAGTTATTATTTTCAAGATATTCATCAACTCTCTTCTCAACTTATGGATAACCCTCACATTGACCATGTTCAGCTAATTAAACTTCGACGAATAAAAGCGCTCAACCAATTACATGTTAGTGCCAATTTTGAAGGAGGAACCGATGAATAACAGTTTTCATCGATTCTGGTATTGCCCACTTTGGCAACAGTCTATCCTGATTATTTTATTACTTATTCTAGGTTCTATTGTCAGTTATTACGGCTATTGGCAAGTACAGAACCAACAACAAAATGGCCTTAATGATACCAATGTACAGCTACACAACGATAATCTTCAATATCACGAGTTTTTCACTCAAAACCCATCATTGCACCAGCTAGAACAACAAATACAAGGGGACATATCATCCACAGATTCGCCATCGGATCCCCACTCTTTTATTGTTTATTTACAACACGCTGTTTCACGTTCAAGGGTGATATTGAATCAACTACAGCCAATTGATGTTGAAAACTCACGCTATCAATTAGAAATACAAGGCGAATTTAACAATCTTATCCATTTAATCCAGTCTCTTATTATCCACCCCTCACTAAACCACTGGCGCTTATCTGAAGTTTCATTAACACAAAAAAATAATGCGTTAGTGGCTACGCTGTCAGTATCGTTTTTCAAGGAGGAAAATCATGAGTCACCATAACATTTTTTATATTGGGATTTTCCCTCTATTGTTCTGCATGATGAGCTATGCCGAGAGAGGAAGAGACCCGTTTATAGCGTTACTGCCCGATGAAGACATTCCATTACTTGCAGAACATACGCCCAAAATTATTCCCGTTGAAGAACCATTAAGTGAAAAAATATTTCCGTTAATTTCGGTGGATGCGCAATTGGTTTACCAGCAGATAATCCAAACTGATCTGAAGCTATTATCCGAAAAGGGACAAGCAAGCTTCGATACAACAACCAATAGCCTAATCATCACCGAGAGTAAACCACGGATGGCCTTGATCACCGAATGGCTAAAACAAAAAGATATTCCTCAGCAGCAAGTGCAAATTACCGCCCATATTGTGAGTAGCACCCGTACGGCATTACAGGCCTTGGGATTAGAGTGGGGAATGCTGGGAGAGATGGCAACCAACCCTCACCATAGCCGATATAACCGCTATAACGCCGAACCAGGGAAAGTGGCATTGAACATTTTAAAATTGGGGGATGGGCTATTAGAAATGAAGCTTAGTGCCCTAGAAAAAGAAAATTTATTGTCGATTATTGCTAGCCCGAGGCTGGTTGCCTCTCACCAACAACCTGCCAGTATTCAGCAAGGTACTGAAATTCCCTATGTCACAAATACAGATAAAAAAAGCCATGTACAATTTAAGGACGCGGTGCTTGGTATGGAAGTCACACCAACGATTTCACGGGATAACAAGGTGGAAATGGTATTGAAAATTAGCCATAACTCTCCCGATACCGCCATCACTACCAGCCAAAATCACCATTTATCCATTAATAAACAAGAGATAGCTACATCGGTCACGATAAAAAATAATGACACATTAATTCTTGGGGGCATTTTTCAACAAAAACAGGAAAAAACGGAGGCTGGTATTCCATTTCTATCTCAACTACCCTTATTAGGAAATTTATTTACAAATAGCTTTCAACATATTGATCGGCGCGTTTTGATCGTTTTTATTACACCAAAACTTATCAATATTTAGCATAAAAAAATAACATCCATACATTCAATTAGTTGAATGTTTAAAATGCGTAAGTTCGATGAAATTATTATTTTTTATTCTATAAACCTACCGGATAAATTTGACGCTGAGGTCGTTTTAGCATACAAGGTTATCCATTAAGTGTTCTAACTATCGGTAGATTAAAGAACAAGCTGTCAACTGCTTATAAAATAGCAACAATATTTTTGCTTTAGAATTAACAGCTTCCCTCATTTTTTGTGGGTTTTATAGCCTGTTAAAACTCATGCTAATCAATGCATTATGTAATGTAGACAGCTCAAATATAGAAACCAGTAACTGCAAATCTGACACTTTGTTTCCTGAGTGCCAGATTTATGTAGTTGCAATTCAGGTTGATGTATTGAGATAATTTTCATATCTGATCTCACATCATCAATTAATGAGGTTTCAGTTTAGGTCCCGCCGCTAATTCGATTGGCGGGGCGGGTGATCATTAACGAATAATCGTAGTAATACCAAAAAACATGGCAGAGAAACGCAATATCTTTCTGGTTGGACCAATGGGAGCCGGAAAAAGCACTATTGGTCGTCAGTTGGCTCAACAGCTTAATATGGAGTTTTTCGACTCCGATCACGAGATTGAAAAACGCACTGGTGCAGATGTAGGCTGGGTATTCGACCTCGAAGGTGAAGAAGGCTTCCGCGATCGTGAAGAGAAAATCATCAACGAACTTACAGAGAAGCAAGGCATTGTTCTAGCGACTGGTGGCGGCTCTGTTAAATCTAAAGAGACTCGTAATCGCCTATCAGCTCGTGGTGTCGTTGTGTATCTCGAAACCACTATTGAGAAACAACTATCTCGCACACAACGTGATAAAAAACGTCCTCTATTACAAGTGGATGAACCCGTACGCGAAGTTTTAGAAAAATTAGCCGATGAACGCAACCCTATGTATGAAGAGATCGCAGATATTACGATCCATACAGATGAGCAAAGCGCTAAAGTTGTTGCTAACCAAATCATTGAGCTGTTAGAAAAGAACTAATCCTTTTAAATCAGATGTAATGAATTCAAGGTAAAAGCAAGATGGAAAAAGTCACTGTTACTCTGGATGAACGCAGCTATCCAATCAATATTGCGCCTGGATTGTACCAACAACAGGATGCATTTTGGCCACTAACTGCGGGTCAACGAGCAATGATAGTGACGAATGAAACTCTCGCGCCACTCTATTTGAATAAGATCCAACATGTTCTCGAAGCATCAGGAGTGAAAGTCGATTCGATCATTCTTCCTGATGGTGAACAGTACAAATCGTTATTCATCATGAATGATGTTTTTACCGCATTACTCGAAAAGCACCATAACCGCGACACAACTCTCATTGCTCTTGGTGGGGGAGTGATCGGTGATTTAACCGGTTTTGCCGCTGCCAGTTATCAGCGTGGCGTACGCTTTATCCAGGTACCAACCACCCTGTTATCTCAAGTAGATTCTTCTGTTGGCGGAAAAACTGCGGTTAACCATCCTCTAGGTAAAAACATGATCGGGGCGTTTTATCAACCCGCTTCTGTCATTGTCGACCTAGACTGCTTAAAAACCCTTCCCAAAAGAGAACTTTCCTCAGGACTCGCCGAAGTTATCAAATACGGCATAATTCTGGATGGTGAATTTTTCAGTTGGTTAGAGAATAATATCGAAGCCTTAATGGCACTCGATAACCAAGCTATGGCCTACTGTATTCGCCGTTGCTGTGAGCTCAAAGCTCAAGTCGTTGCCGCTGATGAGAAAGAGACGAGTGGATTACGTGCGCTACTCAATCTTGGGCACACCTTTGGTCATGCCATTGAAGCTGAAATGGGCTATGGCGTTTGGCTACATGGTGAAGCGGTTGCTGCGGGTATGGTTATGGCAGCTAAAACTGCAGAATTAATGGGTCGCTTTACACCAGAGCAAACCCAACGTGTTATCGCTCTACTAAAACGCGCTGACTTACCCGTCACGGGTCCTGAAAAAATGCAACCAGATGACTATTTACCTCACATGATGCGAGATAAAAAAGTGATGGGCGGGAAATTACATTTAATCCTCCCAACCACGATTGGACACGCCGAAATGCGTTCTGATGTGGATGCACCGACAGTCGTGGCTGCAATCACCTCCTGCATGCCTTAAGGTTTTGCGACTTTACGTAAAAAGCATTATTTATTCCTGATTATTTTCAGGGGTTTTGAAATGTTACTGGCAGATATCAACTAAAGTCGTTAAATTATAGGCTCAGCCTAACACCTATAAACGAATTACTGATTAAGTGGCTAAGATAATAGCAATCTCATTGAAATTGGAATGAATTTGCTAAACAATCTATCCTTTAAAAGTAAGCAGTAACACACTGTTTGGTCGTGAACAGGTCGTAACGATAAGAGACATTTTATCTCTACAACAGGCAAACTCATTTCGGGAGAGGAAAATGGACGAATTTAAACCAGATAATCAGCCTAAAGCACAAAATGATTTAAGGCCTGATACATCAGACAGACCAACAGGACGCTCGCGTCCCGCTGCTACGGCTAAGCCAAAAATCACACTATCACGCCAGCACATCATGATTGGTGTTGGGGTCTTAGTGTTGTTGTTACTGATCATTGCTATCAGTTCCGCGTTAAAAGCACCAACAGAGCATGAGAAATTACAATCAGATAGTGCAAATGAACGTAATATCGATTTATCCGGTTCATCATCACTAACTAACTCTAATAGCCAAACACTAACTCAACCAGGTCAAACTCAAGAGTTAAACGGTCAGCAAATTAATCCAACCCCGACCCAAAGTGAGCCACAAATTCAAACTAATGGTCTCGGTGAACGTATTGAAATTCCTGGCGATGTGGCGGATGCACTCAATCAAGGCCAAACCTTACCACCTGAAGTAACAGCGCCAGCGCAAAATGTGACTCCGTTGACACCATCACAAGTTAAGCCGGTAGAACAGCAACCTGCGGTTAAACCTGTCTCTCCAGAAAAAACTCAACCAAAAGCGACTAAGCCAGTTGAGCAGAAACAACCTGTTCAATCTAAACCAGTGACTAAACCTGCAGCCAGTAACCAAAGCGGTAATTCGGTAGCAGCATCCGGCAGCTATACTCTGCAATTAAGCAGTGCAAGCCGCTCAGATACATTGGAAGCATTCGCTAAAGAGAATAAACTCGCTAACTATCAAGTCTATAAAACCATTCGTAATGGGCAAACTTGGTATGTTCTGATCCACGGAAACTACAGCTCAGTCAATGAAGCTAAAAGCGCAATTGCAAAATTACCTGCGCCAGTTCAAGCTAAAAAACCGTGGGTTCGCAATATGAAACAAGTTAAACAGGATCAAAAATAACAACGTTTTTCCCCGGGCGCATATGTGTTGTCCTGAAAGAGTACCAACAGAGTTACTCTAAACGATTGTAATAATAAGACGGCATGAAAAAGAAACGCGCTTTTTTAAAATGGGCTGGGGGTAAATACCCACTTGTGGAAGAGATTAAGAAGTATCTTCCACAAGGTAATTGCTTAGTAGAACCTTTCGTAGGTGCAGGGTCAGTGTTTTTAAACACTAGCTATGATTCATATGTGCTAGCCGATATTAACAGTGACTTAATCAACCTCTATAACACGGTTAAACATCGACCTGATGCTTTTATTGAAGAAGCACAGCAGCTATTCACACCTGAATATAATACGTCTGAACAGTATTATCTAATGCGGGAAACCTTTAACAAATCTAAAGACCCCGCAAAACGTAGCATCCTATTTCTGTATCTCAACCGCCATTGCTATAACGGGTTATGCCGCTATAACTTACGAGGTGAATTTAACGTCCCTTTTGGGCGCTATAAAAAACCGTATTTTCCACGAGACGAATTACTGTGGTTTGCTGAAAAAGCACAAAATGCGATCTTCGTGACTCAAGGCTACAGCGAGACATTACTCAATGCGCCAGTAGGCTCCGTTGTTTACTGTGATCCGCCTTATGCGCCGCTTTCTGAAACGGCTAATTTTACGGCATATCACACCAATTCATTCAACGCAAAAGAGCAGCAAAACTTAGCATTACTGGCACATAAGTTGTCATCAGAACGCGAAATTCCCGTACTGATTTCAAATCATGAGACCCCACTGACTCGAGAGTGGTATCATCAAGCACAGCTGCATATTGTTAAAGTACGTCGCACTATTAGTCGAAATATATTGAACCGTGCCAAAGTCAATGAGCTCTTGGCTTTATACGCGGGAACATCGAAAACTCTATAGGTACTGTCAGACAACGACGAATAATCGGAGACAATTATGAAAGATTTTCTCATTGCCCCATCTATTTTATCTGCTGACTTTGCTCGTTTAGGCGAAGATACAGCCAAAGTCCTCGCTGCGGGTGCAGATATTGTGCATTTTGATGTAATGGATAACCACTATGTACCGAACTTAACCTTCGGTGCTCCAATCTGTGAAGCACTACGAAAATACGGCATCACCGCACCTATTGATGTGCATTTGATGGTTAAACCCGTAGATCGCATTATTCCTGATTTTGCAAAAGCAGGTGCAACGCATATTAGTTTCCATCCTGAAGCCAGCGAACACGTTGATAGAACATTGCAATTAATCAAAGAAAGTGGCTGTACTGCGGGTCTAGTATTCAACCCTGCAACTCCCCTAAGCTACCTCGATTACGTGATGGATAAAGTCGACATGATCTTGCTGATGTCAGTAAATCCTGGTTTTGGCGGCCAATCTTTTATCCCACAAACACTGAACAAATTGCGCCAAGTTCGTAAAATGATTGATGAAAGTGGTTATGATATTCGTTTAGAAGTCGATGGCGGCGTTAAAGTAGACAATATTGCTGAGATTGCAGCGGCAGGTGCAGATACCTTTGTTGCGGGTTCCGCAATCTTTGGTCAACCTGACTACAAAGCGGTTATCGATGCCATGCGTAAAGAATTACAAAAGGTATCTCAATGACACACGCAGTTTTAGAAAGTATTAAGGCAATTGCTTTTGATTTAGATGGCACACTGGTTGATAGCGCAGGTGGCTTAGCCGACGCTATCGATAAAACCCTAGAAGAGTTGAATCTTCCACCAGCAGGTAAAGAACGTGTCTCCATTTGGGTCGGTAACGGTGCTGATATTTTAGTTAAACGCGCATTGGAATGGGCGGGCGCTACACTAACTCCGGAATTGCATAAAAATGCGCGTGAGAATTTTGATAAGCATTATGCGACGACGGTTAATACCGGCAGTCAGCTATTCCCTGAAGTCAAAGAAACCCTCGATACCTTGGCAAAACATAACCTGCCAATGGCAATCGTTACCAATAAACCAACGCCATTTGTTGCGCCATTATTAGAAAAGCTAGGCATTGATAGCTACTTTTCTTTAGTACTTGGCGGTGATGATGTGAAAAAAACCAAGCCGCACCCAGCGCCGTTGTATTTAACCATGGGCAAGTTTGGATTACACAAAGAAGAATTGCTTTTTGTCGGTGATTCCCGTAATGATATTATCGCAGCCCACAGTGCTGGCTGCCCAAGCGTAGGGTTAACCTACGGTTACAACTACGGTGAGTCAATCGCAATTACTGAGCCAGACTATGTGTTAACTCATTTTTCTGAGTTACTCTCCGTTATTGATTTATCGAAATAAAACTCCCCAATAATTCGAGCTGTACTCACTCACAGCTCGAAATCTAAAAGGGTATAAAAATACTAAAAGGACAGACAAAAAAATGAGTACACCCACTGAGAAATCCAAACCAACCCAGAAACCTATTGTATTCAGCGGCGCACAGCCTTCCGGTGAATTAACCATCGGTAACTATATGGGGGCGTTACGTCAGTGGGTTAAGATGCAAGATGATTACGACTGCATTTACTGTATCGTTGACCAACATGCCATCACCGTTCGCCAAGATCCGGTTGAGCTGCGTAAAAGAACCCTCGATACATTAGCGCTCTATTTAGCTTGCGGTATTGATCCTAAGAAAAGTACCATTTTTGTTCAGTCCCATGTACCACAACACGCACAACTGAGCTGGGCATTAAACTGCTATACCTATTTCGGTGAACTTAGCCGTATGACGCAGTTTAAAGACAAATCAGCACGCCATTCAGAAAACATCAATGCGGGTCTGTTTGACTACCCAGTCCTGATGGCTGCCGATATTCTGGTTTACCAAACTAACCAAGTTCCTGTTGGGATAGATCAAAAACAGCACCTTGAGCTGAGCCGTGATATTGCACAGCGTTTCAATGCCATCTACGGCGAGATCTTTACTGTACCTGAACCATTCATTCCTAAAGATGGTGGCGCACGCGTGATGGCGCTACAAGAGCCAACCAAGAAGATGTCAAAATCTGATGACAACCGCAATAACGTCATTGCGCTGTTAGAAGATCCAAAATCCGTTGTGAAGAAAATCAAGCGTGCAATGACTGACTCTGAAGAGCCGCCACGTATTTGCTACGATATTGAAAACAAAGCAGGGGTTTCTAACCTATTAGACATCCTAGCTGGCGTAACAGGCAAAAGTGTAGCAACACTGGAAGCTGAATTTGAAGGTCAAATGTACGGTCACCTGAAAGGCGCTGTTGCCGAAGCGGTTTCTGAGATGCTGACTAACTTACAAGCTCGCTATCATGAGTTCCGTAACAATGAAGCGCTGTTAAACCAGATCATGGATGAAGGTGCAACCAAGGCCGCAGCACGCGCTCAAGAAACTTTAGATAAAGTTTACGATGCGATCGGCTTTGTAAAACGTCCACAGCTGTAAGTTATCGTCACCGAAAAGCCAATTAATTCATTTGATTGGCTTTTTATTTTTTAGATTAATTTGCTGAATACAGCTTGCCATCTTTCACATAACCTAATTTTGATAATTCTCCATTTTGATCTCGCTCTTCAAGCGCACCCTCAACAGAGCCATTCACAAAGCTAGCTTTAATGTGTAGATTATTTTTTGGCGTATCATAATAGGATTTATAATCACCATTTAAGCGGTCATTACTGTATCCCATCTCTGTATCTAAATTACCATTTTCGAGGTAAGACTTAATCACCCCATCCACCTTGCAATTCTTCACTGGGATATGCATATTCAACTTACCATTCTCGTAGTAAGTGTAGATATTTTTATCTAGGCAGTTATTTTTAACCCACGATTTAAATTGGATATTTCCATTCGGATAACGCTCAACATACTCACCATCAGGAGCGCCTTCGGGGATGTTTAACTCAGGCATTCTCAAGTTTTCTAACTCTTTAAACTCTTCTAATGGGACGCCGTTATCACCCTGAGAGGCTGGCTGAGAAAGGCAACCGGACAACGCTAAGGTCACAGAGAACACAATCGCAATATTGATAATTTTCATCACTATCCTTTTAACTCAAGCCATTTACTGACTTGAAGATGCACAAAATATATTGAGTGCCCCGATAGTTCATGTTGTCTCTGAGGAAATGAAGCAGAATCTTCTTATTTTGAATGGCAAGAAAGTTAATTGAAGAATCAATCCAGTTGAGTATGAACAAAATTCCTTAAGAAAGTGTCCTGATTTAGTTGTGCAGAACAATGAAAAGCGGATTTAACTAGAAGACACTTAAATTAAATTAGGCTAATCTATTTGTCTTAAGTTTGTTTAAAAGGATTTATATTATGTCAGAGAAAGACACTCCAGAAATTGGCGAATGCCAACACGTCTCGTATCACAGACCTCATTGGAGTGAAAATGGGAAATGCAGTTGGGTTGATATTCAACGTCAACATAAATCGCTCAATGCCGAAGCTAAATGCATCGTACCGCCAACTAAAGCTATACCTGTCATTTTTATCCCAGGGATTATGGGAACGAATTTAAAAAATAATATGGATGACCAACCTATCTGGAGAGCTGATTGGATTAAAGGCGCGGATACGTTACCGTTCGTCGGATTAAATGGTAAAAAAAGACGCGAACTATTAAATGTTGATACGACCAAGGTTGATGGTGAAGGTAAGATTAAATCCAGTAATCTCACTGTTTATTCAGATGATGGTAATTTATTTCCGAGTCGGAAAGAACGCCATTGGGGTGAAGCCCTTTATCTCAGTTATGGTGAGTTTTTAGATGTATTTCAAACTACATTGATCGATGATTGGCAACGAGATATAAAGCGAATGACCAATCCAGTATTGGCGAAGCAAATAGATAAAACGATAAATATTAATGGAGTGTTAAGTCAATTACAGGCAGTAAGTAAAAAAAATGATGAAAGTTATGAGTCTGATTTTACGGAAAAAGAACTGAGTCACTTCAAGCATTTTTTATTCCCAGTCCATGTTTTTGGATATAACTGGCTGGTTGATAATGCCATATCAGCGGCTCAACTGGTTGACTATATTAATGAGGTTATAAAAACCTACAAGTATCAACATGGGCATGGTTTGGCAGTAGAAAAAGTCATTATTGTCACGCACTCCATGGGAGGATTGATTGCCCGTTATGCCTCTCAAGTTTTAGGTGCCAAAGAGAAAATTTTAGGTATCGTACACGGGGTTATTCCTGACATTGGTTCACCTGCGGCATATCGTCGAATGAAAACAGGGGCAGGAAAGGAAGGTACCGCAGGTCTGGTTTTAGGAAAGAATGCAGAGGAACTCATGTCGGTGTTGGCATTTGCACCTGCTCCTTTACAACTATTACCCTCACCAAAATACCCTTCAAATTGGCTCAAGTTTGAAGAAGGAGAAAGTTACCCGAAAGTTGATCCATTCGAAGAGATTTATTTACGAAATGATGTGTGGTGGCGACTTTATGAGCCGGATATTTTGGATAAAGATACTATAACTATCCAAAATAATTGGGATTCATATGAAAGAATAATGGATAACTCAGTAAGAAAATTTATGCACAAGTTGGATGAAGGGGAATATCATCTGAATACCTATGTTTTTTATGGGCAAAAAGTTAAATCAGATAGTTTTTTAACATGGGTAAAAGAAAATAAAAAATATCAAAATCCATATACAGGGCAATCTTTTATTCCCCAACATACAACACATGACCGTCAGATAGTTCAACTCCCCAATGGGGAATATTGTGAATACTTATTAACACAATCAAATACAGCTGGAGATGGAACTGTTCCCGTTGAATCGTTACATGAAATAAAAAAACACCCTTTACTTAAAGGATGGTTAGCGACAAATGTTGACCATCAAGATGCTTATAAAGTCAGTGGGTTGAATCCTGAGAAGTACAGTGAAGCCATTAAATTCACGTTGCAGTCGATAATTAAAATAGTACAAGAGGTGGATATTCGTGCGGCGGAATAAGGCATTATTCGTTGGAATATTAGGTATTGTGCTTATTGTGGGAGGGCTGACTTGGTATTTATTACCTTATCAACTCCCTGAATTGACAGACAAGGAAAACGTGATGATTGATACCTTATTTGAAAAAACAAAACCCCAGTGTATTGGACGTTATGTTATCGATATTCCTGAGTCATTTAATAACAAATTGAATGACCAAATTTACATTGATGATTTTAAAATAGAGAGTAAGTTTATTTACCCCCCTGCATTTAAACAACGAATTCAACTACGAGAAGAAGAGCTTCGAGAAGCGATTAACCGCCCTGAAAATGAAATGAAGAATGCTCCATACCTGAAAGAGGTGATCTTATTACCGGATGGTAAGGGCGTTATTTTTGACAGAAATGAACCTGGGGCTGATGATGCATATCGAGTATTGGAAGCTCATGTGTATGTAGATCTTATAGCTTTTATTATTACTACTGAGATCCGGGATTTTTCTGATAAAAAATATGAAGAAAGAAAAGCCAGTTTTTTAGCTAGGGGCGGAACAGAGGTTCAATCAAACCAAAAACCTTCTCGTTTAGTGGCTATGCAATCACTTATTTCTCGGTTAAGTGGGCGGTTAGATCATGAAATCCCTACAGATAAAGGCGTTTGTATCCCGAATGGCTTTATTCTAGATGATACTAACAAACATCAACAAAAGATCGCTTTTTCCTATAAAAATGATGAGCTTTTATTGTTCTTGGAATCTGATAATCGTTACGTTGGATCTGATGATACATTATTAAATAGAGAAAAAGAGATAAATGAGGCAATGAGCCAACAAGGGATGCGTACAATAAAAAAAGGAAATTTATCGATTAATAACATTCCAATACAAGAATGGTTAATGGCAGGAAATCAGGAAGTTTATTCTAAGATGGAGAATAAAAGGATATCCAACTTACCCTATTATGATTTTTGGCTTTTTGCTAATGAAGCAATATCAACTGAAATGATGCCATTACTACATGTAGGTATGAATAATCGAAATAAATTCTCTTCGTACAGCGATGCTCAAATGGTTGAAATTTGGGATCGGATTGTTGGTTCTCTGCGTTATAAACCGAATGCGTTTTAATTCACACTAGAGCGATTTTTCAAATACTGAAGGTATAAATAGGCAGCCTTTACCTAACATAAAGGCTGCAATCAATCAGATAATTAACGGTTAGAATCTAATTGCTCATTATTGCTTAGCACATCTTGAGCCTTGGTGTAGCTCTCAATTAGCAGTTGATAAGCAGGGAAGATTTGAGTGTAAGCCAGTGCCCATTCTGCGGCATCTTCGCGATTCCATGTTTTTTGTAATTCAGAAGCAACAGCAGCAGTATCCATTGGAACAACGCCAGCTTGAACAACGCGAGCTAATGTAATCTCTTGCGCCATTTTGCTGTAAGTGCCAGATGCATCAATAACGACAAAAACTTGATAACCATCCGCTACTGCACTAATCGCAGGAAATGCCATACATACGCTGGTAATAGTTCCAGCAATAATCAACTGCTTTTTACCCGTCGCTTTGACCGCAGCAACAAATTCAGGGTTATCCCACGCATTAATTTCACCACGACGAGCAATATATTGCGCATGGGGTGCATTTTGATGAATTTCAGGGATCAATGGACCGTTAGGACCTTGAGGAACTGAAGCGGTCGTAATAACAGGAATATTCGCTAACGATGCCATTTTCGCTAGGACTGAAGCTCTAGCGCGTAATTCAGTCATTGGCATATCACCGACCGTTTGGAATAAACCACTTTGATGGTCTATCAACAACATAACAGCATCATCTGGGTTGATAACAGGACGCTGACCATTGAAATTTGCTGGATTACTCATAATAGAACCTCTTAATCGATAAAGTCGTAAACATTATTAGGTTAGAAAATAGAACACTGACAGGCTCTTTTTCTTGCTGTTTACAGTAATACATCGATTTTTAGCTGAGTAGTCTGGATTTTGATAAACACCGTCCTATAAATAGGATAATGTCTTCCTAACTCATTGTCCTATTTTTGCAACAATGAAATCCATTTTTGCCTCTACTCACCTCTCCAAGACTCTTCTATTATTCATTCATCGAAACTGAATTTAGGAGTCAAACCATGAAAAAAATCATTGGTATTTATCAATCCCCTCGTAGCCATTGGGTCGGTGATGGCTTCCCTGTTCGTTCCATGTTTTCTTACAGTAATCATGGAAAATATTTGAACCCATTTTTGTTACTCGATAGGGCGGGACCTCATAGTTTTCCAAGCTCTGATGCGGCCAATCGTGGCGTTGGCGAGCACCCACATAAAGGGTTTGAAACTGTAACTATCGTGTATGACGGCGAAGTTGCCCACCACGATTCAACCGGTGAAGGTGGCGTGATTGGTCCCGGTGATGTGCAATGGATGACCGCAGCATCCGGAATTTTGCATCAGGAATATCAATCTGATGACTTTATGAAGAATGGTGGAACCCTCGATATGGTGCAATTGTGGGTTAACCTACCAGCAAAAGATAAATTGGCTGCACCGGGTTATCAATTACTGCAACGGGATAGCATCCCAAATATTGATCTGCCAAATGATGCAGGTGTCTTGCGAGTGATCGCTGGTGACTATTTAGGCCACTCAGGTGCCGCACGGACATTTACCTCTCTGGATGTTTGGGACTTACGGCTGAATAAAGGAAAAACCGTCGGTATCCAAACTAAAGTGGGTCGCAATGTTGGCTTAGTGATGCTGAGAGGCTCAATATATGTGGATGGTCATACTGCGTTAACTGAAGGTGAGCTGATGATCCTTGATGGCAGCGACAGTAATATCGTGTTAGAAGCCACTGATGATGCTTTAGTTCTATTCCTCAGTGGTGAAGCTATTGATGAGCCAGTCGTGGGTTATGGTCCGTTTGTGATGAACACCACTCAAGAGATCAATGAAGCAATCAATGACTTTAATAGCGGGAAATTTGGTCGAATTCCCAATACAAATTAGTTTGGTGTAATTTGACGCCCTAATTGCTCTCGATTAGGGCGTTTTTTATTTCACCGCCGGCGAAATATTTTCGGCTAAATAACTGAGTAATAGCTGTACCGAAGGCAGTAATCCTTTACGGGATGGGTATACCGCGTGAATGATATCCTCTGGAAATTTCCATTCTGGTAGCACCTCCACCAGCGCCCCTGTCTGCAACTCTTTTTCTACAACGCCAAGAGGTAATCTGGCAATTCCAACACCTTTCAATGCTGCATGGTAAAGGGTCAAAACATCGGTCGTTGCTAATTTAGGCGTAAAATGTTGAGTAAAACTTAGGTCATCACTATTTTTAAGCGTGAGAGTATAACGCTGGGAATGCTCCGTATTCCCTAACATTGGGTAATTGACCAGCTGCTCAGGCTCCGTCGGCTCACCTTTTTCAATAAATAATGATGGGCTAGCAACAAGTACTCGCCGGGAATATCCCAATACTTTCATCATCAGGCCTGAATCATCAAGGGGAAGTGACCGTACCCTTAATGCCAGATCGAGCCCTTCACTGATCACATCAACCGGACGATTTACGGCCAAGATCTGGACATCGATGTCAGGATATTTCACCATAAAATCAATCAATAAATCTTGCAGGTACACTTGCAATAACGCCACAGGGCAAGACAGCTTTATGGTGCCTTTAGGGTGCGTTTGAACAGAGCAAATCAGCTCATGGGCGATATTCGCTTCATCCACCACATTTTTACATTGCTGATAAAAAACCTGTCCGATCTCCGTAACATGAAATTGCCGAGTCGAACGGTAAATTAAAGAAACATTCAGTTTCTGCTCTAAATCTGCAATTCGTCGGCTAAGCTTAGATTTTGGAATACCTAGCGCTAATCCTGCTTGAGAAAAACCGCCATATTCGACAACTTTCACATAATAATAGAGATCGTTCAGGTCATATTGCATAGTGGATTAGCGACCCTTGCCAAATAAACGATGATGAAATTCCTCAATCTTATGATTGTCTAGCCGATTTTGCATGGTGAGGCTCCAACTGGCAGATAGCCCCGCAGCAGAGAGAAGGCGTTGATACAATTCTTCATCATAGGGTGCATGAAAAGCAATCATTATAGCTTCTTGTACAGAAACATCACTATTACGGCTGAGTAATTTCATTGGCATGTTGCTGCCAACTTTTCCCCCTTTAATCACCCGATATAACCAACCACAACGCCCTTCATCCTGCATCACTTGGGCAAAATTTTCGATCCCAGTGAATCCGTTGAGTTTGTAGCAAGGAGAACGAGGTTGAGTCACTTGAATTCGTGCATCACCCCAGCTATAAATATCCCCGATAAATACACTTTCTTCGGTCATACCTAGAGTTGATAAATTTTCACCAAATGCACAAGGAGCAAATAAGTCTTCGAGCTCAGGATAGCGATGGTGCCAAAACTCATAATGCTCTTGAGGATAATGGCATAGCGCCCTATCGGGCCCACCATGATAGCGTTTTTCTGCTTGCTCATCCCCTTCAATTCCTAAAGACCCTAACACCAACACATCGTCTACGCCTCGTTTATGAATGGCGCTAACACCACAATGCTGTGTTTCTTGAACTGATCCAATAAAAACTTGAGGATAAATTTGCATGGTAGGCTCTCTATGAAACTGTATGAAATAATTTTCATTCTAAAGAATGCGCATACAGATAACAATAATCGTCCAACCAGACGAAATAAAAAACGCGGCTCATCAGAACCGCGTTGATAGGTAAATCAGTCACAGACAGAAAATTTATTTTGTTTTGTCTGCAAAGCGTTTTGCCGCTTCATCCCAGTTCACAACTGACCAGAATGCTTTGATATAGTCAGGACGACGGTTTTGGAATTTCAGGTAATAAGCGTGTTCCCAAACATCTAAACCAATGATTGGATAACCCGATGTGCCAGAAATAGCTTCACCCATTAATGGGTTATCTTGGTTTGCCGTAGAAACAACCGCCAGCTTGCCATCATCTTTTAAGACTAACCATGCCCAACCGGAACCGAAGCGTGTCGCAGCGGCTTTTTCAAATAGGTCTTTAAACGCATCAACGCTACCGAAATCACGCTCAATCGCTGATTTCAATTCGCCTTTTAACTCAGTATTTAATTTTAGACCTTTCCAGAACAGGCTGTGGTTTGAGTGACCGCCCGCATTATTACGAACAAAAGTACGTTGGTCCGCAGGAATTTGATCTAATTTTTGAATTAAAACATCAATATCCAAACCTGCTAATTCAGGTAATTTTTCGAGTGCAGTATTGGTATTATTAACGTAGGTTTGATGGTGCTTAGTATGATGGATTTCCATGGTTTGTTTATCAAAATGAGGTTCCAGCGCATCATAAGCATAAGGTAAAGCAGGTAATGTATAACTCATATTGTTAGTCTCCAGTGACTTATCTTTCTACCTCACAGACTGAATCGGACTTCAGTAACTGCGTTTTGTAAACACCACTCCATTATAGTTATTTTGTTGTTAATGAAAATCATTATCAAACCCATGTGAATTATGTGGTTATTCTCATTCTCTGTCATCACTAGCTTATTCAGTAACTAATGCCATTATTATTACCCTTTATTTTTCTTTAATTTCAATAATGGTTATATTTGTAGAGTTTAATTCCAAACAAGCATTTAGCATCAAATGATCATACTGCAAATCCTATGACTATTAATACGTGATCTTCCGCTCAAAAGAAAAACAAAATAAGCATCGATACTTCAGTTAACTGTTTTTTGACATATTATTAACATCTGCAAGGAGATAATAATATGACTCAAATAACTAAACATTCCGTTCCTGCTGATATTGCAAAAAATGCCCTGATTAACGAACAACAGTATAACGATGAGTACCGACGCTCTATTCAAGACCCCGAAGGATTCTGGGGCGAAAAAGGAAAAATCGTTGATTGGATTAAACCTTACACTCGCGTTAAAAATACCTCTTTCGATCCTGGGCATATCAATATCCAGTGGTTTGAAGATGGCACCCTCAACCTCAGTGCCAATTGCTTAGACCGTCACCTTGCTACTCGAGGCGACCAAACTGCCATTATCTGGGAGGGTGATGACCCTTCTGCATCAAAAAATGTCACTTACCGTGAACTGCACCACGATGTGTGTCAGTTTGCTAATGTGCTGAAAAAACAAGGTATCCGTAAAGGAGACGTTGTTGCTATCTATATGCCAATGGTGGTGGAAGCTGCTGTCGCAATGTTAGCCTGCGCACGTATCGGAGCTATCCACACTGTTATTTTTGCAGGCTTCTCTCCAGAAGCGGTTTCTGGTCGAGTTATCGACTGTAAAGCTAAGTTGATCATAACTTCAGATGAGGGGTTACGTGCAGGGCGCGCTATTCCGCTGAAAAAGAATGTCGATGATGCCTTGATGAATCCGCAAGTCACGACGGTTTCTAACGTGATTGTTTACCGCCGTACGGGTAATGCACCAAGCTGGGTTGAAGGCCGAGATCTTTGGTGGCATGAGCTCACCGAAGGTATGAGCGCAGACTGTCCTCCTGAAGAAATTAATGCGGAAGACCCTTTATTTATTCTGTATACCTCCGGTTCAACAGGAAAACCGAAAGGGGTTCTCCACACCACAGGTGGTTACTTGGTATATGCCACCCTCACCTTTAAATATACCTTTGATTATCATGAGAATGAGGTCTATTGGTGTACAGCAGATGTTGGCTGGGTAACAGGTCACAGTTATTTACTGTATGGGCCGCTGTCCAATGGTGCTAAAACGCTGATGTTTGAAGGTGTTCCAAACTATCCTGCCGTTAATCGTATGGCTCAAGTGGTAGATAAACACCAAGTCAATATCCTGTATACCGCCCCAACAGCTATCCGTGCATTAATGGCTGAAGGTGATAAGGCCATTGAAGGTACTCGCCGAGATTCTCTGCGTATTTTGGGATCCGTTGGTGAACCTATCAACCCAGAAGCATGGGAATGGTTCTATAAGAAAATGGGAAATAGCCGCTGCCCTGTGGTTGATACGTGGTGGCAAACAGAAACTGGTGGCTTCATGATCACCCCGCTGCCGGGAGCTACTGTCTTAAAACCGGGGTCTGCAACCTTACCTTTCTTTGGTGTTCGTCCTGCACTGGTCGATAACCTCGGCGAACCACTTGATGGCGCAACAGAAGGTAACTTGGTGATTGTGGATTCATGGCCAGGTCAAGCTCGTACACTATTTGGTGACCATGAGCGCTTTGAACAAACCTATTTTTCTACCTTTAAAGGTATGTACTTTAGTGGTGATGGTGCTCGCCGTGATGAGGACGGTTACTACTGGATCACCGGACGTGTGGATGATGTTCTGAATATTTCTGGCCACCGTTTAGGTACCGCAGAAATTGAGTCAGCTCTCGTTTCACATCCAAAAGTTGCAGAAGCCGCTGTCGTCGGTATTCCTCACAGTATCAAAGGTCAGGCAATTTATGCCTATGTCACGTTGATATCCGGTGAAGAGCCATCACCAGAACTGTATACCGAAGTTCGTAATTGGGTTCGTAAAGAAATTGGCCCGATTGCAACCCCAGATGTTTTACATTGGACAGATTCTTTACCAAAAACACGTTCCGGCAAAATAATGCGCCGCATCCTTCGAAAAATTGCATCAGGGGACACCAGTAACTTTGGAGATACCTCCACACTGGCAGATCCAGGTGTTGTCGAAAAACTGCTAGAAGAAAAACAGTCAATGAGTATGTCATAACCCTACAGGTCGCCTACGGGCGACCTTTAATAAATACTCAGTATCATTCAATAAGTAGAAATAGAGTTCGCCAAAATACCCAGTTAATTCTGTGGGTAGCCAAACGTAGCCCTAAAATCTGCCCTTTGAGGAAAAAGAGTATACCAATTATACAATAACAGAGGAGAACTCTGATGAATGCTACTGCTTACGAAAAGGTAGAGGATAACCCTCGCTTCCAAGAACTGGTGAGAAAACGTAGTCGCTTTTCATGGTTATTATCTGCAATAACATTAGTTCTGTATGTTGGTTTTATTTTTCTTATCGCGTTTGATCCTAGCTGGCTAGGAACCCCCATTTCTGAAGGCTCCTATATCACAAGAGGTATCCCTGTTGGGGTTGGGCTCATCGTTATTTCATTTATCCTAACGGGTTTATATGTTATCCGTGCAAACGGGGAATATGACCGTTTAACCGCGGAAATTTTACAAGAGGTAGAAAAATGAAAGTCTTACTCTCGCTTATTCTGTTTTTTACCTCATCGATGGCTTTTTCTGAGGCGCTAACTGGCGATATCGAATTACTCTTCGGATTGAATTACCACGTTGCGGTAGTGATTGTCGGTATCTTAATGGTGCTTTATGTTTTGTTTGGCGGAATGTTAGCAACCACTTGGGTACAAATTATCAAGGCAATCTTATTGCTAGCCGGAGCAACTTTCATGGCGGTTATGGTCATGAAACATGTTGGATTTAATTTCAATACCTTATTCAAAGAGGCGGTGGCAGTTCATAAAAACGGTATTGCGATTATGAGTCCCGGAGGCTTAGTTTCCGATCCCATATCCGCCCTATCTCTTGGGTTAGCGTTAATGTTTGGTACTGCCGGTCTGCCCCATATTATTATGCGATTCTTCACGGTAAGTGATGCTAAAGAAGCACGTAAAAGCGTATTCTACGCAACTGGATTTATCGGTTATTTCTACATACTGACCTTTATTATTGGATTTGGTGCTATCGTTCTGGTGGGTTCAAACCCCGCCTTTAAAGATGCCGCAGGGGCATTAATTGGTGGCACCAATATGGCCGCGATTCACCTTGCCGATGCGGTAGGTGGCAATTTCTTCCTTGGCTTTATTTCTGCCGTAGCCTTCGCCACTATTTTAGCGGTTGTTGCTGGATTAACCTTAGCAGGGGCTTCAGCTGTGTCCCATGACTTATATGCGATGGCAATGAAGAATGGTAAAGCAGATGAGCGAGATGAGCTGAGAGTCTCCAAAATCACCGTCGTTATCTTAGGCTTTGTCGCTATCGGTTTAGGTATTTTATTTGAAAAGCAAAATATTGCCTTCATGGTTGGCTTAGCGTTCTCCATTGCTGCAAGCTGTAACTTCCCAATCATTCTGCTATCAATGTATTGGAGCAAACTAACAACGCGTGGTGCTCTTGCCGGTGGCTGGTTAGGGCTCATTACTGCGGTGGTGTTAATGATCTTAGGCCCTACAATCTGGGTAACCATTTTACACCATGATAAACCTATTTATCCGTACGAATACCCAGCCATTTTCTCTATGCTTGTCGCATTTGTGGCTTCATGGTTATTCTCTGTTACGGATAATTCAGAGCAAGGTAAGATGGAGAGATCTCGATTTAAAGAGCAATTTATTCGCTCACAGATTGGTCTTGGTATAGAGCAAGGTAAATCCCACTAAATTAATATTTTTATTTCTCTGAAAAACGACTCTTTGAGTCGTTTTTTTATTTCTAAAATAACAATGAGTTAATTTAATACAATGGAAAATATTTATATTATTTATAATAAACATAATAACAATAAATAATTGAAACTAAGTCCTTATAATCACAATATAAAAAACAATACTTACTTATAGCCAAATAAAAATAAATTATGACAATAAAATTATTAGATAACTAATGCTTTGTTTTCATATAAATATAACTTTATTTTTTATAAAAAAATAACCATTAATACAATTCTACTAAAAATTATTGCATTTTTAACCTTGCTAATTTTATGGATTAGAACTATTAATTAAATTGCCAATTATTCCAACTAAAGGTAAATAAATAATCATGATGGAAAAAATAGACTCAAATATAATAGATAAAATAAAGTCACTTAAAATAAGTACATCAACCATTATAGATATATTAGATGGACTTAAATCCGGTGATGTATTATCTCATCAGTTATTATCTTTAAATATTACTAATTATTACACGGTAGGACAGGCTTATACCGTTCAATGGAGACTGGTTAAAAAAGGGAAAAGTATCACAGATAAACAACCCTCAACTTGGGAACAAGTGCGCCAATTTCTTGTACCTGAACTGAACTCCGCTGATGGATTAGTCTACGTGGCTGGTGCCGGAGATTTACTCAAGCATGCAGCACTGGCAGGAGGAATGAGCTGTACCTATTTTCAAAAGTTGGGATTTAATGCCATCATCCTAGGAGGAGCAGTAAGAGATATCAGTGAGCTTAGAGAGCTAGATATCCCAGTCATTGCAAGTAACATAATACCGTCTGATACACAGGGGGCTTACTGTGTAAGTGAAACAGGTACTAGCTGTAGAATCGAAGATAACATTATACATACTGGAGATTTAATTATTTCCGATGAAAATGGCTCTGTCGTTATTCCATTTAATTTAATCGACAAAGTAATTAGTGAAGCAATTTCAATTAGTAGCACTGAAAACACCATGTTGACAAAAATAAAGTCTGGTCAGCGATTACCAGAGTTAATTAACGAAACAGGAAGAATATAAATTAGCGAGAGGTAATAATATTATGTTTAACATCCATACATTAGGACCTAAAGATACAAATTGTGAAAAAGCTGCCCATTATTGGTTAGAGCAAAAAAAACTTCATGGAAATGTCATACTTCATGAAACGTTAGAAGATGCAGTAGAAAAAATAAAAAAAGATACAGACTGTATTTTACTTGGCTGTATTGTTTATCCTTATTTACATAATATCGTTTTTAAAAATTTAAATTTATTAAAATTAACAGATTGCTTTGTAATGGATACACACAATATGTTATTTGCTAGTCGATTCAATGAGTTTAAGAAAATTAAATCCGTAGGTTCACATCCTGCACCTAAAGATTTAATTTCTGAAATACATCATTTAAATCCTAGCATAGAGTCTATTTTATTTAATTCAAATAGTGAGTCCGCATTACAGTGTGCAAAAGGCACAGTTGATGCCTGCATTACAACGCTTAAAGCTGCCGAAAGTAATCACTTAACTATCTTGCATGATTTTGGTCCCGTGCCTATGGGATTCTCCATTCATACAAAAATCAACTAATCATATCTTTCATCCCAAAATAAGGGTGCATCATGAGTCTATTTTTATCGAATGAAATGACCTCCTACGATATGGATCTGAACCGTAGCGAAGGTGAAGAAAGTAAAATACAAGCAAAATTTATCCATGGAACCGGCTTTACCATGGCATTTTGGACGTTTAAACCACACGCAATCATTCCTGAGCATGTGCATGAACATGAGACTGCAACAACTATCTTAAAAGGGTCATTGCGTTTAACGGTTGATGGAAGAACGGTGTATTTACATGCCGGTGACTCTTTTATCATTCCCTCTTGGGCTACCCATGATGCTGAAGCACTAGAGCCATCAGAAGTTATCGATGTGTATACGCCAATTAGAGAAGACTATTTGGCAAGACAAAATGGATCGATTGAAACTTACCTTAATACTTCCCAGAAGAAAGCTGACTGTTCCTAGGAGATATTAATACCTTAAGATTAGTTTTCACCAGAATTTAAAGCAGCATTATTGCCCATATTGGGCGACTACTTGCCTTAAATATATTGAGATAATTAAACCATTAAAGATGCATTTAGCATTTTTATAGGCCGTTATTGTCTTTTTTGACCTAATGCTCTATTTCAAATAGTAACTATGAAACACCAGTAATACCCAGATGTGCCTAGTTTCATAGTTAAGGAGTGGATATGTTACATTCTTTCGATTATGACGTCATTACGGGAAAACATGACGATATTTCTAACGCTGAAGGCTATCCTTTCTTTAAGAAAAACTCGCTAAATTCATGGTCTCCATCTTCATGGAAAGATTTTCCCATTGAGCAGAACCCAGAATATCCTGATCAGTGTGCTTTGCAATATTATCAAACTCGTCTAAAAAGCTACCCGCCACTCGTACTTGCTTCAGAAATTAGACATTTTAAAAAAACACTTTCCCTCGCTACAGAAGGTAAGGCTTTTATATTACAAGGAGGTGATTGCGCAGAATCCTTTGATAGTTGTAAATCAACAGTAATTAAAGATCTGATTTATACTTTTGGTCAGATGGCAGGATTAATACATCAATCAATTAAACTACCCATTATCAATATAGGCAGAATCGCAGGACAATATGCGAAACCCCGTAGTAACCCATTTGAAACGCAGGATGGGATAGAACTGCCTAGCTACCGAGGTGAAATTATTAATGGGCTAGACTTTACTGATGCCAGCCGGACACCTGACCCCCATAGAATGTTGAACGCATATTATCATTCATCTGCAACGTTGAATTTAATTAGAGCGGTGAATTCATCTGAATCTCCCGAGTACTCTTATCGCTGCAACATAAAAATTTATCCTGGGTCAACCGAACAGTCTCACTATATACATTTTTTAGAAGAGCTTTATCGGACCTCTAGCTATCTTTCTAACAAAGATAACACCTCAAAGTCTATGTATGTCAGCCATGAAGCATTGCTACTTCCGTATGAAGAATCGATGACACGACAGGATTCAAGTGATCAAAAATGGTATAACTGCTCAGCTCATATGGTCTGGGTGGGTGAAAGAACGAGAGATATCGATCAAGCACACGTTGAATACTTAAGAGGCATAGAGAATCCTATTGGTATTAAATGTGGCCCAAAAATAAGTTCAGAAACCCTTATAGAACTGATTGATAAATTAAACCCTAACAATGAGTTAGGAAAAATAATATTGATTATCAGAATGGGGGTTAATAATATTCTTGATTCATTACCTAACCTAATCGCCGCCGTAAAAAACCACGGTGCTCCTGTAATTTGGATGATTGATCCAATGCATGGGAATACAAAGGGTACAAACAGCGGATATAAAACAAGGCATTTTTCAGATATGAAAAATGAGGTTTTGCAATTTATCAGTGTATTAAAAAATGCAGGAATACACCCTGGTGGATTACACTTAGAAATGACAGGAAAAGATGTCACTGAATGTACGGGTGGACTTCAAGAAATCAATACCAACGATATATCTTATAAGTATCAGACCCTGTGTGACCCTAGACTAAATAGGATGCAGTCACTTGAATTAGCTTATTTTCTTGGTCAAAACTGGTAATAACATTGACTAAAACGACAATTTGCATGCTTTAGGCATATCAACAAACAATTCATACAAAAATCTCCCTGTAGGTATAGGGAGATTTTTATCATAAAAATAAGTTAACACTTCATTTGACCGTAACTGCCAACATCTTTTCGGTTTGTAGCCAGTCATCAACGAGTTTATAAAGTAAGCTTGGTTCACGCTGGCTTTCAAGCTGTAATTTTTCAAATTCATTTTTATCATTCGGACTATATTGAGATAGAAGTCTCTCTAACATAGGGCGTTTTTCAATAAAACGAGTATTAATTTTCAAAGACTTATATAAAACGATAGCAATCAATAAACTTAGTGCAACAACCCCAATAGTAGCGATAAGACTATTATCCATTCCTACATAATTTTTCATCATAACAAACAAAGAGAGCGGAATTAAAAATATCATTAATAAAGAAAGAATTAGAGCACCATCCTGACCATTATTAAATTCATTTTCTTGCTGTTTATTAACAGAAATAATCTGTTCAAAAATTTCACTATTCTTGCTTTTCATTTTATCCACCTATTGGATGAACATAAATCCATCCTTTTAGCTACGCAATAACTTGATTAGATAAAAATAACCATTTTTAATAGTATATTACCAACATAATTAAACATCAATTTAACAATGTTAATCTATAGCATTTACATTTAATGGCGTTTTTATCTACAAACGTGATAATAATAAGGTGAGGGATAGAACTAAAAGCAATATCTGGTAAATAATGATTAGAATTATTTCAGTGATCTTT